>JAGCPG010000068.1 GCA_017645245.1 Bacteroidales bacterium
AATTCGCACTACAAATATAAGAAATAAATCGATACAAACAAGGGTTATCTCGTTATTTTTTAACAAGATAACCCTATTTTTTTCTGACAAAAACTATAAAAACAAAAAAAGAGGATGACTACTTTTTAGTCACCCTCTTTTGATATTTGGCGTGACCCGGTTGGGATTCGAACCCAAGACCCACAGCTTAGAAGGCTGTTGCTCTATCCAGCTGAGCTACCAGGCCATCATTTTTGCGGGTGCAAAATTACAAATTTTTTCTTTTTGTCAAGGCTTTTATTTCAATTTTTTAGCAGGCCGTGACTTCCTAACTTGCAATACATTGCCTTGGAATTCCATATCATCGGTCTCAACGATGGCTTTGTAAGCCTCCGCTTCGTTGGGCATCTCGACGAATCCGTAACATTTCGAGCGACCGGTCTCGTGATCCATGATCACCTTGCACTCGTCCACCTGACCGAACTGCTCGAAATAGGCGCGTAAATCCTCAGCGGTGGTTCTGAAAGCCAATTTGGCTACAAAAATCTTCATGTTATTATTTTTTAATAGTTTATATGCTGCAAAAATAGATAGATTTTGCAATTTTGCAAAAAAATATTAAAAATTATTTTATGAAATACGATTTTGACGTAAAAATACCTCGCGAAAACACCAATTGTGTAAAATATGACCTTCGTAAGAATGTGTTTGGTAATCCTGATGTGTTGCCCATGTGGGTGGCTGACATGGATTTTGCGACCCCCGACTTTGCCCGTGAGGCGGTGATGGAGCGCGCCCAGCATCCCGTTTACGGTTATCACTTTAAGGATAAGCCTTATTTCACGGCGATCCAAGGTTGGTTGAAACGGCGTCACCAATGGGAGGTGCCGACGGAATGGATGTCGTTCGTGCCTGGCGTGGTCTGCGGGTTCAACATGGCTGTGCTGGCATTTACAAAGGAAGGCGATGAGGTCGTTATCCAGTCGCCGGTATATCCGCCGTTCCATCATGCCGCCAGCAGCCATCAACGTAAGTTGGTTTACAACAGTTTGAAGATCGGGAAGCAAGGCTATGAGATGGATTTTGATCTGCTGGAAAAGCAAGCCAAGACGGCCAAGATGCTCATTCTCTGCAACCCACACAATCCCGTGGGTCGCTGCTGGACCCGTGAGGAACTGTTGCACCTGAGCGAGATCTGCTTGCGAAATAACGTGTTGGTCATCGCCGATGAAATCCACTGTGACTTGGTGTTGCCAGGCTTTAAACATACGCCTTACGCCACTTTGAGCCAAGAAGTTGCCGATCATTGCATCGTGTTCCATGCGGCCAGCAAGACCTTTAACCTGGCTGGACTGGCCACTTCTACGGCTATCATCCCGAACCAGGAGCTGCGGGTCACCTATAATAATTATGTGGAGGCGTTGGAAGCCCATCTGGGCAACATTTTCGGCAAGGTGGCAACTCAGGCGTCCATGGAAAAGGGCGACGAGTGGCTGGAGCAACTCCTTGATTATGTGCAAGGTAACATTGATTACGTTTCCGATTTTTTGAAGGCCAATTTGCCCAAGGTGAAGTTCTTCAAGCCTCAGGCCACTTACATGATGTGGCTTGATTTCAATGATTATGGGTTGTCGGAGGAGGAATTGTGGCGCAAGATGACGCAGGAAGCGCAACTGGGCTTCAATCGCGGCTCCGATTTCGGCCAGGAAGGCAAGGGGTTCTTCAGGATTAATTTGGCTTGTCCTCGTTCCACCGTTGAGGAAGCAATGCGACGGCTAAAAACAGTGTTTTAATTTGAGATAAACCACAACGGCACTGCATAACTCCCTGCGGGAGTTACGACAAGGTGCCTTTTGTGGTTTATCTCAATTAAAATAATGATAGTTGAACGTTTTCAGGTTCCTCCGTTGCAGCAGTAACCTTTTCTTCGCCGATCATCGCCTCAAAATCAGCTTCGCTGATGACAGGAATTCCCAGTGATTCAGCCTTTTTGCGTTTTTCAGGCCCCATTTTGTCGCCTGCCAAAACATAATCCGTCTTGGAAGAAATGGAGGAGACGTTCTTGCCGCCATGGGCTTCGATGGCTTCCTTGATGCCGTCGCGGGAGTAGTTTGCGAATACGCCGCTAACCACGAAGGTCTTGCCGGCTAATGCCTGAGATAGGGCAGAGGTGCTGTTATCGGCTTTGGCGAACTGCAATCCAGCGGCTTTGAGCCGTTCCACGATGCCCATGTTTACTGGATTTTCGAAGAATTGCCTTACCGATTGCGCTATGACTTCGCCCACTGTGTTAATGGCGCTCAGCTCTTCGACGCTGGCATTGATGATGGCGTCAATGTCGTGATACTCAGCTACAATGGTCTTGGCCACCACCTCGCCAACGTTGCGGATGCCCAAGGCAAACAAAACGCGCTCAAACGGCACCGACTTCGACTTCTCCAATGCATCGACGATATTTTGCGCTGTCTTTTCCTTGAAGCTGACCTTGTCGTTGGCCAAGCCAAACAGCTTGTCGTAAGTAAGGTCGTAAAGGTCGGCCACGTCCTTAATCAGACCGGCATCATACAGGAATTCCACCTTGCCTTCGCCTAAGCTCTCGATGTTCATGGCCTTGCGGCTGATGAAATGCTCGATGCGGCCTTTCACTTGTGGCGGACAGCCTTGACTGTTAGGGCAATACCAAGCCGCTTCGCCCTCGTTTTGAATGAGTTCCGTGCCACACGCAGGACAGGTCCTGACAAACGCCACGGGCAAAGCGCCAGCTTGACGCTTATCGAAGTTGATGCCTATGATTTTCGGAATGATCTCACCGCCTTTGACCACAGTGACCGTGTCGCCATAATGCAAGTCGAACTGACGGATGAAATCCTCGTTGTTCAAAGTGGCGCGTTTCACCGTGGTGCCTGCCAGCAACACGGGAGAGAGGTTGGCCACTGGCGTGATGGTGCCGTGTCTTCCAACTTGGAAATCAACGCTTTGCAATTCGGTTTCCACTTCTTCAGCCTTGAACTTATAGGCGATGGCCCATTTTGGCGACTTAGCCGTGAAACCCAAGGCTTGCTGTTGCTCGTAACTGTTGACTTTCAGCACGATGCCGTCGATGGCGAAGGGGAGCTCATGGCGCTTCACGTCCCAGTAGTCGATGAACTCGAAGATCTCGTCGATGGTCTTGCAGAGCGCCATGTAGTTGGAGACGTTGAATCCCCATTTTTTGGCCGCTTGAAGGCTTTCGTAATGGGTTTTGTAGCGATCTTCCAGATCATCCATCATCATGTAATAGCAATAGTTGTCGAGTCGGCGACGAGCAACCTCTTTAGAGTCTTGCAGCTTCAGCGTTCCTGCAGCGGCGTTGCGTGGGTTGGCGAATAGGTCGTCGCCGGCCTCCAGACGTTGTCCGTTGAGTTTGTCGAAGCTCTCGAAAGGCATCACGATCTCGCCGCGCATCTCGAAGAAAGGCGGGAAATCGCCGTGCAGCTTCAACGGCACAGTACGGATGGTCTTCACGTTGGTGGTGACATCGTCGCCTTGCATGCCATCGCCTCGGGTGACGGCACGGATCAACACGCCGTTTTCGTATTGCAGGCTGATGCTCAGGCCATCGAACTTCAGCTCGCAGCAAAATTCCACCTCTTCGTCGATGGTTTTCTTGATGCGGCTGATGAAATCGGCGATCTCTTCGCGGCTGTAGCTGTTGGCCAGCGAGAGCATCGGGTATTTGTGCTTGACGCTCTTGAACTCTTTGGTGATGCCACCGCCAACGCGCTGGGTGGGCGAGGAAGGCAGCAGGAATTCGGGGAACTCACGCTCCAAACGCGCCAACTCCTCCAGCTTCATGTCGAACTCATAGTCGCTAATGGTCGGCTTGGCAAGGATGTAATAGTTGTAATTATGCTGCTCCAGCTCCTCGCTCAAGGCGGCGATGCGTTGCCGGGCTTCCTCCTTGGTCATCATGCAATGTAATTACAGACGTTGACTTTCAGAATCAGCAACAAAACCCAAACGAGCAGCAGGGTGACGACAAACCCGAACAGGGTCATCAAGGCGCCTTTGTGGTCGTGTTTAACGGCCAGCATCAGCAAGATGGCGACGACGAGAAAAAGGCACTGATACCACACGCAGACTGAGAGAGCAAGCATGATGCCTGCGATGAAATAGGAGGTGCGATGAACCTTTTCGCTTTTGTTGGCATCGAGCAGCACCTGTTGGCGCAGTACCACGTTGGAGCCATAGAGCAGCAGAGGCAATCCAAGGAAGAAGCTGACGTTGTCGATAATGCCGAACGAAGGCATGATAACACAGAAGACGGGCAACAGCGCGATATTCCAAGCTTTGACCTTGTCGTTGGCCAAAAGGTCGCAGATGCGGTAGACCATCGAGACGGTGAACAAGGAGATGGTGGCGTAGAAAGCGCGGCTGAGGAACATCACTCCTTGGGTGTCATCCATGCCCATTTTGGCTTTCAACCAATCAAAGAGACCTTGGATGAGGCTGGGTTGTTGGATATCGTGGTTTGATCCGAATCCGGGAACAAAGATGACGGCGAGCAATCTCACCACGATGGCAACGAGTATCAGTGAGGTGAAAGAGTGCTTGGCTTTGAATTGTTTGAGTTTTTGTGGCATGACAAACTAATTTATGGTACAAAAATACAAAAAAAAAACGTATATTTGCCCATCAAACATCATAAAATATGTTTTCCTGTCCCATCCAAATCCGCATGAGCGACCTCGATCCCTACAACCACGTGAACAACGGGTCGCAATGCAATTACTTCGACATGGGTCGAAGCCGCTTTTTCGAGCACGCTTTTCAAAGTGAAATTGACTGGTTGTCATTTAAATACGTGCTGGTTCACGTAGAGTTAGACTTCAAGAATCCCATTCGTTTCCATGACGATCTTGTTTGTGAGTCGGCCATCACCGAAGTTGGTAACTCGAGCTTTAAAATGGAGCAACGTTTAGTGGATCAAAAGACGGGTCTGGTCAAAACCCTCTGCCATTGCGCGGTGGTCTATTTCGACCGAGAAGCGAACAAGTCGGAGCGGATTCCGGATATGGAGAGAGCTAAGTTGTTGGAATACAAAATATAAGATATGAAAAGAATAGCCTTATTGCTTTTGATAGGCTTGTCATGGACGGGCCTGTTTGCACAGACAGAAGATGAAATGAACGCCTGGAACGACGTTAACGTCTTCGAAATCAACCGTGTATATCCACGAACCAATGTCATCCCGATAGGCGAGGAGTGGTCGCGATGCCTCAATGGCGACTGGAAATTCTATTGGGTAGAACACCCCGATCAAGCGCCCCAGGACTTTTATAAGATGGATTTCGATGCCAGTGGCTGGAATACCATCGAAGTACCCGCAAACTGGGAGTTAAATGGTTATGGCACACCGATTTATGTGAACGTGGATAACGAGTTTCGTCCAAATGAGCCGCCATACGCTCCTACGGTAGATAATCCAGTAGGCTGTTACGTGACGGAGTTCATCGTACCCAAATCATGGCGTAACCGTCAGGTATTCATCAACTTCGGTGCGGTAAAGTCGGCCTATTACCTTTGGGTTAACGGTCAATTTGTGGGCTTCACCGAAGATGCCAAGACCAACGCGGAATTCGACCTGACGCCATACGTGAAAGTAGGTCCCAATCGTCTGGCAATGAAGGTGTTCCGTTTTTCAAACGGTTCCTATTTCGAGTGCCAGGACTTTTGGCGGATCAGCGGCATCGAAAGGGATGTGATCCTGTATTCCAAACCGATGGTCAATATATCTGATTATGAGGTACATGCGGGTTTGGATCAGTACTATAAGAATGGCACTTTTGATGTTGAAGTAACGGTTGACAACCCAACGGGAAGAGCTATCAAGTACGGCACTTTGGTGGTTGCTGTTTATGATGGTGAAAAAGAGATAGTTAAAACTTCGAAAGCGTTGAAAGAGGCCATCGGGAAACACCATCTGAGAGCGGGACGAACCTTGCCTGGAATCAAGCCATGGTCGGCCGAGCATCCTAACCTTTATCGTATGGAAATCAAGATATTAGACAGGAGAGGAGGAGTGTTGGAACAATTGGAGACCAACATCGGTTTCAGGACTTCAGAAATCAAGGACGGTAAGCTACTGATTAATGGACAATATGTTCTGATCAAAGGTGTGAACCGTCATGAACACGATCCCTACACGGGTCATGTGATTAGCCACGAGTCGATGGAACGGGATATCGCTTTAATGAAACAGCTGAATATCAACACGGTACGCACTTGCCATTATCCTGATGATCCTTATTGGTATGAGCTTTGCGACAAATATGGCATTTATGTTTGGGACGAGGCCAACTGTGAGTCGCACGCCCAAGGCTATGGCGAGAAGAGCCTGGCCAAGGATCCGCAATATCGCGATATGATCTGGTCGCGCAATCGCAATATGCTGGAACGCGATAAAAACCATCCTTCCGTCATTATGTGGTCGATGGGCAATGAGTGTGGCAATGGCGTCAACTTCGAATACACCTACGACTGGCTGAAAAACCGCGATCAATCCCGTCCGGTGACCTACGAACGTGCCATTTATGACCGCAACACCGATGCCATCGGCTTGATGTATGCCAGTCCAAAATACCTGCAACGCTTTGTGGATGAGGGACTTGATACGCTTGGAAGGCCGTTCATCATGGTGGAATACTGCCATGCCATGGGCAATAGCATGGGTGGTTTGCAGGACTATTGGGATGTGTTTGAAGCCAACGAACAGTTGCAAGGTGGCTGCATTTGGGATTGGGTCGATCAAAGCTTCATCGTTCATGATGACAAAAAGGATGTGGATTGGTTGGCCGTGGGCGGCGATTTTGGCCACGCTTACGGGGTGGGCGACGACGATGCCTTCTGCGCCAATGGAGTGATGTCATCGGATCGCACGCCGCATCATCATGCCGCTGAAGTTAAAAAGGTTTACCAGCCGATCAAGTTCAAGATGCTGGATCCTACATCGGATGGTTTTTCGGTAACTAACTGGTTCTCTTTCACCGATTTGGATCAATTTGACGTGGATTACACCATCTATTCCAACGAGAGGAAGCTGTTGTTCGAGCCTTTAGAAATGGACCTAAAACCATTTGAAACCAAGCGATTCCGTACAGAACGTTTGCGGATCTATGGCCATCCCGGCGAAGAGTTCTTTGTGAGATTCACGGTGAAACTAAAAGAGGATCAGCCGTTTATGCCAAAGGGGACAGAGATTGCCTACGACAATTTCAAGCTCGACTGGCCGTCGGAAAACAAATTGGAGAAGCCTAACGAGGGCAAGGTGAAGGTTAGTCCAACTGACAATGGTTGCCTTACCGTTACCGGTTCCAATTTCAGCATGGCATTGGATGAACGGACAGGATTATTGAAATCATATATTTTTGATGGTCAAAAGATTATCAACGATTACTTAAAGCCAAACTTCTGGCGTGCTCCTACGCTCAATGATGAGGTGGATTCGCATGGAAGCCTCTGGTGGAAGCAAGCCGGATTGGATGATTTGCAAGCTGAACGTGTGTCCACTGAAACGAAAACGATGGACGATGGACGGTTGATGCTGCATCAAACCATTCATTTGAAGAATGTCTTCGGTGACTTACAAATGGTTGTAAATCAAATTTATATCATTTCAGGAGACGGAGAGATCGCCTTGACCAACCGAATTGAGATGGTGGGTGATGTCAGTTGTTTGCCGAAAGTTGGCGTGCAAATGCATCTTCCGAGAGACTTTGAAAACATCACCTATTTCGGAAAAGACGCCGAAAATTACCCTGATCGGAACGCTGCCGGGACCTATGGAGTATATTCAACTAACGCTTTAGATTTATTTGAACAACACGTTGTGCCACAAGATAATGGAAATCATTCAGATGTCCGTTGGATGGCGGTTGAAAGTTCTAAGAATCCCATTGGATTGATGGTGACCGCCTCGGTGCCTTTCAACTTCAGCATGTATCCTTATTCCGACCAAAACTTGACCCAAGCCAAACGTATCAACCTGTTGGAAGAGGCCAATTTCATGACCCTGAATGTGGATGCTTTTCAAGCTGGTTTGGGCACGGCCACTTGCGGTCCAGATGTGGCGGAACAATACCTGTTGATGGATCAAATCTATCAATACGACATTTGTTTGCGTCCATATCCCAAAGACAAGCAAGATCCTGCCGAGCTCTATCGCTATCAAGTACCTCAAACTGAAGAGCTTATGAACGCCATTCCTTTGAATCCACGTCCATCGCTCCGAATCAAGAAGACCACCTTTGTGAATCCTCCAGCGGAACGCTACAGCGCCAATGCCAATACTGCCTTGATGGATGGTAAGAAAGGCGTGATTGGGGATTATCAATGGCGTAACTGGCTGGGATTCAATGGTGAAGATTTGGAGGCGACCATAGAGCTTGCGGAGGCCATGGATATCAATTCAGTGAAGATCGGCATTGCCCATAAGCCTGATAGTTGGGTGGTGTGGCCCAAGGGTGCTTGGGTAGCCTTCTCAAAGGATGGTAAGAAGTATACTGAATGGCAGATGGCTGAATTGCCAGTGTTCAACAAGCCTGATCCCATGACTTCCTTAGGTCGCATCGAAGCACGTGCCAGAGTCGATGCCAAAAAGGTTAAGTTCTTGAAAGTCAAGGTTGAAAATCAAGATGTTCTCCCGAAATGGCATCCCAATGCTGGGGAGAAGGCATGGATTATGGTGGATGAAATCGTTGTAGAATGAAAAAAGCCGCTTAAGCGGCTTTTTTTTTACCAATCAACAGCTTGACGCTGTACCGGCATTGTCATGCATCTTGCGCCGCCACCGCCGCGTGAGAGCTCGTTGCCCTCGAAGGTCACCACGCATTTCTTGTAGAAATTGAGGTTGACCTTGCCGTTGCACACATCGGCAGCTGTCACCACGTCGAAACCGGCGTCGTTGATGGCCTGGATGGTATGCTGGTTGCGGGCGTAGCCCAAGAACTTGCCGGGGGCGAAGCAGAAGAAGTTGGTGCCGCTGTGCCACTGTTCGCGTGCAGGGAAGAAGCTGTCGCCACCACCGCCGCAGAAAATGGGCTCCACAGGAACGCCAAGTCCGTTCAAGGCGACCACCAAGTTCGGCTCTTCCTTGCCAACGGCCTTCTGTCCGTCGATGGTGATGTGGAAGGTCTTGTATTGGCTGCCCATGATCACAGGCTCGTAGGCCATGCAGCGGTTCACGTCAAGCATGGTAAATACCATGTCGAGGTGGATGAATGATTCAGGCGAAAGAGGTAACTCTTGGAAAATGAGGTGTTTGACACCAGGTTTGGTCTTCAAGTGCTCCACAAGGGCGTTGATGCCGTGCATGTTGGTTCGGGCGCTCATGCCGCTCAGCACGATGTCGTCGCGGACGATATGGATGTCGCCGCCTTCCATGATGCCGGGCTCGGTGGCGCTGTATTTCATCGCGGGATTGATGACTTCGCCGTCAAACAGCGGATGGCACTTGTAAATGGTCTCCAGGATCATGGTCTCGCGGGCACGCACCTTGGTGGCCATGTTGCTGATCATCAAGTTGTCGAACATGGTGAATGAGGCGTCGCGCATGAAGAAGAGGTTGGGCAGCGGCAGCAGCGAGAAGTAGTTGCCATCGACCGACTTGATATCATTTACGTGAACGCCTTCGATCAAGGCCTTGGAAAGGTTCTCTGCGCTCATATCTTTCAGATAATCTGACAGATATGCTACGTTTTCGGCTTTGCAGATGCGCTCAACCAGGTTGTTTTTAACGCTATCGTTGCGGAGGATGTCGGTCAAAAGGTCGCCGATTTCGTGGACTTTGGCCACCTTTTGCAGCACTCCCTTGAAGAATTTGTGTTCGTTTTGTGCGACTTGAAGGTTAAGGATGTCGCTGTATAAATAATGATGAGCCGTTTCAGGAGTCATATTCTCCAGCTCGGGCCCCGGGGTATGTACCAATACGTGCTCCAACTTGCCAATCTCGGAGTTGACACATACGGTTACTCGGTCTGAATCCATAAATTAAGAATTAGTGAAACAAGGCTGCAAAGATACAAAACTCTTTGAATCGTGTCAATACAATTTGAGAAATCTAAGAAAAACACTTGCGAAAATAGAAATATTTGTTTATATTTGCAGTCAAAATTAAAATATACTATGACACAACAACAAGCTATACAACTATTTGAACAGAAGAGAGTTCGAACTGTTTGGGACGATGATCAGGAAAAGTGGTATTTCTCCATAGTGGACGTGGTGGAAGTTTTGACGGAGAGCTCTAACCCTCAAACTTATTGGAGGGTGTTGAAAAATCGCTTAAAGAAGGAGGGAAATGAAACCGTTACAAATTGTAACGCTTTCAAATTTCGTGCTTCTGACGGTAAGATGCGATTGACGGATGTTGCTGATACAGAGCAACTTTTCCGTCTAATTCAATCCATCCCTTCGCCGAAGGCAGAGCCTTTCAAGCAGTGGATGGCAGAGGTTGCGGCGAAACGTATTGACCAGTTGCAGGATCCTGAACTGTCCATCGAACAAGCTGTGGCTGATTATCGCAGGTTGGGCTATTCGGAAGCATGGATTAATCAGCGAATGAAGTCGATTGAGGTCAGAAAGCATTTGACAGATGAATGGAAACGTGCTGGAGTGACGGAAGGGCAACAGTTCGCTTCGCTAACCGATATCATTTATCGAGAGTGGAGCGGTCTTTCTGCCAAGGAATACAAGCGACTAAAAGGTTTGAAGAAAGAGAACCTTCGCGACAATATGACTGACCTTGAGATTGCCATCAATATGCTTGCGGAGGCTACCACGACACAGATTTCAAAGAACGAAAGCCCCAATGGGATGGCTGAAAGTGCTGGAGTGGCCAAACGCGGTGGTGCCGTTGCAAAGCATGCCCGGAAAGCGGTGGAGAAAGAAATAGGCCAGTCGGTGGTTTCGCCCATGAACGCCAAACAGATTGCACAGGGAGAAACGGAATTGCCTTCTCAACGACTTCATGGAATTGAGGCTGCTCCAGAAGATTAAACTACAACGAGTAATTGGAAAAACATTGATATTTTGCGGTCGAAATTTTCGACCGCAAAATCAACCCTTGAACTCAATTTCATCATCGTAAAACGGGTGAAGAAGGAGAAATGATCTTCTAATTCTGCACACGCGGATGCGGAATTTGAAGTGGTCGCTTGATGATGAAGAAAAATAGTTGTATATTTGCAGATGAAACAAACAAATAAAAGAACAATTTTGGATAAAAAAAATGAAATAAAAAAATAGAGGATTAAACTAACATATTATAAATCATAGCGTTTGCTATCGTTCGGAGTTGTCTGAAATGTGAGAAGTTTCAAAACGAATATGTACCCGAAAGAAGTAGCGGATGCCACGTTTAGCGTGGGTCTTACTTGGGTACATGGGCGTTTCTCACAGCCTCAGACGAAAAGTTTGATTCACGCTTTCTTTATGTCTGAATGGTCGCTTTTGCTAAACAAGAGAAACAGAGAAGCCGAAAACTGCATTATAGAATAGAGTAGGTGCTATAAAAACTAACTGTGATGAAAGAACTAAAAGGATTGTTTAAAATGTGCGCAGGTTGTTCTCATTTGGAAGAACTACCAGAACCAAACGAAGGAAAATTCTATTGCAATACGATTAATGAGAATGTTCGCTATTCACGTGATGCAATGAATTGCGAATACTATGATGGAAAGAATGTTGTATTACCAAAACACTTTGAAAAATGAAAAAAGCAATTGTAACATTTTTTGCACTAGTACTGTTTTGTACACTATCTGCGCAGCATCTGAAATTTGAGGGAATCCCAATTGATGGCTCAATTACAAATTTCCAAAACCAGTTGTCAACGAAGGGAATTAGCATTAATAGTACAAAGTCCAAAGACGCACCGTTAGGACAAAGGGTCTTCAATGGAAAGTTTCAAGGATATAATTCGGAAATTACTGTTTTCTATGGGAGAAAATCAAAAGTCGTTTATAAAGTTAAAGTTGTTATAGAGTCTAAGAAAAAAGAAAAGATACAAAACATTCTTGATAAATCGTTGAAGAAAATAGAGGATAAATACTTCTATATCACAAATCACGATTTACATGATGATACAAGTCCTATTTTTAGATTTAACATTTTTCCTACAAAGACCAGCGAACAAAGCATTGGCTTAATTCAAGTAAATCCGAGCCATGCGTATTATATAACAGACGATCAAAACAAGCCACTCGAATTTGCTTGTTTTACAATCGAATTTATATATGAAGACAGAAAAAACACTGACTCAACGCTTCCAAGCGATTTGGAACCACATGCTTTGCCTGGTTTTACTTGTGGAGACCCAGAATCATTTGGAAAATTCTCCCAATGGATGTTGTATTACATACAAAATGGTTGTTATGAAAGAGCTCAATATTATCTGTATTGGCTATTAGATTTTTACAAATATGACTGTATTCCTTCCTATGTGCATAACTATGAGAACGGGGAAAGTCAAATGGATGAACTAATCGCTTCTTTGAAGGAATTCTGCATCGGATCTATTCAAGCAGGAGTAGGAATGGAAAATGTGAATGTGTACAGGATAGTTGATAATGAGACGGGGCGGTTTAAGTTTATCGAATTTGATGCCAAGTACTTTCAAGGCATGCTTACAAATCATATCAAATTTGAAAAGGAAGATATTCCTGTTCTTATAAGATCTCTAGAAAATCTAAAAAGAGATTTTGCTATTAAAGAATCAATTATTTCAAATCAACAATCAGACAAGAACTGGGAAGAAAACACAAATGCTTATTTGCCTGCTTCACTAGGAAAGGAAAACACTAGCACAGGGGAATATGGACTTATTGAATGGGAGAGTACACAACTGTTATCATACTATTCATATTGGGATAATGTCTTTTCTTTGAATATTTCGGCCGAAGATCAATTTCAGTTTGTGTTTAGGTTTAATAATATTGAACAGATTGAAGATTTAATACAGTTCCTTAAATCCATCGAGTTTTGAAATATAGTACTTTGTTTTTGTCAATCATACAACTCAATAAACTCATAACTATTTCCCATCGCATCAAGGAATTTGATGAAATCCTCATTCTTGATGACGATGGTGGCGGTGTTGTCGTTGGGATGGAAGCTCAGGCGCTCAGCATTACGTAGGTTTTGGTCAATGAAAACATGTACGTGATGCTCTTCGTCGTTGATCAATCCGAAGGGGGAGACGCTGCCGGGTTTCAGACCCAAATACTTCTCCATGCGGGCTTCGGAAGCAAATGTCAGCTTGCCTTGGTGGAGCCGGTGCTCCAAGTCGTGGATATCCATCTGGTGCATGCACTCAAACAGCACCAAATAATGCTTGTTGCCTTTATGATTCCTGAAAAACAGGTTCTTGCAATGGGTGGAGTCGAATTCCTTCCAGTAATTGATAGCCTCCTCGATGGTGGGGATAGGCGGATGGAAATGGATGTCGAATTCGATGCCTAGGCTTTTCAGCGTGTCAACGACCTTTTGTTGACGCTCGCTCATTGGATGTGTGATGTTATCGGAGTGCATGATTTTTAAGAATTCAGAAGTTAGAAGTCAGAAGATATAAGGGCTTTCGCGGTATAAGAATCTTTACAGTTCATCAGGTCTTCTGGAGTCCCTTCAAAGACTATTTTACCGCCTTCGTTGCCGCCTTCGGGGCCGAGGTCGATGATCCAGTCGGCGGACTTGATGACGTCGAGGTTGTGCTCGATGACGATGATCGTGTGGCCATTGTTGATCAAGGCGTTGAACGAGTCGAGGAGCTTGCTCACATCGTGGAAATGCAAGCCTGTGGTGGGCTCGTCGAAGATGAACAAGGTGGGCTTCTCCACGCTGCCTTTGATGAGGAAATAAGCCAACTTGACGCGTTGGGCCTCGCCGCCGGAGAGGGTGCTGGAAGGCTGACCGAGCTTGAGGTAACCCAATCCTACATCTTGCAAAGGCTTGAGCCTGTTGATGATACGTCCAACCACAGCGCTGTTGCGGTCGCTCGAGGTGTTGAAGAACTCGATGGCTTGGTTGACGGACATGTTGAGGATGTCGGAGATGTGCTTGCCGTCGTACTTGATCTCCAGGACCTCTTCCTTGAAGCGGGTGCCATGGCAGACCTCACAAGGCAGATACACGTCGGCCATGAACTGCATCTCGATCTTAGTCACGCCTTCGCCCTCGCAGTTGTCGCATCGGCCTCCGGGCATGTTGAACGAGAAGAAAGCTGGCTTGATACCTCTCAATTTCGCCAACTTCTGGTCGGCAAAAAGTTGTCTGATTTCATCGTATGCCTTCAAATAGGTTGCCGGGTTGGACCTGGACGATTTCCCGATGGGGTTTTGGTCGATAAACTCCACGGTCTGGATCTGCGAGAGGCTGCCTTCCAAGGTGTTGAAACTGCCGCATTTGTCGGCCGTCTCGCCCAGATGGCGCCGTAAAGCAGGGAAGAGGATGTCCTTCACTAAAGTTGATTTACCCGAGCCGCTGACGCCCGTGATCACGGTCATCACATTGAGCGGGAAAGTCACGTCGATGTTCTTCAGGTTGTGCTGGGAAGCGCCTTTCACGATGATGGAATTGTGCCAGCTGCGGCGGTGCTTGGGGACGGGAATCACCTTCTCGCCTTTGAGGTATTGTCCCGTAAGGCTTTCCGGACAATTCATGATGTCGTTGAAGTCGCCCTGGCAAACCAGCTCGCCGCCGAATTCTCCAGCCATCGGACCGATGTCGATGATATGGTCGGCATTGCGGATGATCTTTTCGTCGTGTTCCACCACGATGACGGTGTTGCCGATGTCGCGCAGGCGTTTCAGCACCTTGATCAATCGGTCGGTGTCGCGTGGATGCAAGCCGATGCTGGGCTCGTCGAGGATATAGGTGGAACCCACAAGACTACTGCCCAGCGAGGTGGCCAAGTTGATGCGTTGCGACTCTCCGCCGGAAAGGGTGTTCGACAATCGGTTCAAGGTCAGGTAACCCAAGCCCACATCAAGCATGAAGTCCAGTCGGTTGTTGATCTCCACTAGCAGGCGAGAGGCAATCTTCATGTCGTTTTCATCCAGCTGGAGCTGGTCGAAGAAGCGTTTGAGCTCATCCAAGGGCATCATCACCAATTGGGTAATGCTTTTGCCGCCCACTTTCACGTATTGCGCCTCGCGTTTGAGCCGTGAGCCGTGACACTCGGGACAAACCGTCTTGCCACGATAGCGCGACAGCATCACGCGGTACTGTATCTTATAGGAGTTGGCTTCCACCATCTGGAAGAAAGCGTTGATGCCTTCAAAGTATTCATTTCCAGTCCATAGCAGCTCCTTTTGTTCCTCGGTAAGGTCGAAATAGGGCTTGTGGATGGGGAAGTTGAAGTGATAGGCAGCATGGACTAAAGCGTCTTTCCATTCGCTCATTTTGTCGCCTCGCCAGCAAGCCACCGCACCGTCATAAACGGAAAGGCTTTTGTTGGGAAACACCAAATCAGGATCGATGCCGATCACGCTGCCGAAGCCCTGACAGGTGGGGCAGGCGCCGTATGGATTGTTGAAGGCGAACATGTTGACCGATGGCGCTTCGAACACCATGCCGTCGGCCTCGAAACGCGACGAAAACTCAGTGGTGGTACGCTTCCCGTCGAGGTCAGCCACAATTTGGCAACATTCCTTGCCTTCGTAAAAGGCGGTCTGCACCGAGTCGGAGAGCCGACTGACCTCATTTTGCACCTGCTCGTTGACCTTGATGCGGTCGATCAGCAACTTCACATCCTTATCGTTAACCTTGGCTTTGGAATTCAAGAAATCTTCAATTCTTTGGATCTCCTCCTTGACCATCACACGGTAAAAACCCTGCTGCATCAAGACTGACAGGTGCTCTTCCAGCGATCGTCCCTCCGGCAGGATGATGGGTGCAATAATATATGCCGTGGTGCCTAAAGGCAAATTAATGATGTGTTCCACCACATCGCTGACCTGATGACGCTTGACCTGTTGTCCTGAGATGGGGGAGTAGGTCCGCCCGATGCGGGCAAACAGTAGCTTCAGGAATTCGTAGATCTCGGTGCTGGTGCCCACCGTGGAGCGAGGGTTGTGTGTGCTGACCTTCTGCTCGATGGCGATGGCCGGCGACAATCCCGTGATCGATTCCACGTCGGGTTTGTTCAACCGACCCATGAACTGGCGTGCGTAGGAGCTGAGGCTCTCCACATAACGGCGTTGTCCTTCGGCATAGAGGGTGTCGAACGCCAACGACGACTTTCCTGAGCCTGACAGTCCCGTGATGACCACCAGCTGATTCTTAGGAATCTGTAAACTGATGCTTTTCAAGTTGTTAACCTTGGCGTTTCGGATGGTGATATGGGATGTCTCGACGGTTTTCAATTTCAGGCCAATTTATTTGTTCATGTTGGTGATCGTGTATGGGTTGTTGAAAGCCTCAACGGCACTATGTTGTCCAATAAGGCAATTGGTGTCGTCAGAGCCAACAGGTTCCCCGTTCATCCCCGGAATACCCTTTCCTTCCAGCCATTCCGGCGTAACCCTAGTGCTTTCACCTATGATTGAATAGGCTTCAAGACCACCGTATTGTTCAAGAATGGAGAGCACGAATGTGTAGGCGGCTATCTGACAAGGCAATCCCTCTTGCAAATGAATGCCGTCCTCATCCATATACCCCAATCCGGAGGTGTTTTCTTCAACATTGGCATAATTGCCCAAAGCCTTAATGGTAGGAACGGTTCTGGCATTTTGGATGGCAGTACCAACGGGTACCACGAATTCACAAGCGCTCTCGTTTAACACTTGTTGTGCATTTTCAGCAATGCTGATATACCTGGACAAAATTTCTTCTTCAGAATAATTGGGCCCATTGGTGCTCCTGGCGGGCCTTGATTGCACAAAATACCATCCAAACCTTACTGGAGAACCATAATAGTTAAGGAGTAAACTTATCAGATTATCTAATGTTGGTTGGTAATAAATCCAATATGGGGCATACCCGCTAGCCTGTTGGAGCATGATGATGTCCCAATCATAGTTGTCGAGTGCGAACTGGATGGTCTTTAGACCACAATAATGCCATGAACCATCACCTTCATATAAATAATAGTGGTAATTGTCAGTTTGATGTTCAAAATTCTCAAGGTGATCGGATAAAGTTGCTCCACCCATGTTGAGGATGCCGATTTGGATGTTCACATCGACATTCATGTTCTCCAGAATAAAGGGGACGTATGACAGCGCATCTGACGAATAGGAATTCCCTATAGAAAGGATCTTGATGTCAGCCATGGGAGGAGTGATGAAACTCACCTCGTCACCGTAGCTGGTTCCTGCACTGTTGACGGCATAGCTTCTGACGTAGTAGGTGGTGTTAATGCTCAGTCCGGTAATCTGTCCGGAGAAGGCTCCTGTTCCCTCGCCGCAGTTGACATGAGCGTTGCCGATAGTCGGCTCGGGCTCGGTGCTCCAACAGATGCCCCTGTCGGTAATGGCAGCCCCGCCGTCGTAGGTAACAACGCCCCCGCAGGTTGCGTGAGTCTGACTGATGTCAGTAACATCCGAGGTGGTGACTTCTGGAGGGAAAGCAGTCGTGGTAAAGCTTATCTCATTCCCATAGGCGATTCCCACACTGTTGACGGCATAGCTTCTGACATAATAGGCGGTGCATACATTCAAATTGGCCATTTGAGCGGAAAAGCTGCCAATTCCCTCGCCGCAGCTGGCATGAGTGCAGTCGATGGTCGGTTCGGACTCGGTGCTCCAGCAGATGCCTCTATCCGTAACGCTTGTTCCGCCGTCATAGATCACCTCGGCGAAACAGGTGGCATCGGTCTGGGTGACGTCTGACACGGCCGTCGTGGCCACTTCCGGCAAAAGCGCGTCGAACTGGAGAATGATGTCCTCGTCGCCGTATTGTGGCTGAATCATGATGTTGCTTGCCTCCACCACATTGCCGTCGTCGATGTATCCAATGTATTCCATCGCGTCGCCAAATTCAAATGGATGGTCGGTCCAAGCTAGGAAAAGACGTGGATCATAATTGGAAGAAACCAATTCAATCTCATCGTTGGTGTTGCCGCCAAGGCTGATAACTTTCGTGGCGTATTGGGAATCGTCAAAGGTAACGGACAACAGGTAAAGATTTGGCTTGTTGAGCCGCAATAAGAAGGAATAGGCACCTGCTGCAAGCTTGGATTGGTATCTGGCGCACAGTGTTCCCGAAAGATCGTACACTGAGATGGTGAGCTGCGATGTCAAGGGCATCTCAATGGCAATCCGTGTCTCGCCGTGAAAAGGATTCGGAGTGACACTGATCATATCAGTGTTAGGAAAATCATCAACGCCCGTATAAAGGTTGATGACGAAGGTCGTGTCGGGAAAATAGAGAATGTCCTGCCAGTCGCGTACCGTGTTTCTGACGGTCAGGTAATCCAGTCTTTGGTAGCGATCATCGCCCCGCCGGCCTGAAAATGTCAGCGTAAGGGATTCCTGCCCAACCAAAAAGTTGGCAAACATGATTAAAATGGCAAGAAATAACCCCGTTTTTTTCATGGCGGCAAAATTACGAAGTTTTATTGAATTACGTATGAGATAGGCTTTTCGAAAAAATAAAAGGAAAAAACAATTTTTTTTCTTGACTTTATGAAAATTTGCACTATCTTTGCATCATAATTCAATGTATAACTAACAATAGGAGGACTATCTATCGATCGCTATTTACCCTGATTAACAGGCGCTTGCGCCATTAAAAACAGGGCCGTATGTCCGAAATAAGAAAATCTGATATCGAGCTGATAGAGAGCTATAGAAAGGGTTGTCTATCAGATTTTGAATTGTTGGTTAGTCGTTACCAGGAACAAATATATAATTATGTCTTCTCGTTGGTTCGGGACAGGCAGTTGACGGACGATATCTTCCAGGATACCTTCGTGAAGATCATTCGTGTGATCAAGGCGGGCATTTACAAGGATGAGGGCAAGTTCATCCAGTTTGCCATGCGTATCGCCCACAACCTGGTGATCGACCATTTCCGCAAGGAGAGCCGCATCCCTGTAGTGGAGTCGTCGAGCGAGGATTATAACTACGTCGACAATGCGCCTATCACCGATCCGTCGGTGGAGCAGGGGATGATCGTCGATCAGATCCATAGCGACTTGCGCAAGATGGTCGACATGCTTCCCGTCGAACAGCGCGAGGTGCTCCGCATGAGGATTTACGATGACCTGAGCTTCAAGGAGATCGCCGACATCACTAATGTGAGCATCAACACCGCACTGGGTCGCATGCGTTATGCATTGATCAACCTGCGCAAGATGGCAGAATGTAACAACGTCTGCTTAACATACTGATTTTTAAAGATTTGATTTATTTCTTAAAAAAATCGTGCTACCGATAAAATAATACCTTCGGATTTCCGTTCTATAGGTGTAAGTTAAATGAAAACGAAGCGCCTATGATGGAAAATGCTACTCTCAATTACAATGAACCACTTCTTGATGAAATCCTGACGGCACAGATCCACGATGTCTTTGCCAGTGAAACCCAAAAGCCCGCCAAGTCGGTGCTGGATTTCATTTTCGGTTATGCCGCGGCCTACGAATCAGTTGAAAATGGGCTGTTTGGCCGAGTGGAATTCTCGAAAAACTAAAAATGGCAAAGTTTAATATCAAGGACGTTTTCTACCCTAAGTTTTTCAGCGTCCTGAAGAAGGGATACACCAAGAAACAATTCGCAAAGGATTTGTTTTCGGGCATCATCGTGGGTATTGTGGCCTTGCCGCTGGCCATCGCTTTTGCGGTGGCTTCGGGCGTGTCGCCTGAGAAGGGCATCGTCACCGCCATCATCGCGGGATTCCTGATTTCCTTGCTGGGTGGCAGCCGAGTGCAGATCGGCGGACCCACAGGAGCCTTTGTGATCATCATAGCGGGCGTTGTGTCGCAATACGGACTCGATGGCTTGATGATCTCTACCATCCTGGCGGGTATCTTCATGGTCATGTTCGGATTGTTGAAGTTGGGCTCCCTGCTTCGCTTCATTCCGCATCCCTTGGTGGTCGGATTCACCAGCGGTATCGCCTTGACCATCTTTTCCACCCAGATCAAGGATGCCCTCGGATTGGAGATCGCTGAGGTGCCGGCAGCCTTTGTCGACAAATGGGTGGCGTATTTCCAAAGCCTTGGAACCGTTAACTATTGGGCGTTGGGCATCACCGTTACAACCATCATCCTCAGTCTTGTCATCAACCGTTTGACCAACAAGATCCCAGGCTCGTTTGTGGCCATCTTGCTGGTGACCGCCGCCGTTGCCATTTTCGACATTCCAGTGACCACCATCGAGAGCATGTTTGGTGAGATCAAGGGAAGCTTTGCTTTGAGTATGCCGGAGGTCCATTGGGAAAACTTCGGACATTATGTGCAGCCGGCCATCACCATCGCCTTGCTGGGCTCCATTGAGTCGCTGCTTTCGGCGGTCGTGGCCGACGGTATGATAGGTAGCCATCACCGCAGCAATACCGAGCTGATAGGGCAGGGCATCGCCAACATCATCACGCCTTTGTTTGGTGGCATTCCTGCTACAGGTGCCATTGCCCGCACCGCTACCAACATCAAGAATGGCGGCCGTACGCCTATCGCCGGCATCGTTCATGCCATAACCCTTTTGTTGATCATGCTTTTCTTGGGCAATTATGCCAAGCTGATCCCGATGTCATGTTTAGCAGGTATCCTCATTGTTGTTGCCTACAATATGAGTGAATGGCGTAGTTTCAAGTCTATTCTCCGTGGTTCGCCATACGACATTATCATCCTGCTGGTCACATTCTTCCTCACCGTGCTTGTCGACCTGACTGTTGCCATCGAGGTTGGCATTGTGCTGGCATCGCTGATGTTCATGAAGCGGATGGCCGACAACGGCGAGGCCGTTTTGATGAACGAGCTGGATACCAACACCATGGAGGATTACGACGACATTCCGCATGGCATTGAAATTTACGAAATCAGCGGCCCGTTCTTCTTCGGTGCCGCCAAGCAGTTCAGCGAGGTGCTAAAAGGCCGTCCCGATTCCACCAAGATTTTGATCATCCGAATGAGGCATGTGCCGTTTATGGATGAAACCGGCGAGCGCAACTTCCTCGAAGCTATTAAGTCTTTGCAAACCAAAGATAAAAAGATCATCTTGTCGGGTGTTCAGCCCAATGTCCGCAAGACCCTCGACAAGAGCAACATTTCCTACCTCATCGGCAAGAGCAACATCCACGATAACTTCGACGAGGCTTTGGCTCATGCCAAGAGGGCGTTGGTAGATTAAGCTTACTTTTATTTTTAAAATAAATAAGGTTTTGCTTGTTTTCACGAGCGAAAAGCACTACCTTTGCAGTCCTGATTTTCATGTATTCACAACAAATTCTAAACATAATCAATTATGAACAAGCAGATTACATTGGAACAAGCCGTTGAGAAGGTTCACGACGGCATGACCATCATGATTGGCGGTTTCCTCGGCGTGGGAAGCCCTGTCCAGATTATTGACGCTCTGGTTGCCAAAGGCGTGAAGGATTTGACCATCATCGCCAACGACACCGCTTACGACGAAGTGGCCCACGGCAAGCTGGTGACCAACCACCAGGTGAAGAAGGCCATCGTGTCGCACACCGGTACCAACAAGCAGACCGCCCTCCAAAAGAACGAAGGCACTTTGATTGTTGAATACGTTCCCCAAGGCACCCTCGCAGAGCGCATCCGCGCCTACGGTGCAGGTCTCGGTGGCGTTTTGACTCCCACCGGCATGGGCACCATCATGGCTGACGGCAAACAAGTGGTCAACGTGGACGGCAAGGATTATCTTCTCGAGAAGCCTCTGAAGGCCGACATCGCTTTCCTGCGCGCCAACATCGTTGATGAATTTGGCAACATGGTGTTCCTCGGAACCACTAACAACTTCAACCCGCTGATGGCTACCGCCGCCGATTACGTGGTGGTCGAGGCCGAGAAGCTGGTTCCCGTCGGTGAGATCAAGCCTGAGTGCGTGCACGCATCTGGAATTTATGTCGATGGTATTTATGTGGAGAAGTAATTAAAGGATTAAGAGATACAAATATGGAATACAGAACTAAAATTAGACTTCGCATGAGCGCGAAGGATGCCCACTACGGTGGCAATTTGGTTGACGGCGCCCACATGGTTCACCTCTTCGGTGACGTGGCTACCGAACTTTTGATTATGCGTGATGGCGACGAAGGCCTATTCTGCGCATACGACATGATTGAATTCAAGGCCCCTGTCTATGCGTGCGACTTCATCGAAGCCGAAGGCTGGATAGACCGCGAAGGCAACACCTCGCGCCACATGATGTTTGAGGCCCGCAAGGTGGCTGT
>JAGCPG010000069.1 GCA_017645245.1 Bacteroidales bacterium
AGCAAAGGGATGATGGCGTCGATGGCATGACCTTTTTCCTCCGCTTGTTGAGTCGTTTCACCATGTACTTTCTCCGTCAGACGCGCCTTGCGTTCAGCCCTGAGCATAGGACCAAAGTCGCGGCCGCTTATGATGATCATCAGCACGAAGGAAAGCGTCAGGAAAGGATAGAAGCTGTAAGCCAACGAATGGAAGAACACCGAATACGACGACATCTCAAGGCCCAGATTGTTGAGACCGTCCTGGATATAGCTCAACTCTGCCCCGATCCAAGTGGTGATGAACGCCACCGCCACCACGGGAGCCGAGGTGGAGTCGACGATGTAGGCCAACTTCTCCCGTGAAATGCGTAGCCGATCGGACAAAGGACGCATGGTATTGCCCACCACCAAGGTATTGGAATAGTCGTCGAAAAACACGCAGAGGTCCATTACGAATGTCATCAGCTGTCCCGAGCGTGGCCCACGGGCCCGTTTCGAAAGCCAGTTGACGATGCCCCTCATGCCGCCGTTAACCGTGATGATCATCACCATGCCGCCAATCATCAGGGTAAACACGATGATCTTGACATGGTCGGCATCATACAGTGAGCCAACGAGATAGGTGTCCACCACACGAAGCAATCCGCTACCCAAGGCCTCAAGGGGACCGCATCCCGCATAAAAGGCCATGATGAAGGCTCCAGTAAGGATCCCAAAGAACAGCGAGGAGATCACTTCTTTCAACAGCAGTGCCATCAAAATGGCCACCAACGGTGGTAATATCGACATCCAAAGCGGCATAAAAAAACACAATTTCGCCATCAAAAATACAAATTTTTCATCAAAAACCAGTGGTGATAACAATTTTGGCCTTATCTTTGCAGATTATTTTGGTTTTGTACGTAATTAATAAAACAACACATGAAAAAATTAACATTTGCTTTGGCTTGCGTCATCGGAATGATGTTCTTTGCAAGCTGCGATCCCGAAGTCATGGAAGAAATTTTGGAACAGAAGCCTGAGGTTTCTTTTGTTTCTGAAGAAGGTTACATTTCCGGCAATTCCAGCATTTTGATCGGTACCGAGTTGAAATTCAAGGTTGCCATCGCTCCCAACTCAGGAAGTTTAAGCGAGTTGGTCAGCTTCGACTTCTCCATTGCCAACGCCTCGGGTAACATCGTGTACAGTAGGAACCCCGAAATCATCGATCCTTCCAACGAAAACATCTACGTTTTCGATGATCTCCCGGAGTTGTCCGCTTCAACTTACACCGTCACCGCCACCGTCACCGACGCTGCCGACAAAGCCAACGTTGCTACTGTTATCGTTGACTATGTGCTTCCCATTGAGGAAGGTCTCGGCACCTTTGTGGGCACCATGAACATCCAAGGCCACCTCTCCACCAACGAAATCGCCGGCCAGGAAGCCTACAATTTGGATACCATTATTCCTGACATTCCTGTTACCATGGTTTTGGGCGCCCTCGACGACAACAACAACGTCAGAGGCACCTTCTATGTTGAAGACACTCCTGTCTCGCTCTACGGCACCATGGAGAACAACGTCATCACTTTCGACGAGTTCCATTTCTACAAAGTTATCAACCTGTATGTGGATGTACAGCTCGAGTATGCCATGAACATCACCGGTGTTCTTAACAACGACAACATCTCTTTAGGCGGTACAGCTTTCGGCACAGGCCAGACACAAATCCTCCTTGCCGTTCTTCAAGTGACCTTGGACGGCAACATGGACGGCGTTCTTGAAAAGGAAGTCATTCGCTGATCCTGAACATCCCGCAGATGCAGGAGCACATAAAAAAACGGGCCTCGAAAGGGGTCCGTTTTTAGTTTGTAGCGGGGGTAGGACTCGAACCTACGACCTTTGGGTTATGAGCCCAACGAGCTGCCTCTGCTCCACCCCGCATCGTGTTTCAGGCTGCAAAATTAAATAGTTTTTCGTATCTTTGCAAGCGATTTAACGATTTTTTTTGAAAAATGAGCCATAAAGCAGGTTACGTCAACATCATCGGACGCCCCAATGTGGGCAAGTCAACCCTTATGAATCAACTGGTTGGCGAGAAAATCTCCATCATCACCTCCAAGGCGCAGACCACCCGCCACCGCATCCTCGGCATCGTCAACGGCGACGATTTCCAGATCGTCTTCTCCGACACTCCGGGCATCATCAAGGATCCAGCCTACAAGATGCACGAGATCATGAACCAGTTCGTCAACGTCGCCCTCATCGACGCCGACCTGATCCTGTTTGTGGTCGACATCACGGATAAAAAGGTGGAGGAAAAGACCATCGAACGGCTGAAGGAGACCCAAATCCCCGTCTTTGTGCTCATCAATAAGATCGACCTGTCCGACCAGCAAGGCGTGGAACAGGCCGTGGAATACTGGGAAAAGACGTTGCCCAACGCAACCGTCTTCCCCATCTCGGCGCAACACAACGCCAATGTCCAGCACCTGTTCGAGCAGATCCTCACCAAGCTGCCCGAGTGTCCACCCTACTTCCCCAAGGACGAGCTCACCGACAAGTCAATGCGTTTCTTCATCACCGAGATCATCCGAGAAAAGATCCTGCTGAACTACCAGCAGGAGATCCCCTACTCTGTGCAGGTGGAGGTGGATTCATACGAGGAGAGCGACAAGCGTATCGTCATCCGCGCCTCCATCTATGTGGCCCGCGACTCGCAGAAGGCCATCATCATCGGTAAGGGCGGCAGCGCCATCAAGAAACTCGGCATGCAGGCCAGGGCCGACATCGAGGAGTTCACCGGCAAGAAGATCTTCCTTGAACTCTTTGTGAAGGTCGACAAGGACTGGAGGGACAACGAACAAGAGCTCAAACGGTTCGGGTACGAAGCATAAATTTCTTTTTCTTCCTTTGTTACTTTTCCCATTCTCTGCAAGAAAAAACTACAAGAAAGCTTGCGGTGAATGAAATAATCTATTTATCTTTGCAGAACCGTCGATGATACATTTGGATATTTAAAAACAGATTGTAGAAATAATTATTAATTAAAACTATGGAGACTAAATACATTAATCCGTTCA
>JAGCPG010000070.1 GCA_017645245.1 Bacteroidales bacterium
AGCGACACCTGTTCCGAGGTGGCCGACTTGACACGGCCATCGGCAGGAATCCAAATCTCGTTGTTCATGATCGACCCTGGAGTCATCATCAGATGCGAGTTCTGCGTCACACGCATCACCGTGGCGTTGAAAGTGCTTTGGAAAATGCGTACGTTCAAATTCAGCCTCGGCTCCCATGCCAGATGCTGATAATCTTTATTAATATAACTATTAAATCTGATGCCAATGCTGCCGTTGAACCAAGTGCCGAACTTGAACTTATTATCAAGATAAAACGAGTTGTCGAACACCGTGGAGCGGTCTGAGTTGCTCGCCGGAGTCACGCTGCTGGTAAAATGGTTGGGCTGGTAGGTCAGGTAAGACGACTGCAAGCCATACTCCAATGTCCAAACATTGCCCACAAACAGTTTCCAATCGGAACGCAGCGAGAGGTCGCCCACCCGTGAGATCGATTTGTTGAAGAAATCAGTGGTGTCGATCATGTTGATTGTGTGGGTCTTCAGCTTGTTTTTGAGACGGTAATGCGTAAACGAGAGGGTGCTGGCAGTGAAAAGCCTTGAGGTCAAAGCGCTGTTCCATTGAGCCGAAACAAGCAGGTTGCCCCAGATATTGCCGATGCTGTTACGCTCCACGCCGAATTGGTCGCTCTTGTTTTTCCAGATGCGCAGGTAGTCGTCGCCCTCGTAAAGGTTGAAGGCAAACGAGTTTTTGGCATCGGGGTTCCAGCTATATTTGGCGTTGATGTCGTGGAAACCGTAGATGAGGCTGTTCTCCTGTCCACCGCCAACCTGGCTGATTTTGCTTGCCACAAAGAGCAAAGCCTCAGTCAAGGTCTTGCGTCCGGTGACGAGAAAACTGGTGTTCTTGAACCCTCCGGGACCTTCCACGGCGAAGGCCACATCCGTCAAGCCTGCGCTCAGCGAGCCTTTCAGTTTGGTGGGGTCGCCTTTCTTGGCGGTGAGGTCCACGATGGAGGAAAGCTTGCCGCCGAAACGCGCCGGAAAGCCACCTTTATACACTTCCATCGTGTTGATCATGTCGGAGTTGAACACCGACATGAACCCACCCAGGTGGTTCACGTAGATGAGCGGCACATTGTCGAGCATATAGAGGTTCTCGCCGGGATTGCCTCCACGCACGATCATCAGGCTGGAGGCCTCGGTGGCTGCCTCGATGCCGGGCAGCTGTTGCGCCGCCTTGATGATGTCGGGGCGGCTGCCGATAGTGGGCAACTGATCGATGTTCTTGGAGGTCAACGTCACAGTGTTGAAAGGTTTCCGCTCCATATGTTCTGCGCTCACTTCAACGGTGTTAAGCGTTTCCGCCGTGGGGCGCAAATTGATAGATAGCGGCTGTTCGGGAACGCTGCTCACGGTGAAACAGGTGTCGGCATAGCCGATGAACGACACACAGAGTGCGACTGGCAACTGGACGGCGAAGTTGAAGTAGCCTTTCTGGTCGGTGGCCACCCCTCGGCTTCGATCTTGAAGATACACATTGGCTCCGATGATACGCTCACCGTCTGAGGCATCCGAAACAAAACCTGTGATGTGGATCTGCTGTGCCTGAGCACCCAGGCAAGCCACCATGACGATCAAAAACAATACTCTTTTCATGACAGTCAGATTTTAACGGAGAAACACAGTGTCGCAGGTCACGGGAGCAATGGCGGTGAACAGACCTCGGCCATTTTCCACGTTATTGTAAAGGTTTAACGGCGTGATGGTGCCAAGGAAAAGGTTGGTGTAAGCATCGGGCGCCTGAAATGCTTCCTGGCTCTTGCGGTATTGGTAGCACGACTCAGCGATGCCCGACATCGACACAACTACATAGCCTCTCCTTACAATGGAATCGAACGCCACGGCTTGACCTGAGGATGAATAGCTGTGGCTGTTGAACGAGGCGTTCACCTTGAGCGTATAAGCGGTATCGGAGATGATCTCATTGCTGAACAGCAACAGGTCGGAACCTTCGTTGAGCAACACTGGATCGTCGGTGTTGATGGAAGTGTTCATGGTGCCTCTGGTACCAGTGGAGTTATAAATCTCACCATGGTAATAATAATAGTAGAAAAAAGCCGCATCAATGCTCGACTGATAATACAGTCGTTTGTCAGGGTCAGTCTTGAAAGTGATTAGGATGGCCGGACAGGCATTCCCCTCTTCGTCAAGGGTGGCGTTTTCCATGATGATGACATCTTTCACCACAGGGTGTGCCGGAACCTCAGTATGGGTGTAAAGCGTATCCCATCCAGAAACCACCGCCTTGCAGCTATATTCATGCAGTGCCTCAGCCACAGTGGAACCTTTGTAGCGTCCCTCGCCATGGTGGGCCAGTTGCTCCACAAACTCCCCGTCCTTGTAAAGTAGCACCTCGGCATCGGTGCAAGGCCTAGGGTGTACAGAGTCGAGCCGTTGGGCCATCGAAAGATACACCTGAATGGGTTCACCGTTGATCAACACAGCATTCATGGTTGGTTCGGGATCAAAATTGGGGTACTCATAACCGGGCACCTGCTTTCGGCACGATACGAGACCCAACGTTGCTACCAAAAGCAATAGCAAAAATCTTTTCATGGCATTATTTGACGATAGGAATACGGACGTTGATGCCAAAACGGTGAATCGGCTTGGTTTTATACACATAAGAAGATCCATTGCTGACGACGGTTTTGTTGAGATTGTCGAAAGCATATTCATAGAAAACCCCAATGTATTTTATGGGATTGATGGCCAAGCCCAGACTTCCACCGTAAAGGAAATCGCTGTGGATTGGTTCCGAAGAATAACCTTCATATTGGGGCGTGTATCGTTCTGTGATTGTCCTCAATCCCAACTCACCACGGCAATAGGGATCCACCCAATGGAAATTGGGAAAGAGCGCAGCCAACGGATGCAGCTCCACATCCACGCCATAATGGTAGTCGCAC
>JAGCPG010000015.1 GCA_017645245.1 Bacteroidales bacterium
AAAACGCATTATGAACAACGACAAAGAACATCAGTTTGAACTTTTGGTGCGGGAGCACAAGCGGACCATCTACACGGTGTGCTATATGTTCTCGCACGACAAGGCGGAAGTCGACGACCTGTTTCAGGAAATCCTCATCCGGCTTTGGAACGGCTTCGACCACTACGAAGGAAGAAGTAGCGCCCGCACTTGGGTGTATCGTGTGGCCTTGAACACGGCCATCAACCAGGACAAGAAGGAACGCCGGCGCATCGAGACGGTGCCGCTGACGGTCGATATCGACCCCTTCGAGGCCGATGACCCCAAGACGCAGCAGGTGCGCAAACTTCACGACCTCATTTCGCAATTGGAGTTGATCGACCGAAGCCTCGTGCTGCTCTGGCTTGAAGGCATCCCCTATGACGAAATCGGGGCCATCATCGGCATCACACCTAATAATGTGGGAGTGAGGCTGGCGCGCATCAAGGAAAAACTGGTTCAAATGTCCAAAAAACAATGAAAGGGATTCATCATGGAAAACAATAACCCAAACGAACTTGAACAACTGAAAGCCCAATACGAGACGCTCAAAGAGCAACTCGACCAGCAGGAAATCGTCAACGAACGGTTGATGAAGTCATCTATTGACCAAAGCGTTGGTTTCTATAAACGATATCGTTGGACACAAGTCATTTTATACCCGTTGGCGGCGCTTCTCGGAGTGCTGATCATCAATTGGGAATGGGGAGGTTCTCTTCCGGCGAAAGTGTTTTGGGTGGCTTTCTGCGTGACTTGTTTGGCCATTGAGTTGTTGCTGACTAGAAAACTGCACCTCAAGACGTTGGAAAACGATGATTTGCTAACCTTGTCAAATCAAGCCAGAAGCTTTAAGAAGCTTTTCGCCACCTTTACGATTCTCAACTGTTCCACTGGGCTTATTCTGACTTTGGGTATGCTTTTGGCTTGGATAGGAAAAGGAGTGCCAAATTTAGGCGCGGTCGCGGTCGTTTTTGGTGTTGCGATTGTAGTCTTTGTTGTTCTTGGAACTGCTGAAATCCGCAATAAGACCAAGCCTTGCGATGAGATTATCCATCAAATAGAAGGTGCGGAGGCCCCTCGGGACAAAAATTCGGTCTTCGATAAAAAACAAAAGCGATTCTGCATTGCCATGATTGTGGTTTTCCTGGGCTTCGACATCTGGGGTGGCTATCTGTTCGCCAAGCATCTGAAACTGGTGGGAGATACCCTTCAATACGAACGGGCAGAGGGTGATCTGTCAACCAAAGGAAGCCTTGAAATCTGGGAGATTTATAACCTGACTTGGGTCGCTGACAAGGCTCGTTTTCTTGAGACGACCATGGTGGAAGACAATGATTCTTTGGTCTATAGATGGTCTGCCGACACCACTGAGCTTGCACTTTTTACCTTGAAAAAGACTACAGAAGTGGGTCCTGCCATCAGTTCGGAAGTGCTGGGTGGAAAGCCTTTGGTCAAACGACTGGAAACGGGACCTTATAAAGAAGGAACCTTCACGGCCATCATGCTCGAGTTGATGCCTGAAGCTACAATTTTGTTCAAACGGATGACAGAAGATGCCTTGTTGCAGCCTCAACCTGTCAATATAGCAGTCGTTATTGATGGTCAAGTTTATCAAGTGTGGCGCATTGCCAATGCTGTTTGTAGCGCTTTCTTCATCAATGCCAATCCCAATTGGTCCAAAGGCGAAGTGGAAGCGTTTTGTAACATGCTGATTCAGCAGTAGGTGACGTATCCGCCGACCCTTTTATTCAAAATTTTTTCAATTCCAAATACTATAAAACTAAAAATTTAGTTATTACAACGTCAATACCTAATACAATGAAAAAACTGCTTCTTTCTCTCGCTCTTGCTTTCATCACTGTTTCTTCGGTGTTTGCTCAAAGCAATGTCTCTGGAAAAATCATCGATGAGTCTAATAACCAAGGTGTTCCCTTTGTGAATGTGGGCTTGTTCCGTGTGGCCGACTCGGCCTTTGTGAGTGGCGCGGCTTCCGATGACAAGGGCGCTTTTACGCTTCAAATGGTGCCGAAAGGGGAGATGACCCTGAAGATTTCGGCCATTGGCTATGAGACGTTCTCCATGCCGGTAACGGTGAAGGGCGACGTAAACGTGGGTACCTTGAAATTGAAGGCAGGTACTACCCGACTTGATGAAGTGGTGATTTCAGAGAAACGTCCCTTGTTTGCAGTGGAAGGGGAGAAGACCATGTATAATACGGCGGAAGATCCGAGTATCCAAACGGGTACGCTGTCCGATGCCTTGCAGAACGCCCCTGGCGTGAGTGTCGACGTGGAGGGCAACATCACCTTACGCGGCACTTCAAGCGTGGAGGTGTGGATCAACGACAAGCCTTCGCACATGACTGCCGAGAACCTCAAGACCTACATCCAGACCATGCCGGCCAACAGCGTCGACCATGTGGAGGTCATCACCAACCCTTCGGCACGCTATGGTTCCAAGGCCGACGGCATCATCAACATCGTGACCAATGCCAAGGTACAGAAGAACGAGTTTTTCAGTTTTGGTGTGAACGGCTCCACCCGTCCCTCGGTAAGTCCTTGGATCTCCTATGTGTGGTCGAACGACAAGCTGACTTTCAATGCCTATATTAATGGTGGTTATTCACTTTGGAATGGCCATAGGATTACCGACCAGTCGCTCTTCACCGAATCAGGGATGCTGGCCAATCACGAAGTCGATACGGCCAGTTATGGCAGCAACAACTACAGCACGGGCGGCTATTTCAGCCTCGATTATGAAATCGATACGGCCAACAGCCTGAATTTCTGGATTAGCGCTTGGCCCAGCTGGGGCAACAACACCAACAACGTGACCATGTTCCGCGAGGAGCTCATTCCCAATCCGCTGACCTCGGCTTATACTGAAAGTGCCACCGCCTACGACCGTGATGTTTTCGCCGACGGTGGCCTGTATTATCAACACAGGTTCAACAACAAGGGCCATAACCTCTCGGTCAGCGTCAACGGCATGGGTTGGGGCAGCGCCAACGGAGGCGACGTGAAGAGGGAATACACCTTACCTACGACCTACACCCATCAGATGCAGCAGGAAAACACGGACTCTCACACAGGTGTGGAAGGGGAAATTGTCTATAATCGTCCTTATTCCGAAAACGGAGAGATCTCCGTGGGACTTAACTCAAGCTATACCCCTGACAGACAGTATCTGAGAACCGACTCCATCGTCGATGGTGAATGGGTGAACGATAATTACCGTACCTACCATGCCAACTTCACCGACTTGAGCAATGAGGCCTTCATCACCGTACAGCACAAGTTCGGCGGCTTCACAGTGAAGCCGGGCATCCGCTTCGTCAGCGAGCTGGTGAATGGGGAATATCCCGACTCTACCCAATACAATTTCAGCAAGCATTTCTTCAGCCTGAGACCCTCGATCCACCTGTCGTACCGCACCGAGTCGATGCACAACTTCAACTTGAGCTACACACGTCGCATCAGCGCCCCGGGAGCATCAGAGTTGAGCCGTTTCCCGATTTACCACATGGACAGCTACAGCACCGGTAATCCCGACTTGGATCGTGTCTTCACCAACTCAATCGATGCGGGCTGGACCAAGTATTGGAACGACTTCGGGTCGATCGGCATCTCAGCTTACTACCGTGGCAAGACCAATCAAGTCAGCTCGATACAGATGTCTGACACCACCTTGTTGTGGCTGTATGGACGTGTGGTTCCTTACAGCTATCCCGTCAACGTGGGCAAGACCCAACAGCTGGGCGTTTCCTACTACATGATGTACCGCCCGAACGGCTTCTTCAACTTGCGCTTCTCTGCCAACCTCTACAATTCGGATATTGAAACGGTGTTTGGCGGACAGGAGTACAAGTTCAATGACTGGGCTTATGCTTTCAGCTTGAATCTCTGGACGAAGTTGTGGAATAGGCTGGAGGTGACGGCTTCGAGTTACTACAGCTCGCCCACACCTTCGCTTTTCTACGAGTGGCACTCCCGTTTCGGTGTCAACGCCGGCCTCAAGGCTGATTTCTTCGACCGTAAGATGTCGGTCTTTGTCAACGCCAACGACATCTTCAACTCCAATAGTTGGGGTGCGAGTAACTACAGTCCCTATGTGCAATCCAATACCGATTCCAAATACAACAGTCGCAGCATTTACGTTGGCGTGACCTTCCGTTTCGGCAAGATGGAGCTCGAGCAGATGGCCCGCCAAGGCGCTGACGATTCCCAGAGCACCCCGCAAGGCGCTGGAATGGGGATGTGATTATCTCACCACGATTTTCTGGGTCCTCACGTTCTCTCCGTCAATCAAACGTAACACATAACCCCCGGGTGCCATGCCGTTTGTGGAGACATATGACGTCTCTACATTTGTAATGACGCGGCCCAGCATGTCGATGATCTGGACGGTTCCAGAACCGTTGACGATGATATTGCCGTCGGCGTCGATGAAGGCGAAGTCGTCGTTGCCTTCAGCACTGTTAGCGTTGAACACCAACTTGAAGCGGCTCTCATAATCCATCGTCTTGGCGTTGAAGGTGTAGGAAGGCGTGACCAGCAGGTCGATGTCGGCGCCGGTCAGATGATCAACCAAATGCAGGTAGGTTACCCCGTTAGGGGTTATAGCTCGGTAGGAGACAGTCAACGAATACTCGCCGTTCTTATGGGCCTTGAAGTTCAGCGGCATTTCACCCCGGCCTTCGCTGAAGGCGATGGCGTATTCCTCACCGCCCTGCGGGAGGCAGATATTGGCATCCTGTGTTCCGAAGTAGAACTTGCCCAACTGATCGCCTTCGTTGAAGCTCACAAAAGCCTTGTCGAGCGTCGAATTGC
>JAGCPG010000001.1 GCA_017645245.1 Bacteroidales bacterium
AAAAAACAATACAACAAATAATAATCTTTTCATTCTACAGAGCTATCATCCTTCGGATGATTTCAACTATTATCTTATATCTCTTATCTTTTATCTCTTTCCAGTGTGTCCAAAACCGCCAGCGCCCCGTTCCGTTTCCGAAAGCGTCTCCACCTGAACCGGCTCGGCCTGCTCGCATTTGGCAAAGACCATCTGTGCGATGCGGTCGCCACTGTTAATGACAAACGCCTTGTCAGACAGGTTGATCAAAATCACGCACACCTGACCGCGGTAATCAGCGTCCACAGTACCCGGCGTGTTGAGCACGGTGATGCCGCTTTTGATGGCCAGACCACTGCGGGGACGCACCTGTCCTTCGTAGCCTTCGGGGATCTCCATATACAGCCCCGTGGGTACCAAGGCACGTTGCATCGGCTCCAAGGTGATGGGACCATCGGGTAGATACGCTCTGAGGTCCATACCGGCGGAGTTCACCGTCTCGTAAGCCGGCAAGGGGTTATTCGATTGGTTGACGATTTTAACTTTCATGATGTTTTTTCTTTGTTACGATGCCGATCACGGCCTTCACCAGATCCTTCTCCACCCAGCAGATGGCGGCCACGAAGACCAGCATCAGCACGGTATTAACGGCCAAAGTCAGGATGGTATTGTTGAAATGAAGAACTTTCTGCACATAATAAAGAGCGATGGCCAAGGCGAAATAGCCAAAGGCAGACTTCGGGTTATATGGAATCGGGGCTTTCTTCTGCCCGACGAAATAGGACAGCACCATGCAGGTGCCATAGCCTGCGAAACCGCCCCAAGCACAAGCCATGTAGCTGTATTTGGGCACGAAGATGAAGTTGATGGCCAGCAACACCGCACAGCCAATGGCGCTGAAGATGGCGCCCCACCAAGTCTGGTCGATAAGCTTGTACCAAAACGAGAGGTTGAAGTAGATGCCCATGAAGATCTCGGCCATCATCACGATGGGAATCACACGCAGGCCTTCACGGTAATCCTCGCCCACGAGATATTGCAACAAAGGCATGTACATCACCACGGCGAGGAAGGCCAACAGCGTGAAAACGATGAAGTATTTCATCACCTTGGCTTGACTCTCCTTGTCGGCAGCGTCGCGCTTGCCTCCAAAGACGAAAGGCTCGTAGGCATAGCGGAACGCCTGGGTGATCATCGCCATGATCATCGCTATCTTGACACAGGCACCATAGATGCCGAGCTGCTCCTCGCCTTCCAGTCCAGGGACGATTTTCTTGAACACGATCTTGTCGGCCACCTGGTTGAGGATGCCCGCCAGACCCAGCAGCAGGATGGGCCAAGTGTATTTTAGCATCTGCTTCAGCAAGTCGCGGTCGATGCCGAAGCGCAGTTTCTTGATTTCCTTGACAAAGCCAAAATTGATCAGCGTGGTGCAAATCAAGTTAGCGATGAAGATATAGCCCACCTGATAGCTCTTATGGTACCATTCCATCATGGATGGAAAATGCTCTTGCAAGTAGGGAGCTATATAGAAAATGAACACATTGAGCAACAGGCTCATGACAATGAACGAGAGTTTCAGCGTCATGAACTTGATAGGCCGATTTTCATAGCGAAGCCTTGCAAACAGGATGGATTGGAACGCATCGAACGCCACGATGATGGCCATGATCTCCACAAACTCGGGATGCATGGCGTAATCCAAGGCTCCGGCGATGGGCTTCAGGAACAGTGACACCAACAGAAGAAAGACAAGGGAGACGATTCCGACGGAAAGCCCCGCCGTGGAGAAAGCCTTGTCGGGGTTGACATTTTCTTTGTTGGAGAAACGGAAGAAGGTGGTCTCCATGCCAAACGTAAGGATCACAAGGAGCAAAGCCGTATAGGCATACAGGTTGGTGACAATGCCGTAGCCACCCGATTCGGCAGCCATCCGGTGGGTATGAATGGGCACGAGCAAGTAGTTCAGAAACCTTCCGATGATGCTACTCAAGCCGTAGATGGCGGTCTGCTTCGCCAAGGAACCTAATCTGTTATCTGCCATTGACACTGTTATTTCGTTCGCAAAATTAAGCAATTATTTGGGAAGATGGATCACAAACTCGGTCCCCACCCCTTCCTGACTCTCGAAAGTGATGGTTCCGCCCGCGGACTGCACGATGTTGTAGGTCAACGAGAGTCCCACGCCCGAGCCGCCTGTCTTGGTAGTGAAATTGGGCACAAAAATCATCTTCTTGTCCTCTTCCTTGATGCCTTTTCCATTGTCCTTCACGCTGATGACAAACACCTTTTCCGCGGCTTGTAACGTGACGTCGATTCTGCCGTCGGGCTTGTTGCCAATGGCTTGGGTGGCGTTCTTGATAATATTGCCTACGGCGCTGTTCAAGTTGGTCTTGTCGCCGTTGAAGGTATGGTCTTTCGAAGAATCGTAGTTGTAATGGAACTCGATGTTCTCCGTATTGTCGTACAGGTTCACTACATTGCCGACCAACTCGGCCAAATCCAAGGGTTGCGGATGGTTTTCAGGCAACTTGGCGTAGGTGGAGAACGATGAGGCAATATCCGACAAGGCGTCAATCTGTTCGATCAAGGTGGCGGAGGTGCGCTGGATCTGTTCAGGCGATGCGTTGCCGTTTTCGATGTTCCTTTGCAGCAGCTGCACGCTAAGCCGCATCGGAGTAAGGGAGTTCTTGATCTCGTGGGCCACCTGTCGCGCCACGCCTCGCCAAGCCGATTCGGCAGCGGTGCGCTTCAACTCGGCGGCGCTCTTCTCCAGCTCCACAATCAGCTGGTTGTACTGGTTGATCAAGGTGCCAATCTCATCCGTACTTTTCCATTCCAGCTTTTCGTTTGCCTTGTTGATGTCCACCTGCCGCATCTTTTCCTGCAAACGCACCAGCGGATCGGTCACACGGTGGGTGATGATCAACACGATGGGCAGGAATACAAAGATGATCAACAAGATGATGTTGACGTAGGTCAAGACGTAATAGAGTATCTCGGTTCCAAAGTCGGATTGGCTTGAAAAATAAGGGATGTTCAGGTAGGCCAAGGTCTTGCCGGTGTAATCCTGAATGGAGATGTAGGACGACTGGAAAACGGCTTTACCCAGCCTCTCCTCGTGGATGTAGTACAACGACTTCTCGCCCTGCATGTTATGGAAGGCGTCCGCGTTCATCAAACTCGACTGGATCTGCAGCTCCATGATTTCGGGACAGGTGGTAGCCAACAATTTGCCGCTGATGTCATACACGTTGATGTCGGTGAAAAACGTCTCGGAGTAATGCTTCAGGATGTCATCCAGCATGGTTTTGAACCCGGGCTGTTTCAAGAACGAGAAGTTCACCTCGCTGGTGATGTCGAGCGAAAGCGAGCGGGTGCGTTCAAAATGGGTTTCGTTGACCTTTTGGGTGTAGAGGCTTCGGATATAAAGCACCGAAACGGGACCGATGACCAGGAACGAAATGCCCAATGCCACCAATACCAACATCTGGAAACGTTTGCTCAGGGTGGTGGGCGCCGGATTGTCACGTCGTAACCCGCCCACGAAATGAATCAACAGATACAGCAGCAGGAGCAGGAAGAAAAAGACCACGAAAGGAGAGGTCATCTCCATCCAGCCTCGGCGCTCAAAGCTGATGGCCAACACCTTCGATTCGTCAATCTGATAGACGTAATGTTTCAGTTTCCGTCCATAGCTGAACTCGTTGGCAGGATGCTTGTAATCGGCAAGGAAATTCGGATAGATGTAAGACCCGAACTTGTAGATCAACAGGCTGTCGCGATAGCAGGCCACCGAGGAGCGCATCAACAATGAGTTTTGGTCGGCCTGAAGCATCTTGGGCAATCCAAAACCTTCCGGCGTGACGGGTTTGGTGAACTCCAGGTAAAGCATCCGTTGCGACAGGGTGTCGTCATCCGAGGCAATGGTGAAAATGGCCATGTAATTTGGATCCAAGGAGTTGTAATCCACGTAATAGAGACCGTCGCCGAGGCTGATGCCGTGATTTGCCTTGACTTTGTCATTGAAATATTCGTTGCAGTCGGTCAGAATGTCGAAAGGCTGCACGACCAATTCCTGATCGGGCGAACAGATGGCCGAGGCCACATTGTATTGGTCCATCACTGAATCGAGCAGGAAACTCCGCATGTAGTCGACCAACACCTCCTCCATGACGTTGTCGGAGAAAGCCATGACGTTGAACGTGGTATCTTGCTGAACATCGATTAAAAATTGGTGATAGGACTTTTCAAACTTTTCGTCGCGCTCCTGGGAGAGTTCCTTCGCCAAGGCCTGAATCTCTTGGTTCTCGAAACGGGCGTATTCAACGTTGTAAACCAAGGTGAGCAAGATCGCCCAAAGCACAAGCTGACCGATCATCAACAAGGGCTCGTTGCTTTGTTTCAGCCATGGCTTCAACAGCCAACGCAACAGCAAGGCCACCGTAACCAAGGCCAAAGCACCGATAAACAAAGCCAGGAAACAGTAATCCAAGTTCATGGACGACGGAATCAGGAAACCTTTGGCAAAACAGTATCGGAAAAGCTGTTGGAAACCTATATAGGTCAACAAGATAGCCGCAAAAATCGAAACTATCAGAAATAGAAGACGTTTTTTGTTTTTCTTTTGTGGCGGCAGTTGATGCGGATGGACTATGGTATGGTATCGGCAAAGCAGGAGGTAAACACAGAGCAGGAGGAGAATGGTGCAAACGATCAACAGCGAAAGGTTGGAGGATCCCCATGCCGACGGGAAGTTAAGTGAACAATAGGAAAGCAGCGCCCCTGATCGCGAATAAACGGGATAACTGTCGGGGCCGGGTTCAACGCTGAAAGTCACCTTATGCTTGCCGAAAACACGTTGGAATGTGTTGACAAAATACTTGTTCTCAATAGGATAGGTAGTATTCAACAAGGAAAACAAGTAGAACGAATACGAGCCGTAGGCCGACGACGAGATCAAGAAATCGCCGTTGTTGATGTTAATGATGGTATCTGAATCAAGCGTAACACGTTTACGCAACAGTTTAGGCTCAATCAAGTTGGAGTTCCAATATAGGAGGGAATTCTTGTTGAACACATAAACGCCTACGTTCGAAGGCATTTTGTAGTCTAAGGCATTTAGAGCGCCAGAGGAATTCCTTTGGTCGAAAGCGTTCAGCAGATCGCTTTTGGCTTTTTGCAGAATGTCGTCCTCTTGGTAAACAACCTTTTGAAGGCGTTTAGAGAAGATACGATGTGAGGCATTAGAAAAAGAAAACACATGAAACAACAAGAATAAACCGAGCATCAATGAGAGGATGCCCAGGATCCAAGAAACGGGAGTGATTCGACGTGTTTTTCTTTGACTCATCTATTTTATTCTATTAACAAAAATTAAGCCAATCAAGGTTTTTGAAATCTATAAACTAAACTCGAATACATACCGGACCGACGGGCTTTACAATTCGATTTTAAACCCACCCAAGCTCCTCGGATCAAAGGCAGGGAGTGTTTTAGGTATTTCTCGCTCAAAAAAGAAATGTAGTAGGAATCCCAAATAAGTCTTTGTGTATCAAGGTGTTGAAATCCAATGGAAGTAAAGATGCCACAGAGACAATCCGATGAGAAATGATTGAGGTGACGAGGCACATCCCAAGCCGCCCATTTTTCTTTATAAAACTGACAATCAAACGATTGGAAAGTTGGCAAAGCGATAATCAGCCGCCCGCCTGGCTTCAAAAGACGCTCCAATTGTTTTGTCTGAAATTTCAGATCATCTACGTGTTCCAGGACGTGCCATAGAGTGATAACGTCAAAAGAAGCATCCAGCAAGGAATCGTATTCCGAAGGATCCATAGGATTGAATCCTAGCCGAGTTTTTGCGATGGCTTTGGCGTCATCGGAGGGTTCAATGCCCATGATCTCCCAGCCACTCTTTTTGACTTGAAGGAGGAAGTCCCCTACTCCACAACCAATGTCCAGCAAGCGCCCTGGGGACAATTCGCCAATAGCCATCTTTACCTTATTTTTCAGATTGATCGTTTTTACCTTTTCGTAAATTCGAGGGATAAAGCCATGCTGGTTTTGCTGGTGACTATAGTAATCTTCTGATTTATAATAGCGTCCAATGACATCAGGGGCAGGACGAGGAGTAGTGAAAAGCAACCCACAATGGTTACATTGAACCAATTCAAATTCCTCTTGGGTAAGGAAGTAATCCTTAACCTTCATATAAGTCTTTTCCGTTTGATTTCCGCACCAAGGACAAGTATTCATGATCTTAGTTTTCACGTGAAACAAAATGCTATCTTCCTAAAAATATGGCTAATACGGAGACGTCTGCCGGCGAAATGCCGCTAATCCGACTCGCCTGACCCAAGGTTTCCGGCTTGTATCGATTCAGTTTTTCACGAGCCTCATACGACAGCGAGGTCAACGAATGATAGTCGAAATCCACGGGTAGTTTTACATAATCCAAGCGATTCAACTTTTCAGCCAAATCATATTCTTTGTGGATATATCCATCATATTTGATCAAGATTTCCGCTTCTTGTACACATTCGCGCACAAAACGGTCTTGGAGGTCATATTTGTTCGATAATTTCTCCAAGCTTCGGATCATATCAAACAAGTTAAGCTGCGGACGGAGCAAGATATAGCCCAATTTAGCCCGTTGTGCAATGGAGGAAGTGCCGTTAACTTCCAGGAAACCATTGATCTCGTCCGGTGTGACGCTGGTTGAATTCAGATACTCGATCATTTCGTCAACCACACGTTTTTTCTCCAAATATTGCTGATAACGCTCTTCCGTGGCCAATCCCATTTGATAAGACTTCTCGGTCAAACGGGCATCAGCGTTATCCTGACGCAACAGGATGCGATATTCTGCCCTGCTAGTGAACATCCTATAGGGTTCGTCCACGCCTTTCGTGATCAAATCGTCGATCAGCACACCGATGTAGGCTTCTGAACGCGAAAGCACCAACGGCTCCTGATCGTGAATGAGCAAATGCGCATTGATACCCGCCATCAAACCTTGGCAAGCCGCTTCCTCGTAACCCGTAGTGCCGTTGATCTGTCCAGCAAAGAACAAGCCATGGACAGCCCTAGTCTCCAAGGAATGATGCAACTGCACCGGCGGGAAATAATCATATTCGATGGCATAACCGGGACGGAAAATCTTGGCGTTCTCAAAGCCTTCGATGGCACGCAAAGCCTCATATTGGATGTAATCAGGCAAGGAAGAACTGAAGCCGTTCAGATAATATTCTTGGGTGGTCCAACCTTCGGGCTCCACAAACAATTGATGGGAATCCTTATCCGAAAAACGCTCTATCTTATCCTCAATGCTTGGACAATAACGCGGTCCAACCCCTTGAATTCTGCCCGCAAACATGGGCGAATATTTGAATCCTTTACGAAGAATGTCATGTACCTTTAGCGATGTACGGGCGATATAACAACTCCGTTGTTGCTGGATAGGTTCATGTTTTAAATAAGAAAATCCCGTGATATCATCGTCGCCAGGTTGCTCCACTAATTTCTTGAAATCAATGGTCCGCCCATCGATGCGCATTGGGGTACCCGTTTTCAGCCGTTTGACTTCAAATCCACGTTCTTTAAGTTGTTCGGAAATGCCATGGCTCGAAGGTTCTCCCATCCTACCGCCGGAAAAATGCATCTCGCCAATATGAATCAAACCGTTCAAAAACGTGCCGTTAGTCAGGATAACGGTCTTGGCATGGATATCGCCGCCCATGAACGTATGTACGCCACACACCTTATCCCCATCGAACAGCAAACCATCCACAGTATCCTGCCAAAAATCCAGATTCGGAACCTTTTCCAACTGACTGCGCCATTCCGCTGAGAACATCATCTTGTCACTTTGGCACCTTGGACTCCACATGGCCGGACCCTTGGAGCGGTTCAACATTCGGAACTGGATCATGGTCTTGTCGGAAACGATGCCCGAATAACCACCCATGGCGTCAATTTCACGCACGATCTGTCCCTTGGCGATGCCACCCATGGCCGGATTGCAGGACATGGAAGCGAACAGGCGAATATCCATCGTGACCAACAACACCTTGTTGCCAAGATTCGCTCCGGCAGCCGCAGCTTCACAGCCGGCGTGACCTGCTCCAACAACGATTATATCATAGTTTTCAAACAGCATATTTCTTTCGTTTCACATGAAACAAAAACATTAACTAATTAGTACTCAATTGTTTATAAAATAGATTCAGACATTCTTCCTCTTTCTGACGCATCCTTTTTTCGTCTTCGTCGGTAAGATCGTCGAAGCCTATCAAATGCAACACACCATGGATGATCACCCGAAGCAACTCGCTCTCAAAAGTGCGACCAAAGGTAAGGCTGTTCTCCGCAATCCGATCCAAACTCAAGCAAAATTCACTGGAAACAAACACCTCACAATCACCCAACGGGAAAGTCACAATATCCGTATAAAAATCATGGCCCAAACGCTCCTTATTGATGTTCAACAAGGTCTCATCACTGCAAAAATAATAGTGCAACTCCCCTACTTGATAACCCGCTGCAGTAACCACAGAGGTGATCCAAAGGCGGACTTTCTCCAAGTCGAGTTGGGGCATCATGACGTCTATCGTGCGAAACTGTATCATATCAATGCGTGTTTTTCTTAAGGTAATACTCGTTGATCTTAGTCTTGTAATATGGCTGATATTGGATGGGATTTTGCTTCAGGAAATCTTGGTTTTTCTTCAGCTGCTGCTTGTAAAACAGTTCATCCACCTGACGCTCAAACTTCGAACCCTTATACTCGTTCGACTTGCGTTTTTCGTCTTGATCTCGCTTTTGCTGGGCTTTCTCCGATTCCAACATACGCGAGAGGATCTGGCGATTTCGCTCCAAGGTTTGATTGGTAATGCGCTTGTTTACAATGTCTTCCTCCAGCTTTTCCATGTCCTTGATAATCTGGTTCAACCCGTCATCGCCGAGTTGGCCGTTGCTTTTCATCTCATCCAACATCTGTTGCATGCTCTGCCGGATCATCTCCTGCTCAGCGGCCATGCGCGCCAATTCCTCCGATTGTTGCGAGGAAGGCATGTTTTGTTGCTGTTGCATCTGTTGCTGCAGCTGTTTCAGCTGTTTGCCCAATTGCTCCTGCAATTGCTTCATGCTTTGCATGCCTTTGTTTTGTTGGCCTTGATGAGGCTTGTTGCTAGGGTTGGAACACGAGCCTGAGCCCATCATGGAATTCTCCATCTCTTCAAGCGATTCGGCAAGCATCAAAGCCAGGTTGTTCATTGAACGCAAGGCCTGTTGTTGGTTACTGACCGACATGGCAAAACGAAGGTCGTTCATATATTTCAAGGCCATACCCGTTTGATGGTCGATGGCGGCAATTTCGTCGAAGACAAAGTTTTGGATGGAAGGCTGACGCAAAGCCATGGCGTGAAGGGAATCCTTGACCATCACAAAATTGTCAGCCAACTCCTTTTGTCGAACGATCTTGGAGCTGATTGAGGGATCGTCGGTGCGAATATGTCCTAATTCGCCCATCAACTCCTCTTGTTGGTGTGAGGACCGAACCACATTTTCGAGCAAAATACGGACCAGATGGGCATCTTCGGCGAGTTGCTCATCACCGCCCATCTGCAGCTGCATAAACATGGAATTGGCCATCTCTTGCATTTTCTTGCCTGCGTTCTCCTTCTTCTTTTTAGAACCTTCTGACTGATTGCTCCCTTCCTGTTGTTCCATCTCGGAAGCATCGTCCAGATCCTGCTCAATCGAGTCTTCCAACTCCTCGTCCTTTTGCATGTTGAAAGGATCGTTCAACGACTCGTTTTGTTGCTGAAGACTATCCAAGCGGTTCATCATGTTCTCAAATTCCTGCTTGGCTTCGTCGGCGGAAGTCTGGTCGTTTTGGTACTGAAGCTCCTCCCCTAACTGGTTCAGCTGATCCATCAATTCATTGAAATCCTTTTCCACCTTCAGCTGCTCCAACAATGAGAGGTTACGATCCAGCAAATCTTGCATCTTCATGTTGTTTTGCTTCATGTTCTGCAACATCTGCTGCATCTTCTCTCGAGGCATTTGATCTAATAACTTTTCTATTTCATCCATCATTTTCTTCAACTCGTCGGGGATCAGCTCGTCAAACAGTTCATTGATCTTTTCTTGCTTTTTCAGCAAATCCTCGTTGGCCAGATCGTGCTCTTTCATGAAGTCGTTCAGCTTTTCCTGCTCCTCTTGAAGCCGGTTCCACTCCTCCTCCATCTGCGTCTGCTTTTCAAGCAATTCCTTGATCTTCTCGCGGTCGGTCCAATCCAATTCCTTCTTCGAAGCCAATTCCTGAAGCATACGCTCGATATCGTCCTTAAGCTTTGTAGCCTCTTCGGAACGGCTGGCCATCCGATCCAGGATGTCGTTTTCGGTCTGCTCAGCGATGGAATCCAAGGCGGAGAGCGAAGGCTTATAGTAGGAAAACGTCTCGGATCGTTTCGACTTTGGGCCGTGGAAGCCGTCGTTGTCCCACACCTCGAAATAGACTTCGAGATGCTGTCCCGGCAACACGCCGAGGCTATCCATGTCGAAGTGATAGAAGAACGAGGTTCTGGGGTTGGAGCGGTCGAACGCCACCGGCAAGGTGACCTCACGCTCCACAGGCTGCTTGATGTCGCAATGAAACACAAGTTTGGTGAAGCCATAGTCGTCGGCGATCAAGCCGGAATAATAAACCACGGTTGAAAGCTCCTCATCGTAGGATTCCACGCGGATGTCAGGATAGGCATCGGGAAGCACGTCGACTGTAAAGCGAATCGGATCGAAACGTTGTGACCATCGGTTTTGGCAAGAGAAATCGAACGAGGTGGATGTCACCGCCACGAATGACAATTTAGCCATATCTGACTCGAAATCAATTGTTTGATGGATGGAGTCGTTCAGGATAAAAGCGCTGTCGCAATCGCGCAACGAAAATTCAAAATCCAGTTTCGATCCTTGGGGCACCCAAAGTCGGGTCTTGCCCTCAAAAACTTCATTGGGGCGATGGATGTAGGAAGGATATTTCACCTTGCACTGGTAGGAGAGGAGTGCGGGGTTAGGATGCACCGTGATCGAGACGGGTTTGCTTACGTAATCGCCACCAATCACTTGGAAGGTCAGGTCGTGAACCACGTTCTTGAAGACGTAATTAAACTCGTTGACCGACACCTTGTTGAACATTTGCTGTCCGCGTGAGCTCTTGACATAGAAGGCGTCGGGTATCTGGCTTCCCTCGACAAGGATGGAAAAAGCCACATCGGCGCCTTGGTTGACCTCGATGGCGTCCTGGGAGAACTGCACGGAGAAGGGTAGGGGCTTCTCATACACCTGATCGTAATTAATGATGCGCTGGGTCGGCTGAACCGCGAAACGCGGTAGGAACAGCATCAAGGCAAGCAATACCACCAGCAAGGCCAAAAAGATATAGAGATAGCGCAAATTGCCCTTCAAATCAATGGCATCCGAAAAGCGAACGGGCGTAAGTTGTGCCGTGCGTTGCTCGATGGTGGCGATCAGCAATTCGTTGGACGAATCCGAGGCCAAGTTATCCGATAACTGCAAGGTATTCAACAGCTTGTCGCTGATATCGGGGAAAAACTTGCCGATCAGCAGGGCAGCTTGTTCGAGCGACATTTTCTTGCGAAAACGAATCAGGTTGACCAATGGAATAATGAGATAAACCGTGGCCACCAGCACACTTCCCACGATCAACAGGATCAACAGCGCAAGCCTGACGTTGGATGAAAACCAGGAGAAGTACTCAAGCGTATTCACCAGCAGGAAAAAGACGATCCACAAGGCGGCACCGATCAAGACGCCTTGTATCAAACGGTTGGCATAAAACTTTCTGACAAACCGCTCTATCTTGCCAATTAATACTTGCTGTGCGGACATATCCCAAAATAATTAAGGTGCAAAGATAGTTGATTTCTGAGAATTAATGTATCTTTGCAGCAAAACTTGACAGCTATGAATAAGCATTTCATCCAGTTTGGTTTCGCAACGCTGTTATTGCTCGTTCTTTCAACCTCATGTTGCCATAAAAAGGAAAAAGAGCAAGAGCAAATTCAGGAGTTTAACAACGCCATTACTGGCAAGATTTGGTTCACCTTAACGGAAGAGCGCTGGAACACAGACTTCTACAACCAATACATTCCTGATTCCTACCGCAGTTGGACATACAATAAGGTGCCGGCCGGAAGCGAGAACTGGTTTTGGTATTTCTTCGAGAACAGCACCAGCTATCTGATCCATACCATTAACTTCGATACGACCTATTTTGGGTTTAATTATTCCTATACGCCAAGTAACAATTCGCTTTACATTAATTTTGAAACGGATGACGGCTCTGTTGAAGACTATAACGCCTCCGTTGATAGGCTTGACAATAGCTGCTTCATCCTCAGCCATGAATACCGATACCACAGCTTTGAGAGGGTGACTGCCGAAAATGTGACGAACAACGGCAAGAAGAGGGTCGAGTTCAAGATCAATCCGAAAAACGTGCAATACAAGCCTGCTGGCCCTTTGATTCCTGTTAAAGAATAATGCCTGAGAAACTCCATAGGCATTTCCAATGGGTGGGTATCGCCGTCTATATGTTGGCGTTGCTCATCGTAAGCGTGTGGTTCAGGCCCTACGCTCTGAAACCCTTATGGCTTGCTTGGGGTGTGGGCGTGGTGTTCTTCTTTTTCCTGCTGACTTGGTATTTCCACCGCCAGTGGAGGCACGACGAGACCAAAACGTTCCTCAAAAAGGTGTTTTGGGTAGCGTTTGGCCTTAGGGCGATTTATGTGGGTGCCATGATGTTCTATTATTACTACCAAACGGGGATGAGCATGGAATACGGTGCCGCCGACAGTTTGGGTTATCATTTTACAGCCTGTCATCTTGCTGACCTTGCCAGGGAAGGCCAGCTGAAAGAAATCTTTTGGCTGTTGAACGGCAACACCATGGGCTTTTCCGACCAAGGGTATATCCTTTATCTGACCACATTATACACTTGTTTCGGCAAAAACATCCTAGGTCCCCGACTGCTGAAAGCCTTGATGAGCGCTTATATGTGCGTCGCCATCTACAAGCTCGCCTCACGTAGCATCGGTGAAAAAACGGCTCGTTTGGCTGCTGTGATGGCGGTTTTCATGCCACAGTTCATCCATTACACCGGCACTTACATGAAGGAAACCGAGCTGGTTTTTTTGGCCACCTTGGCCTTGGAACGGATGGATTACCTCATCCGTAGCAAGCGATACACCTTTTGGAACATCGCTTTCCCCATCCTGTTGACAGCCTTGACGTTTGGCTTCCGCACCATCGTAGGCATGGTCTTGATTGCCAGCTTTGTGCTGTTCATCCTGTTCTCGGAGCCGGAACTCATCTCAAAAAAGGTAAAATGGATCGCCTTGGCTTCCATTGCCGTGATCGTTGTGTTCTTCCTGTTCACGCCGATAGGGTGGGAGATGCTGATCATCGTCCATCTGAACTTCGGCGAAAGCTCGGCAATGGTTGAAAAATACCAAATGATGGGCTTGAAATACGCTGAATATGCCAGTTACAAATACACTGCTCCCGGGGCCTTCGTTTTGCCTTTGACCAACCTGATGGAGGTGGCCAACGAAAACCAGAAGATGATGACGGGCACCTATTTTGTGAAAAATTACCTGGCGTTCTTTGCTATGTGGAGCGTTGTAGTGGCTATCAGAGACCGACGTTGGCGCAACTTCAGCCTGATCGGCTCGTACACCATCCTGTATGCCTTGATCATCGCTTTCTCGTTCGCCTTCAACAGCGAGCGCTACCACCTGCCTGTGCTGCCTGGATTCCTGATCATGGCCGCTTTTGCCATGACACGGTTCCGAAAGAAGGATTTCACATTCTTTTACAGCTACAGCGTCCTGCTGTTGATCGCCATTGTGGTCTGGAATTACCTGAAATTGGCGGCGAGGGGATTATTTTTTTAAAGAAATGTTGCGGATACCGTTTTTATGTGTATCTTTGCACCCGCAAATGGTACCTTGCCCGAGCGGTTAGGGATCGGTCTGCAAAACCGGGGACGGCGGTTCGAATCCGCCAGGTACCTCATAAAAGAAGAAGCGACCTGATTAGGTCGCTTCTTCTTTTCTTCTTTCTTCTGACTTCTGTCTTCTAAAAAGAGAGCCACATGTCGGACTCGAACCAACGACCTACGCATTACGAATGCGTTGCTCTACCAACTGAGCTAAAGTGGCTTGTTTTGCGGCTGCAAAAATAATAAATTTTGGCAACACGGCAACAATTATTTATTTTTTCCTGCCGTTTCGCTTGTTCCGACGGTTTTGTTTCTTGGGCGCGTCGTCCAAAACCAGCTCGAAATCCATCTGCCGTTTCAGCAGGTTGACGTCTTTCACCAACACCGTAACCTCGTCGCCAAGCTGGAGCACACGCCCCGACTCCTGGCCGATAACGCGGAAGTTGTCCTCATCCAGATAATAGAAGTCGTCAGGCATGTCGTCGTAACGCACCAAGCCCTCGCATTTGTTGTCCTTCAGCTCTACATAAATGCCCCACTTGCTCACGCCGGAGATCAAGCCATCGAAAACTTGTCCGATCTTATCCTGCAAGTATTCTGCTTGCTTATACTTCACACTCTGGCGTTCCATTTCTTCGGCTTGTTTCTCCATCTCGCTGGTATGCACGCAGTATTCTTCGTATTCCTTCTTGTCAACCGAGCCTTGGTTTTGGAGCAAATAGCGCTCGATGAGCCGATGCACCATGAGGTCGGGATAGCGGCGAATAGGGGAAGTGAAGTGGGTGTAATAGTCAAACGAAAGGCCATAGTGGCCAATGTTCTCGGTACTGTAGACCGCCTTGGCCATGGTGCGGATGGCCACGGTTTCCACCAGGTTCTTCTCGCCCTTGCCTTCCACATCGTCAAACAGCTTGTTGTACGACTTCACCAGCTTCGAGCGGGTACTGATGTCCATGGTGTAGCCCAAGCGGGAGATCAGGCGCAGGAAACTGTTCAGCTTCTCGGGATTTGGCTCGTCGTGCACACGATAAACAAAGGTATGGTTGTGCCATTTGCTATCCTGCTTGCCGAAAGTCTCCGCCACGGTGCGGTTGGCCAGCAGCATGAAGTCCTCGATCAGCTCATGCGATTCGTTCTGCACCCGGATGTACGTGTCAATAGGCTTGCCGTTCTCGTCGAGAATGAACTTGACCTCCTCCGAATGGAAGTTGAGGCTACCCTCGGCCATGCGCTTCTCACGCAGCTTGGTGGCCAGCTGATGGAAGGTCAAGATTTCGTCTTTGTGGTCGCCCTCGCCGCCTTCGATCATGGCTTGCACTTCTTCGTAGGCATAGCGCCGGCACGACTTGATGATGGTCTTGCCAATCCAATGGTTATAAATATGTGCGTTGTCATCCATCTCAAAGACCGCAGAAAACGTCAGCTTTTCCTCATCGGGACGCAGGGAACAGACGTTGTTGCACAGCTTCTCGGGTAGCATGGGTATCGTGCGGTCCACCAAATAGACGGAGGTGCCGCGGTTGTAGGCCTCCTCGTCGATGGCGGAACCTGGCTTTACGTAATGCGATACGTCGGCGATATGAACACCCACTTCCCAATGGCCATTGGCCAGCTTTTGCAAGGAGATGGCATCGTCGAAGTCCTTGGCGTCGGCCGGGTCGATGGTGATGGTGAACACCTCTCGGAAATCACGTCTTCTTCTTACTTCTTCCTTCTTAATTCTGACTTCTATTTTATCTGCTTCCTTTTCAACGTCTTTCGGAAAATCAAGCGGATAGTCGTGAGCCAGCAGGATGGACTGCATCTCCACGTCATTCTCACCTGGGTTGCCCAGCACACGGACAATCTCGCCGAAGGGGTTGCCTGAGTTTTCGGGCCAATCCACCAGATGGACCACCACCTTTTGACCGTTCTTGGCGCCATGAAGCTCACCCTTGGGGACAAAGATATCCACTGGAATCGAATCCATGTCAGGCACCACAAACACATAGCCATGCGAGATGTGCAGCACGCCTACGAAATCGGTGTGCTTGCGCTGAAGCACTTCCACAATCTCGCCTTCGGGTTTCTTGTTCTTGCGCTTGGGGAACATAGCCACCTTCACGCGGTCGCCATGCAATGCCTGACCCGTGTTGTTGGCGGCGATGAAGACGTCCTCGCCCGACTCGTCGTCGAGCACCACGTAGGCCTTGCCCGTCGATTTCATATCCACCGTGCCTTCCACATACTGTTGCTTAGGTCCATATTCTTCCAGATAGGCCGGATTGAGCACATAGCGGTAAGGCCTTTCCTCCATAAGCTTTCCCTGTTCAAACAAATCCACAAGAATGTTGTAAACAACATCCTTTCCTGCCGCGTCATGAATCCCTAACACCTTGCAAATCTGTTTATAATTCATCGGCCGGAACGGATTCTCGCCGAAGATGCTGAGGATGGCATTTGTGAAAACACTTAATTTATTTTCAATTTTCTTCTTTTTTCCCATATTAATCGGTTAAAAAAAATAGTGTTTTATTTCATTTGAAGTTTTTAGACCTGCAAAAATAATGAAATCAACGGATTAGGTTGTTGATATTTTTGTTGATATAAAAATTGGTTTGTATTAATAATTTCCAAGATCAATTTGTTATACCTTTGCAAAAGAAGGTCCCAAGGGGAAATCACGAGATACATATTTTTACAAATCATTGTAAACGAGCACATTATATGAGCAACGGTGGATTGTACATCAAAAAAAGGGATGGGCAAGAAGAGCCTTTTTCCATTGAGAAAATCAAAGTAGCCATTAGCAAGGCATTTTTAGCTTCCGGCTTTTATGCCACCGACGAAGACCTCAACGCCATCCTGAGCCGCGTCCGAGTGACCAACGGCATCACGGTGGAAGAGATCCAGAATCAGGTGGAGACCGCTTTGATGGCCGAACAGTACTACACCGTGGCGAAGAACTACATCCTCTACCGCCAAAAGCACACCGAGGATCGTGAGATTCGCGAGAAGATCGACTTTTTGAGCAACTACGTCAACGCCTCGAACGCCGCTACCGGCTCCAAGTTCGATGCCAACGCCAACGTGGAGAAGAAGAACATCGCCACGTTGATGGGCGAGTTGCCCAAGTCGAGCTTCATCCGCATCAACCGCCGACTGCTCACCGACCGTATCAAGGAGATGTATGGCAAAGAGCTGGCTGATCGTTACATCTACCTGCTCAACAACCACTTCATCTACAAGAACGACGAGACATCACTTGCCAACTACTGTGCTTCGATTACAATGTATCCGTGGCTCAACGAAGGCACGAGTTCCATTGGAGGCAACTCCACGGCACCTACCAAGTTGCGTTCGTTCTGCGGAGGTTTTATTAATATGGTGTTCATGGTTTCGTCGCAACTCTCCGGCGCTTGCGCCACCCCAGAGTTCCTGATGTACATGAACTATTTCATCGGCCTCGACTACGGCAAGGATTATTACAAACGTGCCGACGAGGTCGTGGATCACTCGTTGAAACCGCGCACCCTCGACAAGGTCATCACCGACTGCTTCCAGCAGATCGTCTACTCGCTCAACCAGCCCGCTGGCGCCCGTAACTACCAATCCGTGTTCTGGAACATCGCCTACTACGACCGTTACTACTTCGAGTCGCTGTTTGGCAACTTCTACTTCCCCGACGGCTCACAGCCCGACTGGGAAGGACTGAGCTGGCTCCAGAAACGTTTCATGAAATGGTTCAACGCCGAACGACTGAAGAGCGTGCTGACCTTCCCGGTGGAGACGATGGCGCTGCTCTCGAAGGATGGCGACGTCATCGACCAGGAATGGGGCGACTTCACCGCCGAGATGTATTCCGAAGGACACTCGTTCTTCACCTACCTCAGCGACAACGCCGATTCCCTGTCGTCGTGCTGCCGTCTGCGCAACGAGATCCAGGACAACGGATTCAGCTACACTCTTGGCGCCGGTGGCGTTTCCACAGGCTCCAAGAGCGTGCTGACCATCAACCTGAACCGCTGCGTCCAGTACGCCACGCGCAACAACATGCATTACCTGACCTTCCTGGAAGAGATCGTGGATCTCTGCCACAAGGTGCAGATCTGCTACAACGAGAACCTCAAGGGACTTCAGTCCAAAGGCATGCTGCCGTTGTTCGACGCCGGCTACATCAACTTGGGACGCCAATATCTTACCATTGGCGTGAACGGTCTGGTGGAAGCCGCCGAGTTCCTCAAGATCCCGATCAACGACAACCCCGACTACGAGAAGTTCGTCCAGGATGTGCTCGGCCTCATCGAACGGTACAACAAGAAGTATTACTCGAAACAGGACGGCCTGATGTTCAACTGCGAGATGATCCCCGCCGAGAACGTGGGCGTGAAACATGCCAAATGGGACAAGGAAGACGGTTACGAGGTGCACCGTGACTGCTACAACAGCTACTTCTACATCGTAGAGGATCCCAACACCAATGTACTCGACAAGTTCCGCCTGCACGGCGAAAAGTACATCAAGCACCTCACCGGAGGCTCAGCCCTGCACTGCAACTTAGAGGAACACCTCAGCAAGGAGCAGTACAGGCAGCTCCTCCGTGTTGCCGCCCGCGAAGGCTGCAACTACTTCACTTTTAACATTCCGAATACCATCTGCAACGACTGCGGCCATATCGACAAGCGATACCTCAAAGAATGTCCCCAGTGTCATAGTCACAATATAGATTACCTCACCCGTATCATTGGCTATTTGAAACGCATCAGCAACTTCTCCGAAGCGCGACAGGAAGAAGCCCACAGACGGTATTATAGCAAAAAGGAGATCGACAGATGCTAAAATATGCCAATTTCGATATAGTTTTCCAGGAAGTGCCCGATGAGGTAACCCTGGCAATCAACATCTCAAACTGTCCCAATCAGTGCGTTGGTTGCCATAGTCAATACCTTTGGAAAGACGTGGGTTATGTACTCGACAAGGAAGCCTTGGATGAGCTGGTCGCGAAATATGAGACCGGCATCACCTGCGTTTGCTTCATGGGCGGCGACGCTGAGCCTTACGACGTGGCCAACCTCGCCATGTACGTGAAAAACAAATACAAGAACATGAAAACTGCTTGGTATTCAGGCAAGAACGAGTTGCCGGAAGCCTTCCACGCCGAGACGTTCGACTACATCAAGACCGGACGTTACGACGCCAAATTCGGCGGTCTGGATTCCATCACCACCAACCAGCGCATGATCAAACGCCTGGCTGACGGCCGAGTGAAAGATATCACAAGTAGATTTCAGAAGCCAGGAGACAGGGTTCTGGAGACGGAAGAAAAAACAAAGGCTGCCACATTGTGACAGCCTTTTCTTTTGATTTAATGATGGTTTATTTCACCATCAATTTTTGGGTCTTGGTTGAACCATTCTGATCATAGATATTGATCATATAGATTCCCTTATTCCAGCTTGAAGCGTTGACGGTGACCGTCTTGCCTTGGGCTTCATAAACCTTCTGGCCAACGAGGTTATAGACCTCAATTCTTGTCATATCAGCGCCTTCAACGGTGAAGTTGCCATTGGTCGGGTTGGGATAAATCTCATAGCCGCAGTTGTTTTCATTAATGCCCGTGTACCATTCGCTGTCAAGTTTGCATGTGACAGTCTGTATGCCAACGGTTGAAATTATATCAAGATAGGTATCTAACGGTTCCTTCACAACAATACCGTTAGGTGTTACAGAAACTTCCATGCTGCTACCCACGGGGAGCACATAGGGAAGACTCTCTGAAACACCAATAACTAAATAATAATTACCATCACCATGTTCAGCAATCTCGCTAATCATTACATCATTTGCTGTGTTATTGGTGATCGTAATGGTTTGTGTGTCATCTGGTCCAGCAAACACTAATTCAGTATCGCTGAGCGTAAGCTCTGTCTGAGGTGTTGGACCTGATTGATTTGTTGTGACAATCTTTACTGAGGTCTTGTCATCGCTATAGACGGCCTGAACTTCGACAACACAGAATTCGCCAGGGGTAGCTGTATAATTATAGCTTGTTTCTACAATGTTTTGAGCTACTAATTCACCGTTGATAAACACGTTGTATCCAACAGGATTGCTGCCTTCATGAGCTTCCCAGGTGATAACGTCACCCATTGTGAGGTTTTCGACGGGATATGGATGTTCGTTGGTGTATTCATACATGAAATGGCTATTCATAACTTCATGTGAAGCAATGTTCTGAATCCATGCTGAGACTTCCAGGTCGGTCATTTCCTCGACGTGAGTGCCTGCCATGTTCTGTGTCCATTCGAAATGTTGGCATTCGCCTGCAGGAATATTGAGATTGTCGCCCGAAGGAGAGGTCAAGAACTTCATGAAGACATGGTGGAATGAAGTCTCGCCGTTGGTTCCAACGTTTCCTGTAGTCGTTTTCTCGTTCACGGTCACGAAGGCTTTTTCAACCGTCATATCAAAATAAGACATGAAGTCGACCTTAACTGTGATGTTGTTGCCGTCAACGTTGAATGAACCTCTCACATCTGCGAATGAAGGTGTGTTGTAGGCATTGTCCAACTGGGCCTGAGTCATTGTTGTAGCGCCTAAATTTGTGCCTTCGAGGCAAACATTAGGCACTGCGTTCACGCCGTAGAACTGTCTTCTCACGCCGCCTTCTTCTGTGTAATATGGGTCACCGTTGCCTGGCCAGTTCATCTGATATTTGGTGTAGGTGAATTTGCCTTGATTCTGTGCCTGATTTGTGAGGTTGCTCATGCTTGTGTTCACGCTGACGCATGGACCGCATGTTGAGCTCGAGAAGTGCTCGATCATCACAACACGTTGGGTGTTACCTAAAGCGACATTAATAGTCTTAGAAACGATATTGTTGCTTTGATCGTCATCTTCTTCAAGGCTGCCGACGGTGAGCTCATAGCTGCCAGGGGCTAAATACACAGGAGTTGAAAAAGTCACCTGTTTGGTAGCCAGAGAGGCGAGTGACTCATTGAAGGTCTCTTCAACCATTTCCATATCATTCAACTGATAAGCCAACGTGAAGCTGTCAATGGCCTCTAAACCCTTGTTTTGTACGGTAGCTTTAATATCAATGGTTGATGATTCCAGCACTGAAACGACATCGATGCTGACCAAGGAAAGATCGTGGTTTTCCATGGAGAAAACCTCAATGTCATCGAAATACCAGTTGTTGATATTGTAACTGTTACCCGTGTAGAAGAGGCAGAACAGAACATCACTGTTGCCCATGTCGGGTGTGGAAATGTTCTGTGTCACGCTCCAAGAGTTGCTTGAGCTGTAGTTCTGCGTCCAGCCTTCATTCCATGTGGTGCCACCGTCAGACGATGTGGCGATACCGAGGGTGTGGCTTCCTTGATAGTTGTCAAGAGCGTGTTTGAAGCTAACAACAACGCTTGAAATTCCTGTAAGGTCGACGGCAGGCATCACCATGCGTGAGGTGCCGTTAAACTGTGGTGACCAAACGAGAACGAGCTCGTTGGCTTCGCCGCCAGCGTTTTGAGTTGCTGAGATACCCCAGTTGCTTGTACCTGATCCCATGACAGTCCATCCGGCTGGTGCCGATGTGTCATCGAAATGCTCACTGATGAAAGTGGTTCTTGTTTGGGCAAACATCGATGCTGACATCAATACTGCCGTAATAAAAAGTAGCGCTTTTTTCATAGATATTTGTTTATTAGTTATAGATATTTGTTTATTAGTTAATAATGAGATTGTTATCTTGAGTGCAAAAATAATGATTTCATTGGATACCGGGTAGTGCCGCGATTAATTTTTTTGTATAGTCATTTTGCGGATGGTCGAAGAGTTCATCCGCATCGTTATATTCCACGGGACAGCCGTTATACATCACCAGCACGCGGTCGCTCATGAAGCGCACCACGCTGAGGTCGTGCGAGATGAAGATGTAGGTGAGGTGGCGCTCCGCTTTCAAACGGTTCAGCAAGTTGAGCACCTGGGCTTGAACGGAGACATCCAAGGCCGACACCGACTCGTCGCAGATCACTAGTCTGGGGTTGACCGCCAAGGCTCGGGCGATGCAGATACGTTGCCGTTGGCCGCCACTGAACTCATGGGGATAACGGTCATAATGCGCGGCTTGCAAGCCCACTTGTTCCAACAGGTCACAGACGATCTGCCGGCATTTCTTCCGATCCTTCTCGATGCCGTGTACCTTCAGGGGTTCGGCGATGGCTTCCCCGATCCTGATCCTAGGATTCAGGGAAGAGTAGGGGTCTTGGAACACGATCTGAGCCTGTTTTCGGAAGTCGCGCAACTCTTTGGCATTCAGTGCAGTGACTTCGAGGCCGTCGAAAAACACTTTACCTCCGGTGGGCTCCAACAGCCGCAGGATGCTGCGTCCCAGCGTGGTCTTGCCGCATCCCGACTCGCCCACCAAGCCCAGGGTTTCGCCTTCAAAGACTTCAAGGCTGACGTCATCCACGGCCTTCACGTGGTCGTAAACACGGCTAAAAATGCCTTTTTTCAAGGGATACCAGGTCTTGAGATGTTCCACCTTTAAAATAGGTTCTTGGGCATAGAGTTGCTGGAGACGTTGCTGCCTTTCCTCTGGGGTAATTTGCAGCTCACGCAGGATCTGTTCCTTGCCGCCAGCCCATTGTCCGTCGAGAAATTCCTTGACGATGGGGAGTTTCTTCAGTCGGATCTTCATCGGTGGACGACAGGCGAGGAGGCCTTTGGTGTAAGGGTGTTGCGGATGTTCCAGCACTTCTTTGACCGTACCTTTTTCGAGGATCTCGCCGTCGTGCATCACCGCTACGTCGTCGGCAATCTCAGCCACCACACCGAGGTCGTGAGTGATGAAGACCATGCCCATGCCGGTTTCCTGTTGCAGCTTGCGCAAGAGTTTCAGGATCTCTTTCTGCACCGTCACGTCGAGGGCGGTGGTGGGCTCGTCGGCGATGAGAATCTGTGGGTTGCAGGCGATGGCCATGGCAATCATCACACGCTGTTTCTGTCCGCCGCTGAGCTCATGGGGGTAGCTGTCGTAGATGGCTTCAGGCCGCGGCAACATCACCTGGCGGAACAGCGAGATCACCCGGTCGCGAGCGACGTTACGCGTCACCTTTTCGTGCTGGCGGATCATCTCAGCCACCTGATAGCCACAGCGGTACACGGGGTTGAGCGAGGTCATCGGCTCCTGGAAGATCATGGCGATGCGTTTGCCACGCACCTCGGCCATCTGTTTCTCGTTGAAGTCCTTGATGTCCAAGCCTTCCAGCAGCATGGCATCGGCTTTGACGCGGCTCACCTTGGGGTTGAGCAGGTGCATCACCGAGAGGCTGCTCACCGACTTACCCGAGCCTGACTCGCCCACAAGGCCCAAGGTGCGGCCGGCAAACACGTCGAAGTCGATGCCATGCACCACCTCGCGCCATTCGTCATCGCATCGGAAGTCGATCTTCAGGTTTCGTATCTCCAGCAAAGGT
>JAGCPG010000071.1 GCA_017645245.1 Bacteroidales bacterium
AGACGTGCCGTGGCGCGTCTCTACGTTTTTAAACAAATAAAAAACAAAGAATATGGAAGAAAAACCTAAAAATCAGATCAATATCGAATTGACCGACGAAGTGGCCGGCGGTGTTTATTCCAACCTGGCCATCATCACCCATTCACCTACTGAGTTCATTCTTGACTTTGTGAGCATGATGCCGGGCGCACCAAAGGCCAAAGTCAAATCAAGAATCGTCATGACGCCTCAACACGCCAAGCGTTTGTTTAAGGCTTTGGGTGAAAACTTAAGCAAATACGAGTCACAGTTCGGTCCCATCAAGGAAGTGAGTGGCGAGATGATGCCTCCCTTCACCATGAGCCCGAAGGCGCAAGCCTAATACTGGTTATTCTGTGGCTTGGAAATAAGGATGTGTCTCAAATCCGAACCAGCCAGCGATGATCTTTCCTGGAAAGCTTCTCACTGACTTGTTGTAGTCCTTAACCATCTCGTTGTAACGGCTGCGTTCCACGTAGATGCGATTCTCACATCCCGCGTATTGCGCCAGAAAGGTCTGGTACACTTCCACCGCCTTCAGGTCGGGATAGTTCTCAATTGAAACAATCACGTCGTTCACGGCGTTATCAAGCAGCTGCTGGGAGTTTTCAAATTCCAGCAGCTGCTCTTGTGTCATGGACTCTGGATCAATCTTGACGGATGCCGCCTGTCGGGACCTGGCCTCCACGATCTCCACCAGCGTGCCGCTTTCGTAGTCGGAATACGACTTCACCACGGAGATGAGGTTGGGCACAAGGTCCATGCGGCGTTGGTAAACATTCTCCACTTGCGACCAGGCTTGGGTCATCTTTTCTTCGGTCTTCACAAAGCCGTTATAGGTGCTGATGCCCCATATTAGGACGATGGCGACAATCCCTGCAAGAATCCAAAGCGTTTTTTTCATTTTTGGCAAGGATTAGATGAATTCAATGTTCTCCTCTGAGGTGTATTTTTCGCAGTAATGGCACACCAGGCGGAGCTTGCCGTCCACATGCTTCACGCGGAACTTGGTCGGGATGTCGTGCTCCTTGTTGGTGACGCAGTTCGGGTTGAAGCACTTCACGATGTGCTCGATGCGTTCAGGAATCTGAACCGTTTGCTTGCGGATCACCTCGTAGTCCTTGATCTCGATAATGGAGGCCGTTGGCGCTACCAGGGCGATCTTGTTCAAGTCTTCCGGATCAAAGTATTTGTCGGATACTTTGATGAAGCCCTTGGTGCCGTATTTCTTGCTCTCCACGTTGGTGCCGAAATACACTGGGTGGGTGACTTTTTCCAAGCCCAAGATCTTCACGACCTGGAACACTTTGTCGGCGGGGATATGGTCGATGACCGTGCCATTCTCAATGGCGCTCACGGTCAGTTCTTTCTTCTTTTCCATAACTCTTATCTTTTATCTTTTATCTTTTATCTTTATTTTAGTCCGAGGATAGCTGCGATCAAGGCCTGACGGGCATACACGCCGTTTTGCGCCTGCTGGAAGTAATAGGCTTTCGGGTTGGCGTCCACGTCCACATGGATCTCGTTGACGCGCGGCAGCGGGTGCAGGATGCGGCAGTTGGGCTTGGCGTTGGCCAGCATGGCGTTGCGAAGCACGTATGAGTTCTTCACCTTCTCGTATTCCAGCGGATCGGGGAAGCGCTCGCGTTGCACACGGGTCATGTAGATGATGTCGGAGTGGGGGATAACCTCCTCCAATTCGGTGAACTGTTCGTATTCCAGATGGGCGTCCTTGATGTGCTGCTTCACGGTTCTCGGCAGCTTCAGTTCGATGGGCGACACCAAGTTGAACTTGGCGTTGAAGTGGCTCATGGCTTCCACCAGGCTGTGGACGGTGCGGCCGTATTTCAGGTCGCCAACCAGCGTGATCTCGAGGTTCTCCAGCGTGCCTTGGGTCTTGCGGATGCTGTAGAGGTCGAGCATGCACTGGGTGGGGTGCTGGTTGGAGCCGTCACCGGCGTTGATGATCGGTACCTTGGAGACCTCGGAGGCGAAGCGGGCGGAGCCGTCGATGGGGTTGCGCATCACAATGAGGTCGGCATAGCTGGCCACCATGGTGATGGTGTCAGCCAGCGATTCGCCTTTCTGGATGCTGGTGCCCGAGGTGCTGCTGAAGCCGATGACGTTGCCGCCCAAAAGCTGGATGGCGGTCTCGAAACTCAGACGCGTTCGGGTGGAAGGCTCGAAGAACAACGAGGCGATGATGCGTCCGTTGAGCAAGTTTTGATGAGGATTCTTCTCGAAGTCCTCCGCAATGTCGAGGACATGGCAGATTTCCTCAGGAGTGTAGTCGCTGATGGAGATCAGGCTACGGTTTTTCAAGGAGATGGACATGGTTTTATGTGTTTAGTTAATTGATTGCAAAAAAAAGACGGTCGCCTTATAGCAACCGTCTTGATTCCTTGATTATTAATGATTTCCGATGGTGTTGTTTTGTGTATCATCGGATTGCAAAGATAACTACTTTTTGCGTCTTTTCAACCTTTGGGGCAAAAAAAATTTTTTGTTACCTTTGTGGCACGAAAAGAAAAAGCAAGATACCATGTTAGAAGAAATCCTTAAACAACTGTTTATCAAGTCGTTCAAAACTCTTTATGGACAAGAGCCGCCTGCGCAGCAGGTGAATTTCCAGAAGACCCGTCCCGAGTTTGAGGGCGACCTCACTGTGGTGGTGTTCCCCTTCGGGAAACTGGCGGGTCGCAATCCCGAACAACTGGCCAACGAGATGGGCACCGAAATGATGAAGGAATCCCCGATGATCGCCAAGTTCAACGTGGTCAAGGGATTCTTGAATATCCTCATCTCCGACGCTTTCTGGTTGGATTTCTTCCGTGAGAATCATCTGAAAGAGAACTTTGGTAGAAAGGATGTGAAAGGCCAGCCCGTGGTGGTGGAGTATTCCTCGCCGAATACCAACAAGCCTTTGCATTTAGGCCATATCCGCAATAATTTGTTGGGTTGGAGCGTGTCGGAAATCCTGAAAGCCAATGGCAAAAACGTGGTGCGCGTCAACTTGGTCAACGACCGTGGCATCCACATCTGCAAGAGCATGTTGGCCTGGAAGAAATGGGGCAACGGTTGTACCCCTGAATCCACCGGCAAGAAGGGTGATCACCTGATCGGCGACTTCTACGTGCTGTTCGACAAGAAGTTCAAGGAAGAGTTGAAGACCTTGTTGCCTGCTGACTACGATACGCTTGATGAAAAGGCGCAAGAAGAAGCCAAAGCCAAGGCCGAAGCCCAATCCACGCTGATGCAGGAAGCCCGTGAGATGCTCCGCAAATGGGAAGCCAACGACCCCGAGGTGCGCCAACTGTGGGAGATGATGAACCAGTGGGTGTACGACGGCTTCGATGTCACTTACAAGCGTCTGGGTGTGAGCTTCGAGAAGATCTATTACGAATCACAGACCTATCTGCTGGGCAAGTCCTTGGTGCAGGAAGGTCTCGAGAAAGGCGTGCTCTATCGTCGCGATGACAACTCCGTTTGGTGCGACCTCCGCGATGAAGGTTTGGATGAGAAGCTGCTGCTCCGCCGCGATGGCACCTCCGTGTATATGACCCAAGACCTCGGCACTGCCCAACTGCGTGTGGAGGAATACAATCCCGAGAAGTTGATCTATGTGGTCGGCAACGAGCAGATCTATCACTTTGATGTGTTGAAGCGTGTGTTGGTCCGCTTAGGCCGTGAGTGGGGCAAGGACATAGAGCACCTGTCCTACGGCATGGTGGAGCTGCCCAACGGCAAGATGAAATCCCGTGAAGGCACCGTGGTCGATGCCGACGACCTGATGGATGAGATGGTGGCTACGGCTAAAGGCGTTTCCGAAGAGCTCGGTAAAGCCAAGGATCTCTCGCCTGAGGATGCCGAAAAGCTGTATCACACCATCGGTTTGGGCGCTTTGAAGTACTTTATCCTAAAGGTCGATCCCAAGAAGACCATGCTCTTCAACCCCGCTGAGTCCATCGACTTCAACGGCAATACGGGTCCGTTTGTGCAATACACCCACGCCCGTATCTGCTCGGTACTCCGCAAGGCTGCCGAACAGGGCATCCAGCTTGAAAATGACGTAAAAGTCACTGACCTCCAACCAAAGGAAAAGGAAATCATCGTGATGATGTATGGCTGGCCGATGGTGCTCAACCAAGCCGCCGAAGGCCGCAGCCCTGCGATGATCGCCAACTTCATCTTTGACCTTGCCAAAGAGTTCAACCAGTTCTACCAGGAGTGCAGCATCCTCCGTGAGGAAGATGCCAACCGCCGCATGTTCCGTCTGAAAGTTTGCGATATGGTCGCGGCGTTGTTGAGGAATGCGTCTGAATTATTGGGAATTGGGATGCCGGAAAGAATGTAATGTAGGGACGCACCGCGTGCGTCCGCAAACAATATGAAATGAATGTCTTTTACATACCCAACGCGAAAGAAGGTCTGACGACCTTGCCCGAGGACGAGTCGAAACACTGCGTGAAAGTGCTTCGGATGACCGAAGGGGAGACCTTTTGCGTGACCGACGGGGAAGGCTTTCTCTATGATGCGGAACTAGTGGAAGCATTGCCGAAACATGCCACGGTCAACCTGACGAATAAACGTCAAGGCTACGATCATTGGGACTTCAATCTTGAGATTGCCATCGCTCCGACCAAGCTCAACGAGCGTACGGAATGGTTCCTCGAAAAGGCTACGGAGATCGGCATCGACCGTGTGAGGCTGTTCACCTCCTACCATTCGGAACGCCGTGCCGCCAATGTGGAACGTTTCCAAAAGGTGATGATCGCTGCTGTGAAACAATCCATCAAATCGCGATTGCCACAAATCGATGATTTGATGCCTTTTGACAAGCTGGTTAAGCAACCCTTTGAAGGCCAGAAGTTTATCGCCTGGATTGACGATAATGTAAAAGACTGCCTCTGCGATCTATATAAAAAAGGAGAGAACGCCCTGGTGCTGATTGGTCCTGAAGGGGATTTCAGCCCCGAGGAAGTGGCGCTGGCCAAAGAAAACGGCTTCATCCCTTGTAGCTTGGGCGACGCCCGGCTGAGGACGGAAACGGCGGCGCTGGTGGCTTGCCATACCATCCAACTAATCAATCAGATGAAATGAAAAAACTGCTGGTCATAGTATTGTTGTTTGTCGGTTGCTTTGCCCAAGCTCAGCAACTCAACATCGCCTTGTTGAAATACCGTGGCGGCGGCGACTGGTACGGCAACCCGACCTCCCTGCCCAATCTGGTGCGTTTCTGCAACCAGGAGATGGGCACCGACATCAACCCCAACGTGCCCACTGTGGAGCCTTCCAGCCCCGATATCTTCAACTATCCCTACGTCTACATGACGGGTCACGGAAATGTGGTTTTCGATGCGGCCGAAGCCCAGAATCTCCGCAACTACATGCTGGCGGGCGGCTTCCTGCATATCGACGACAACTACGGCATCCGGCAATTCATCGAGCCTCAGATGAAAAAGGTGTTTCCTGAGCTGGATTTCGTGGAACTGCCTTTCACGCACGACATCTTCAAAAAGCCTTATCCTTTCCCCAACGGCCTGCCCAAGATCCATGAGCACGACAACAAGCCTCCCCAACTTTTTGCCTTGTTTTATGAAGGCCGTATCGTGTGCATCTTCACCTACGAATGTGACCTCGGCGACGGCTGGGAAGACCAACGGGTACATCACGACTCGCAAGAAACCCGTGAGAAAGCCCTCAAGATGGGTGCGAATATTCTAAGATATGTCTTTGAAAACTAACATAATATGAAAAGAATAACCCTCATAATTACATTGCTGGCCTTTGTTCTTCGCCTAACCGCAGGTTCCGTTGATGTGGAATCTGCCAAACAACTGGGCGGGAAATATATGGTTGCCAACCATCAATCTGCTTCGACGGCATTGTCGCTGGCCTATACCGAAACCTCTGAAAACGGCATAAACGTGTGCTATGTGTTCAACTGCCAGCCCAAAGGCTTCGTGATCGTGGCCGCCGACGACCGCATGAAGCCGATCCTGGGTTATTCTACCGAAAGCAGTTTCGATCAGGTGGCTTCGGAGGCTGGACCGGAAGTGTTTTTCGATGCCTATCGCTCTGACTTGGAGACGGCCATCGCCATGAATTTGGAACAACAACCCGAAATCGCTGCTCAATGGCAACGATTGGCCAAAGATGGTACTATCACGGATCGTGGCAGCCGCACCGTAGGTCCGCTTTGCACCTCTACTTGGCATCAGACCCAACTCTATAACGACCAATGTCCAGTGGATCTTGAAGGCTACAACGGCCATGTGAAGTCGGGTTGCGTGGCCAATGCCATGGCGCAGATCATGCGTTATTGGGAATGGCCCAAGTCAGGGGTGGGCTCGCACAGCTATTACTGCTACGGATATGGCTCGACTTCCTACGGTACGCTGACGGCCAACTTCGGTGAGGCGGATTATCGCTATGAGTTGATGCCTGACTTTCTGGATTACACCAGCCCCCAATACCAAGTGGATGCCGTTGCCCTGTTGGAATACCATGCCGGCGTGAGCGTCGAGATGGAATATGGCCCCAACGCCTCGGGTGCCTATTCCGCTGATGCCATTGATGCATTTAAAACCTATTTCCGTTATGCCTCCAGTACTACGCTCGCCGATAGGGATTACTATAGCGATTTCCAGTGGATCGAATTGATGAAAAACGAGATCGACAATGATCGTCCGATGTATTATTCGGCCTACAGCTATACGAAAGATGGCAATCGTGGTGGCCACGCTTTCGTGTGTGACGGCTACGACGAGAACGACTTTTTCCATTTCAACTGGGGCTGGCAAGGCTTCGACAATGGTTTCTATAGTGTCAATGCCATGAACCTTACCTATCATGAATACAACTACAGCCACTATACCTCCACCAATTTGGAACCCAACGTCGAATACGATAACCAGCCGATGCCGGTGAGCGATGTGGAGGCCGTCCCTCTGTTTGGTGGCGGAATTTATTATTCGGCTACAGCACCGACACATACTATCGATGGAACGGCACTCTCTAGCATCGACTCAGTGGTTTTGCTGCAGAACGGTGAACTACTGCATACTTTTGTGGCACCCCAACCTGGTGAACATCTAGAGTTCGAGTGCTACTTCTACGATAAGAGCCATGGCTGTGTGGACGATTTCACCGCCTATCCGGTGACTTCCGGTGGCCGTGGCCAGGCTGTATCCGAAATAGTTCACTATTGGACAGGTTCAAAACCCATTACATTCCATCTTCATGACGTTACCGGCGACGGATGGCTCTCACCGGCTATCTCCGTCATGGTTGACCAAAGTGTGCTTTATCGTATAGGTCTAGCTGAAGGCAGTGATGGTATGGTAACCGTGGATGTTCCTTTCGAGACCAACATTACCCTCTTCTGGAATTACTGTAACGTCGGATACGAGGACGACGACGAGGAATGTAGTTTTGAGGTGTACGACTACAAAGGCGATTTGATATATGCGCAGACCGAAAAACCCGAGGTGGGTGTACTATACACGTTTTATAATGCATTGGACTATCTTGATGTTCCCGATTATATCACTGCCGATTATGAATATCTTGAGGACGGCCGCTTCGGAGTGCATGTCCGTTGGGGGATGGATAATCCCAACCAGTGGCTGATGGGTTTCGGCGTGTTTCGTTATGCTGGTGATTTGAATGATGTCCCTGACGAGTTTTATGTCTCCGATGTCGATGCCCGCGACTTTTTCGATGAGGTGGCTCCGGGTACATACTATTACCGTATTGTCGCAGCTTATCAAGCGGGCGGTCCAGGAGCGCCTGCTTTCTCTGACTACGCTCCCAACCTTGACGATCCCAACTTGGATTACGCCATGGTGACCGTGACCTCTACGAAAGAATTCTTCGAAAATGAGTTTACTACAGTTACGGTCTATAACATGATGGGGCAGCTGGTTTATTCCGGGCAGGTCTCCTCAATGAATCCCCAAGCATGGAAACCGGGAACCTATCTGTTGAGATATGCCACTTCGGATGGCAAACAAATGACAAAGAAATTAGTGAAGTAATACCTCGGCGGCCTTCAAAGCCTCCGGCGTCACCTTGTCGTTGCTGAGCATCTTGGCGATCTCAGTGACGCGCTCCTCCGTCTTCAACAGGCGGATGTGTGATTGGGTGCGAGCGCCTTCGCTATCCTTGTAAATGAAGAAATGATGCGTTGCCTTGCTGGCCACCTGCGGCAGGTGGGTGATGGCCATGAGCTGGAGTGAAGTGCCCATCTGCTGCATGATGCCACCGATCTTGGCGGCCACCTCGCCTGAAACACCCGTGTCAATCTCATCGAAGATGAGGGTAGGGATGTAGTTGTGTTGCGACACCACGCTCTTGATGGAAAGCATCAACCTTGAAAGTTCACCGCCCGAAGCCACCTTGCTGAGCTCAGCCACCGCAACGCCTTTGTTGGCGGAGAACATAAATCTTACTTGGTCCAAACCGTTGGAGGTAAACTCCTTCAATGGCTCCACCGTGATCTGGAATACGGCATGGGGCATGGCCAGCTGTTTGGCGAGGTCGGTGACCTGATCGCCGAAGGTCTTGGATGCTTTTAGGCGCTGGGCACGGAGCTTCGAAGCCAATTCCTGAAGCAGCTTGGTCTGTGCTTTCAAGGCCTTTTCAGCCTGTTCAATCTCTTGGTCGATATTCTCAAAGGCGTTCACCTTGCCTGCAAGCTCATCACGCAGTTGGATCAAGTCTTCAAAGGCCTTGACGTGATGTTTCATCATCAAACGGTTGAGCAGGTCGTAGCGCTCTTGCAGCTCCTGAAGCTGGCTTTCGTCAAATTGGGAGTCGTTTTCCAAACGTTCCAGGTCGTAGGCGACATCCTTCAGCTCCACCTGCGTGTTCTCGATGCGTTGCTGCAACTCATCCGATGATGGAACAAGTTGCTTGAGCCGATGCAACACCGACGAAAGCTCGGTAAGTTGAGGCAGGATGGCCGTTTCGGAGTTCTCCAGCAGCCCATTAGCACTGAAGAGCAGCGAGCGAATCTCCTCAGCGTTCTCCATCACATTTAGGCTTTGCTCAATGTCGGCATATTCGCCTTCTTTGAGTTGGGCTTTCTGGAGCTCGTCAAGTTGGAACTTCAGGTAATCGTTTTCGGCTAGGTTCTTTGTAGCAATCTCCCTCAATTCGTTCAGCTTCCGCTTGATGCTGTTGTAAGTGCCGAAATTGGCTCGATAATTGTCCAACAAGCTGTTGTTACTGGCGATTTCATCCAACAGATGCAACTGGAAGTCGGCATCGGTCAGCAGCAGGGAATCATGTTGCGAGTGGATATCTACCAGTTGGCTGCCAATCTCTTTCATGACCTGCAACGAAACGGGTGTGTCGTTGATGAAGGCCCGGCTTTTCTTCTGCGGACTAAGTTCCCTGCGGAAGATGCACTCGGCATCGAAATCCAAGTCGTTGTCCTCGAAAAGCGACTTCAAGGCTTCGTTTCTCAGCTGGAACTGGGCTTCCACCACGCATTTTAGCTCCTTGTCAAACAGCACGCCTGTGTCGGCGCGGTCACCCAGCACGAAACCCAAGGCACCCAGCAGGATGGATTTGCCGGCGCCGGTCTCGCCAGTGATCACGCTGAACCCCTCGGAGAAGTCCACGGAGAGCTCTTCGATGAGTGCGTAGTTTTTGATGTGAAGCTGTTGGAGCATGGGGCGAGGGTGTTATTGTCTCCCGCCTTGCAAGATGGCATCGTATCGCGACGACTTCGACGGATCGATCTGTTTCATGATGTTTGCGGCCTCGGTCTTTTCCTTTTGTGTGCCTTCGCTGAACACGTTGATGATTTCGTCGCGCTTGGCTTCAATCATGAGTTGCAGAAGGAAACAGGTGGGGTAGGTGCTATGCACAGTCTGAAGCTGTTGGATCGCCCTGAGGATGGCAGCACGTCCTTCTTCGGGCTTCTCCGACATCACGTCGAGGCCAAGCCTATGGTATTCATAGAGGAACTGGTGCAGCGGAGCATAGCTGTTGCTGGTGGCGTTTTCGGCCAACCAGTAGCGGTTTTTGTTGCCGTCCATCGACTTCCAACCCGGCTGTGAGGAGCCTTGGGCGTTGTTGACGATCAGCTCGGCGGCCTCAAAGAAGGGCTTGCCGCCATTCAGCGAGAAGCTGTCGAAGTCAATGCCGAGGAACATGTAGACGTAGAAGGCGATCGTGGAAGTCAGGTCCGAAATGTGTGTGTTCGTGCTGAAATCCAAAGGCTGTCCTTCAGTGTAGGAGAAGCTGAACTTCGGATCCAAATAGTTGAGCATCGGGGTTGTATAGCTCGACTTGTAACAGGGACGGCGCAAAGCCATGTTGATCTCACCGGAGTAATCAGAGCCAGTGCGTTCCTTGATGGTGATGGCAATGGAACATTCGATCTTCTCGTTGGTCTTGAAGTTGATGTTGGTCCACTTGGTGTTGTTGATGAACTCATACAAGGCCGTCTGCATGCTCTCGTAAACGCTCTTGTCGGAGCCGGAGACCTGGCTGGAGTTGATGGCAATATCGCACTTCAGCTCTTGTGCGGCTGCGATGTTCGCGAAGAGCATGCAGATGACTGTGATGAAAGAAACGAATGACCTTTTCATGGGATTTAGAACTCTTCCTGATTCTCTTTTCGGGGATTGCGGAAATAAATCTCGTCGTTGAGGAATTCGTGGATGGCGATCAGCGTGGGTTTGGGCAGACGCTCGTAGAACTTGGCGATCTCAATCTGCTCGCGGTTCTCGAAGACTTCCTCCAGACTGTCGTTGTTGGTGGCAAACTCCTCGATCTTCTTGTTGAGTTCTTCCTTCATCTCACTGGCAATCTGGTTGGCGCGCTTGGTCAGGATGGCCACGGTCTCGTAGATGTTGCCTGTGCCTTTGTAAAACTGGTCTTTCTGACGGGTAACCACCGTCGTTTCGGTTCTGATTTTCTTGAAATCCATGGTGTTATTGTATGTTTTCTAATTTCTTTCTTGCTTTGTTGGCCACGGCCTCAGCCTCTTTCAGGTATGGACTGTCGGGGTAGAGGTAGGTCAACGTGTTGTAACGCTCAATGCAAGCCTCGTAACGTTCCTTTTGCTTCTCGGGAATGCTGTTCTCGGCATAGTCATAATAGGTCTTGGCCATGTTGCTGAGGATCTCCTCGCGGTGCTTGGTGTTGGGATAGTTCTTCAGCAGGTTCTCGAAACAGGTGATGGCGGCATTGTAGTTCTCCATCCTGTAGTAGAGGACGCAAATGTTGTAGTCCTTCTCCTCAAGCTTGCTGTTCAGGTCGCCCAAAAGCTCCTTGGCTCTGGCGATGCTGTCGCTTTGCGGGTAGTTCTCAATGAACGACTCGAGGTGGCTGATGGCCTTGTAGGTGTTCTGCTGGTCGAGGCTCGACTTGGGCGAGATCATGTAACTGCAGTAGGCATTCATGAAAGCTGCGGTTTGGGCATCTTTTGAAAAAGGATAGTTGGTGACGAACTTGTTGAAGTAATAGGCGGCAATCTCGTAGTCGTTGGTCAGGTAGTAGCACATGGCGGTGCGGAAGGTGATGGCCTCACCCTTCGGGGTGCTGCGGAACGAGTTCTGCAGCAGGTCGAAGAGCTGCAACGCATGGTTGTAGTCCTTCCTGTCGTAATAGTCCATGGCCACCTCGTACTTCATCTCGTTGTCGGTGCTTTTCAAAATGCGGTCGAACTCGTTGCACGAACAGAGCGCAACGAGAACGAAACATGCCAATGTCAAAAACCTTCTTTTCATGAAGCTGCAAAATTACACAATTTTTTGGCTATCTATTTTATTATTTTTATTTAACAATAAATTTCTTCAAATATTGTTGTCCGTCACATTCAATTTTGATGAAATAAATTCCTGATTCAATGTTTGAAACGTTGATTTCCAAGGAATTGACAACTTCTTTGATGACCTGTCCTTGGATGCTGACAATCTGAACATCAAGGTTGCTGAAACCGTTCAAACCGTCAATGAACAGCGTGGAGGAGACGGGATTTGGATAAACCTGAACCTTATCGGCTTGATTCTCATTGACGTTGACTCCGCTGGTGACATCGATGGTGACTGATCCTGTGCCGGTGTTGCCCTGGTCGTCAGAAACGGTCAGGTTGAAGGTTTGCGTTTCGAAGAGTTCAACGGTTTGTGGGTTGGCAATGTTGGCATTGCTCACCATGTCGGCGGGTTCCCAATGATAGGTGTAAACGCCTGAGCCTCCGGTAACAACGGCGGAAAGATGGCTGGTTTGGCCGGTTAGGATGCTTTCGGGCTCGGCGGTGACAGTCACCACGATCGGGGCCAAAACGCCCAAGCAACTGACGTGGGCAGACCAACCTTCCCTGTTGACGCTGCTGTCGGAGGTGAAACGGAAGGTCAAGGCGCCTTGGGCGTTGGTGGCGGTCACGGTGCCGGGGCTGTTGCCGCCGTCGTATTGTCCGATCTGAGGTGCAGAAGTCGATGTGCCATCGTAGATGTACAGGAAATCATAGTTGCTTTCGGTATCGAACGTTTGGAAGGTGACTTCGATGAAACCGCCTTCGGTGGCAGGCAGGAAGGTCAAGGTGAGGTCTTTGTTGTTGCCATAGTTGTTGCTTGGGCCTCCGTCGTCGTAGAACATGGCATCGCAGGTGGTGATGGTGCCGCTTTGCATGTTGTAAGCCTCTGAAGCGGAGATGTAGTTCGGCATGTATTTGGTGTCGCTCTCGCCATCAGCATTGATGACGGTGAGACGAACGCCGAAGTTGCCGGCTTGGTTGTAGGTCACGGTAGGATTCTGGGCAGTTGAAGTGGCAGGTGTACCGCCTTCGAACTCCCAATTCCAGTTGGTGAGTTGAGCGCCCCATGAGTTGTCGGTGAAATGCACCGAACCGCCCACGGCCACTGCGGTAACGTCGGCGGTGAAGTCGGCTACGATGCCTTCCAAGGCGACCAGTTCGGCGTTGATGGTAATTGCTGCTCCGTCAGCCACAGTCACCTGTGTCTCGTAGGCTTCATAACCGTTCTTGGTGATTCTCACATTGTAGGTTCCAGCCTTCACTGGACGATGGAAATCGCCACCGGGGAGTTGTGTGGAAACCGTTGAGTATTGATCGTCGTGACCAACCAAAGTGACGGTTGCGCCACCGATGGGAGCCTTTGACTCGGCATCAACCACTGTGCCGTGGATGCCATTCAAGCATTGGTTGACAAAGGCAAAGATGGAATTCTTGTTATAGTTCCAAAATGTTGGCATCTGGCTACCATTGGGGCATTTTGTGTTCGAGCACTCGATGGTCAGTTCACGGCATTGGGCGTAGCCGTTCATGTAATCCTGACGGCCACCGCCAATCATGTACCACTGGGCGCCATTGGTGACGCCGTTGTTGTAATCGGTCATGTAGCTAGAGCTCACCTGATGGGTAAGGTCGGCATATTCATGGCTGATGAGTTGATACCATTGGTCATCGGCATGAAGCGTGTAGGTGTTGTCCCAAGGATAGTTCATCACTTCAGCGCCGCCGTGGTAGTTGGCGCCCATCACAAAGTTGTTTTCCTGAGCAAACTGCATGAACCATTCAGTCTCTTGTGCGTAAGCTTCACCATCAGGATGCAGGCTGCCATGAGGATCGGCGTAATTGCGGTTCATGTCGATGCCGTTGGCGTTGTAACGGGTAGCGCCGTTCACGGTGTTGTTGCCGCCATGGTAGGTGCCGTCAGGGTTGGTGTTGGGTCCAATGTAAAGATCGACGTTGTTGAGGACGTTGGCGCACTCAGGAAGGGTGGGGTTCTCCAAGAGATAGTCGATGAAGCGGAGCATCAGCATCCATCCGGTGGTCTCGTCTCCGTGGATGGTGGAAGTGTAAAGGAACTTCGGCTTGCCGGTGCCGTCGCCGTTGTTGATGTGGGCGATCAAGATCTTGCGGTTGCTCGGCAGGGTGCCGAGTTCGATGATCTCGCACTTGTCGGGATGGTCGGTGCCGAATTGATACATCATGTTTTCGTATGCCTCGTAGGTTGGATATTGATCCCAGTCGTAGGCAGCGCGGTTGTTGCCGTCCCACATCTCGGCTTCAAATAACATTGAAGGGGGAGTCATTAAGGTGACTTGGTATCCGAGTTTCTGGAATTGGCTGAATTCGTTGTTGTTGGCATAAGCGATGACGGTGTTACCATCAACACGGTCAACCGAAATGGTTCTGGCGATCGTGGCGAGGTCGTCATTGCCGCTCAGTTCAAAGGAAAAGTAAAACTCGTTGCGTTGTTGCATGAGTTGGTTCAGTTCTTGTTGGCTCTTTTGGGCGAACAAGTTGCCGCAAATCAAGACGGCTAAAAGGATAAACAGTTTTTTCATTTTGTTTTTATTATTTGTTCTTTAATTGTTTCCATTCTTCAATAATATCAGTTTCCACCTTTTCATTGGCTGGAACCAAAGGCAGGCGTAACACGTTCTTGCAGAGTCCGATATGACTCATCAAACATTTGATGCCCGCTGGGTTGCCGTCGGCAAAGATGAGCTGGTTCATGCGAAGCATGCTATAATGCAACTTTAATGCCACTTCCGGCTGGCCTTCCTTCATGGCCCTCATCATTCTGGCGAAAGGCTTGATGTAGGCGTTGGCGGCCACGGAGATCACGCCTTGCGCGCCTAGTGCCATCATGGGTTGGGTGATGGCATCGTCGCCTGAGATGACGTCGAAGTCGGCGGGTTTGTCACGCAGGATCTCCATGATCTGCTGGAGGTTGCCCGAAGCTTCCTTGACGGCCACGATGTTGGGATGCTTGGCCAGTTCCACGCAGGTGGCGGCTTGAAGGTTGACGCCCACGCGGCCAGGCACGTTGTAGAGGATTACTGGCACAGGACTGGCGTCGGCAATGGCTTCAAAGTGGGCCTTCATGCCGCGCTGGTTGGGCTTGTTGTAGTAAGGCACGACGCTTAAAATGCCATCGATACCGCTAAAGTCTTGGCTTTTGATCTGTTCGATGACGCCGGCCGTGTTGTTACCACCCAGCCCGAGCAAGACGGGTAGCCGTTTGGCGTTGGTCTTCAGGATGGTGCTGATCACCTGTTTTTTCTCCTCGGCGGTGAGGGTGGGGGCTTCGGAAGTGGTTCCGAGGGCCACCAGAAAATCGGCGCCGCCGTCAATGACGTGATTGACGATGCGCTCCAAGGCAACGAAGTCAACGGACTTGTCCTCGTTGAACGGCGTGATGAGCGCGATGCCAGTGCCTTTGAATATGTTTCTCATTCTTACTTCTTGCTTCTTGCTTCTGAATTTAATTTCCCGTTAATGCTTTCAAGTATTTGTAAAGCATCTGCACATCATTGGCTGGGCTGGCCTCCTTGTCGTTGCTGAGGATGAGGTCGTAGATGCCGAAATGCCTGCTTTTGGTGAAGCTGACCCTGAAGTTGGCGTGTGGCAAGGTGGACAGATAATCGCTGATATCTATATGTTCCCTAGCCATGTTTACGAGCAGATGGGTCATGGGCAGCTTGCGGATCTCCTCCTGTTTCTCAGCTTTCAGCACCTTCATGAAGCCGAAGTCCTTGGTGGTCACCTCGCAGTATTGGTCGCTGAGCAGCATGTCGTTCGAGGCCTTGTCGCTGATGATGATGAGCCTAATCCTCGTGATGCCAAACACCTTCTTGAACTGTTCCTCGATGGCGCGCACACGCTCCTTGTCCAAATCTTCAAGGATGACGATGATGGACGAAAGACGCTCGAAATCAGGCATCTTGCAGCCGTTTTTCTCGGAGACGAACTGCTTGATGGTGCGACTCAGGATCCTATATCTCAGTTTTTCGAGCATGAAAAGTGGATGTGACGATGCTTTAAATTAAAAATTTTGCAAAAATAACGATTTACTCCTATTTAATATTATTTTTGCGCAAAATTTTCGCTATGCTGATCACAGTCTTAGGAAGTGGAACCTCGCAGGGCGTGCCGGTGATTGGGTGCCAATGTCCTGTGTGCCAATCTAAAGATCCCCGCGACAAGCGGACCCGAACCTCCATTTTGATCCGTACCGATCAGGTCACAGTGGCCGTCGACGCGGGTCCCGACTTCCGCCAGCAAATGCTTCGCGAGGGCATCGACCATCTTGATGCGGTGTTCATCACCCACGAACACAAGGATCATATCGGCGGCCTCGATGACGTCAGGCCGTTCATCTTCAACCAGAGCAACAAGCCGATGCCTTTGTTCGTCGACAAGACGGCTCTGCCTGAGATCAAGCGCGAGTTCTCCTATGCGTTCAAGGAGCATCTTTATCCCGGAGCCCCGACATACGAAGTACATCTCATCGATGAGACCCCCTTTGATTTCGGCGACCTTCATGTGGAGCCCATCAAGCTGAAGCATTATACCCTGACCACCTACGCCTTCCGTATCGGCAAATTTGCCTACGTTACGGACTTCAACGAGATCTCCAAGAAGGCATTAAAGCACTTGGAAGGCGTTGAATATCTGATTATTGAGGCATTGGGACGTCGCAAGCACTATTCCCATATCAACCTTGAGCAAGCCGTTGAGATCGCCACACACCTGAAGGTGAAAAAAGCTTGGTTTACCCATTGCAGTCACCACATGGGCAAAGCTGTTGACGTAAATGCGGAACTTCCTGATAATATGATGCTTGCGTATGATGGTTTGAACATTCTTATAAATGAAGAATAATCTTTTTTGGATTATTTTTAATTATTAATACGTATTATTGATTTATTTCCTATTTTTGTGTCAATTTTAGAGTTGACACAAATGGAAGAGAGGAAAATCCATATCGGTAGCATGATCAAACATGAGCTTCGCGCTCAGGGAAGATCCGTCGCCTGGCTTTCAAGGACGATATGTCTTGAACGGAGCACCATCTACAAGCTTTTTGATCGCGATAACATTGATATTAAGCTACTTGCGCATATCAGCATCCTGCTAAACCACGATTTTTTCGCCGATATCTCGGAAAAAATGTTTGAGGGTGGTTCCAAAATGTCAACAAAAACGGTTCCGAAATGTCAACAAATTCATTACCCAGGTTAGATTATTTTTTCAGTACTTTGCAAATGGAATCAAAAACAGTTAGTTGCATAACTAATGGTTCATTTGTATCTCGACAGACTGGATGCCGCAGTGATGCACCATCCAGTCACTTTTTTTTGTGGAGGCACCTATAAGTAGCGTTTTAACGTAAATTGTTACAAGAAAACCAGAAATTTTTTATTTCTTGCTGATTTTCAGTTCTTTAGGATAGCAAATAAAATGCTTGATCACCGGTTGTGAGAGCACGGAGATGTTCAACTGGTCGGAGGCCACGCTAATATCCTTGACGGTGCCGTCCTTGTAAAGGATGTTGATGGCTGATTTTCCTGGATGGTAGGCGTGGTTCGACGAGATGCCCTGCAACAGCATGAAGCTGGCATCGTATAAGGAGAGGTTGTATTGCTTGGCAATGGCGTGCAGGATGTCGTCGACGTAGTTCGGGTCGAATGGCTCCTGCGAGATCTCAATCCTAAAGAGGTGACGGTTGATGAGGCGTCGGCACAACTCGCTGAGCACAAAGTCTAGGTCGTCGCACCAGAGCTTCACTGCGGTCATCACGTCGAAATCGTCCAAGCGAGCAAAGGCCTCCAGCGTCTTCTCCATGTCGTCGGCCTCGGTGAAAGCGCCCTCGTGACGCAGGAAATAGTTGAGTGCCGGTGTGGCTGGCAGTTCGCGCTGACGGCTGACGAGCTTGGCGCGTTTCAGGATCTCCCTGAGCATGTACTCGGCGCTCAGCACGGTCTTGTGCATGTATACCTGCCAATACATGATGCGGCGCGACACCAGGAAACTCTCCACGGAATAGATGCCCTTGGCCTCGATGGCGAGCTCGTTGCCCACCACCTCCATCATGTCCAGCAACCGCTCGGCGTTCACGTTGCCCTCGGCCACTCCGGTGAAGAAGCTGTCGCGTTTCAGGTAGTCAATGCGGTCCACGTCCAACTGGCTTGAGATGAGCTTGCTTAAAAAGCCCTTTTCATAATTGCCAGTGAAGATCTTGATGGCCAAGTCGAGTTGCCCGTCGTGCATCTCGTTGAATCGCCGCATGAGCAGCAACGACAAATCCTCATGGGTGATGCCTTCCACGATGCTGTTCTCCAAGGTGTGCGAGAAGGGGCCATGGCCGCTGTCGTGCAGCAAGATGGCCAACGACGCGGCTTCCAACTCGGCGTCGGTGATCTCGTAGCCCTTGCCTCGCAACAGCTGCACGGCACGCCGCATCAAATGCATGGCGCCGATGCTGTGCGCAAAGCGGGTGTGGTTGGCACTGGGATAGACCAAGTTGGTCAAACTGACCTGCTTGATACGTCTAAGTCGTTGAAAATAAGGGTGCTCAATAATATCGAAATGCAGTTCGTCAGGTATGCTTACAAATCCATAAATGGGATCGTTGACGATTTTCTTCTTGTTTGTTTCCATGCCGCAAAAATACAATAATCTTCCTATCTTTGCGTTATTCCATCAAAACTGTTAACTATTAACTGCAAACTCCCAACTACCAACTATGGATAAAACCACCATCCTTTGGGCTGACGACGAGATTGATCTCCTGAAGCCTCATATCATTTTTTTGGAACAAAAGGGTTACGATGTGGTGACCGCCAACAGCGGTGCCGATGCCATCGATTTGGTCCGTGATCGGCCCTTTGACATTGTGTTTCTCGACGAGCAGATGCCTGGCGTAAGCGGCATCGAGGCCCTCGAAGTGATCAAGCGTGAATACCCCAACCTCCCCGTGGTGATGATCACCAAGAGCGAGGAGGAGACCATCATGGAGTCGGCCATCGGCTCCAATATCGCCGACTACCTCATCAAACCGGTCAACCCGAACCAGATTCTGTTGTCGCTGAAACGAAACCTCGAGAACCGTAAGCTCCGCGACGAGAAGTCGACCATGAGCTATCAGCAGGAATTCCGCAACATTGCCATGGAGTTGGGGAACAACCTGAATTACGATGAGTGGATTGTACTTTATAAGAAATTGGTGCGTTGGGAGCTGGAGCTCCAGAAGTCGACCGACGAGGGCATCAAGCAGATTCTGGCGGATCAAAAGCAGGAGGCCGACACGCTCTTCACCCGCTTTGTGGAACGCAACTATGTCGACTGGATACAAGGCAAGGCCGACAAACCGGTGATGTCGCACACCCTCGTCCGCGACAAGGTGCTGCCTCATCTCGACGACAACGAAAAGCCCTTGTTCTTCATCGTCATCGACAACCTGCGCTACGACCAGTGGAAGGCCATCCAGCCCATCCTTGAACACTACTTCAGGGTGGATGCCGACGAAGTCTATTACAGCATCCTGCCCACCTCTACACAATATGCCCGTAACTCATTGTTTGCCGGACTGATGCCGCTGGAGATCCGTCGCCGTTACCCGAAATGGTGGGTCGATGAGGATGAGGAAGGCACCAAGAACCAGTATGAGGGCGAACTTTTCGGCGAACAGTTGAAGCGCTATGGCAAGAACATCAGGTATTCCTATAACAAGGTGCTGAACCTTCAGGCAGGCAAGAAGCTTTATGAGCAGATGTCGAACCTGATGCAGAACAAGATTAACATCATCGTTTACAACTTCGTTGATATGCTCTCGCACGCCCGTACCGAGATGGAGATCATCCGTGAGCTGGCTGATGACGAAGAGGCTTACCGTTCGTTGATGTACTCCTGGTTTGAGCACTCCAGCCTGCTCGATATGATGCGTTTCATCGCCGAAAAAGGCTGCAGCATGATTGTCACCACCGACCACGGCTCCACCTTCGTCAAGAATCCTGTGAAGATCTTGGGCGACCGCGAGGTGAACACCAATTTGCGTTACAAATACGGCAAAAACCTGAAATACAACCCCAAAGAGGTCTTCGAGGTGAAGGCACCTGAGCTCGTGAGCCTGCCCCGTATCAATCTTAGCACCACATACGTATTTGCGGGATCGGGCGACTTCTTCGCCTATCCGAACAACTACAACTATTACGTCAGCTACTACCGCAACACCTTCCAACATGGAGGCATCTCCATGAGCGAGATGCTGATTCCGGTCATTAGCCTGTCATCGAAACGATAGTTTTCGTATTTTTGCGGAAATTATTGAGTGAGATGAACGAGAAAGAGTTTCATGTCCAAAGCGTGGAAGGCCTTGCCGAGGTTTCCGATTACCTGATTTCCCAGCGTAACGAGGCCGATGTCATCGCTTTTTATGGCCCGATGGGAGCTGGCAAGACCACGTTGATCAAGGATTTGTGCCATCGCATGGGGGTCACCGACGAAGTGAACAGTCCGACCTTCGCCATCGTGAATGAGTATGTCACCGAGGAAAGTGAATCGGTCTATCATTTTGATTTCTATAGGATTAAGAAGCTGGAAGAGGCTTACGATATCGGCTACGAAAACTATTTCTATAGCGGCAACCTTTGCCTGATCGAATGGCCTGAGTTGATTGAGCCGTTGCTTCCTGAGCGTTATCTACGTGTGGATATCCGTTTGGGTGCCACCGACGATGAACGAATCATAAATATTGCATGTTATGAGGCTTGAGGAATTGAAAGAAACGCTTGCCGAGGCCTCGCAAGTGTTCGTGCTGACCGACGAGAATGTGGCCCAGTATTGGCTCCCTGAGGTGGAACACTGGCTGGGTTGTGAGCAGGCCGAAGAGATTGTGGTTGGCGCGGGCGAGAGTCATAAGACCCTTCAAACGGCCCAGGAGGTTTGGGAAACTCTGTTGGAGAACAATGCCGACCGCAACGCCATACTGGTCAACTTGGGCGGCGGAACCATCACCGATTTGGGAGGCTTTGTGGCTTCGTGCTACCAGCGCGGCATCCGATTCGTTAACGTGCCCACCACCTTGCTGGCTATGGTCGATGCAGCCATCGGCGGCAAAAACGGGGTGAATTTGGGCGGTTGTAAAAACCAGATCGGCACATTTACCGAGCCGCTGGAGGTAATGATAAACCCCATCTGCCTCAGTTCATTACCTGAACGCGAGCTGCTTTCGGGTCTCGCCGAAATGGTCAAATACGGCTTTATCGCTGACGATGCCTTGCTGAAGGTCAATGAAACTAACTACGAGCAATACATTCTTCGTGCCGGCGACCTCAAACGCGATATCGTCGACGACGACCCCACCGACATGGATCAGCGCAAGGTCTTGAATTTCGGCCATACCCTCGGCCATGCCATCGAGAGCTTCACGATGACTACTGAATCGCCTTTGACTCACGGCGAGTCGGTGGCTCTTGGAATGTGGTGCGCCTTGTGGCTTTCCATTCAGCAATGCGGTCTTCACGAAGAGGTGCTTATCGACTATGAGCCCAAGTTGCGTTCCCTGCTTGCTGAAGCCGAAGTAGAGCTTCATCCCGAGGATATTGATGCCATCCTTTCCTATCTTGATCATGACAAGAAAAACAAGGATGGCCATGCCTCTTTCGTGCTGCTGAAAGCCGTTGAGAAGCCGATCATCGACGAAGAAGTGCCTGATGAGTTGGTACGGGAGTCACTGCTCGAGCTGATCAAATTGGTGGATGAGCTATGAAAAAGCTGCTTCAGGGAACGGTGAACCTTCCAGGGAGCAAGAGCGAGAGCAACCGAGCCCTCATGATCGCTGCCTACGGCGGGTTTCCCCTTGAAGTCAATGGTTTGTCCGACGCCCGCGACACAGTTTTACTACAACAGCTGTTGGATAGCACGTCATCCACTGTTGACTGCCAAGACGCAGGCACTGCGGTCCGTTTCCTGATGACCTATTTGGCCTGTAAGCCCGGCACATGGATTTTAACCGGCACCAAAAGGCTTTGCGAGCGTCCCATGGCCCCTTTGATCGATGCATTGCGGCAGCTTGGCGCTGACATTGATGGAGACAATCTGCCGTTGAGAATCAATGGCAAACCCTTAAAAGGCGGCCATGTCATCCTTGACGCCTCGCAAAGCAGCCAATTCGTCTCCTCCTTGTTGTTGGCTGCCCCTTCATGGGATAATGGACTTGATCTTGACCTGGTAGGTGAATTGACCTCCTTGCCTTATATCGACATGACCTTGTCCATGATGCGTCATTTTGGAGCCGAAGCGATACGTGACGGAAGGCATCTCATGGTACGTCCCAATCCTTACCAGGCCAAGGCCTTTGAGGTCTCGCCTGACTGGAGCGCTGCCTCCTATTGGTATGAAATGATGGCCTTGGGTGATGGGGGAGAACTGTTGCTGAAAGGATTGAAAACCAATTCGTTGCAAGGTGATGCCATCGTAGCTGAATGGTTTAGACAACTCGGTGTGGTAACTTCCTTTGACGATCGTGGAGCTCGGTTGACAAAGGTCAAGGTTGATCCTCAGGAACTTGTTTTTGATGTCACCAATACTCCTGATTTGTTTCCTGCTGTATTCGTCACATGTGTTGCGATGCACTATCGTGCTCGTTTTCAAGGAATAAGAAATCTGTCGAATAAAGAATCTAATAGAGTTGATTCATTAATTTCGGAGCTATCAAAAATTTACACCTTTATTAATATATTAATGGGTGATGAAATAGTTATTGAACCATCGTTGTTTAAGGATGATATTGGCAATAATAACAAAGTATTATTTAATACATATCAGGATCATCGGGTTGCCATGGCTCTTGCCCCTCTTTCGCTGCGGATCGATCAAGTTTCTTTCGATGATTTGAATGTTGTAACTAAGTCATATCCAACGTTTTGGGATAATGTAAAAAAAATTGCGTATTTTAATAAATAAATTATTATAAAAACGCTTGACATCCTAGATTGTTTTTTTGTATCTTTGCCACCTATTTATTTGGCAAACCGTATATGACTATAGATCTTTTCGTTCCTTGCTTTATCGATCAGTTTCATCCCGATACCGCACTCAGTACCGTAAAAGTGCTGGAAAAAGCCGGTGTTGAGGTGAACTATAACCCTGACCAGACTTGCTGTGGGCGATTTGCCTATAACGCTGGTTATTTGGAGGAAGCCAAGGATTTGGGTGACAAGTTCCTCTCGGAGTTTTGTGACGATCGTCCTGTGGTTTCTCCTTCAGCTTCGTGCATCGCATACATCAAGAAACGTTATCCTGAGCTTTTTTTCAATACAGCCAATCATTTGAATGTCAAACGATTGGAGAAAAATGTCTATGAGTTGACGGATTTTTTGGTGAATGTATTGCATTACGATGATTTTGGTGCAGAGTTTCCTCACAAGGTGACTTATCACGACAGTTGCAGTGCGCTTCGTGGTTTGGGCATTGGCAAGGAAGCCCGCCAATTGCTTTCGAAGGTGAAAGGTTTGGAACTTGTGGAGATGAAGCAGACCGACATGTGTTGTGGCGGTGAGTTCAACTTCACCATGAACCACGAGGAGGTGTCAATAGGCATGGCTAGCCATAAGGTGCGCAATGCCATGAATACCGGTGCGGAATACATCGTTTCCACCGACTGGTCGTGCTTGATGCATCAAAAGAGTTACATTGACGCGAATGGACTGCCGATCAAGGTGATCCATATCGCTGACATTTTAGCGGAGGGTTGTTGAGATGAGCGATTACTTTGTACACGAAAGCAGCTATGTCGACGAAAATGTGTCGATAGGCAAGGATACCAAGATATGGCACTTCTGCCATGTGCAGTCGGGCGCTGTGATCGGCGAACGTTGTTCGATGGGACAGAACGTAAACATCGGGAACAACGTGAAGATTGGCAACGGCGTTAGGATTCAAAACAACGTCTCGGTATACGAGGGCGTGGAGATCGAGGACAATGTTTTTTGTGGTCCGAGCTGCGTCTTCACCAACGTGAACACACCTCGGGCGCATTTCCCAGTTCATGGTAAATATGCCAAGACCAAGATCTGCGAAGGAGCTTCTTTGGGTGCCAACTGCACCGTGGTCTGTGGCCACACGGTGGGGAAGAGCGCCCTCATCGCGGCCGGTGCCGTGGTGACCAAGGACGTGAAGCCATACGCCTTGATGGCCGGCGTTCCCGCCCGACAGATCGGATGGGTCTGTGAATGTGGCCGACGACTCAATGATTCGCTGGAATGTTCCTGCGGTCGAAAATATGAAGAAAACAATGGTTTAATAACTCCTCTATAACTTTTTAAAACTATGAATTTCAGAGATTTAAAGGCACAATACAATGTCTTGAAAGACGAAATGGATCAGGCGATCCTTGACGTAGTGGCTTCGAGCGCATACGTTTTAGGGCCCAAAGTGAAAGAAATGGAAACGGCTTTCGCCGAGTATGTCGGAGTGAAGCATTGCATCGGTTGCGCCAGTGGCACGGATGCCTTGCTTTTGGCTCTTAAGGCTTGGGACGTGAAGGCGGGCGACGCTGTTTTTGTGCCAAGTTTCACATTTTTTGCCTCTGCCGAAGTGGTGGCCATCCAAGGCGCCACACCGGTGTTCGTGGATGTTGACCGAGACACGTTCAATATGGACGTCCGTGACTTGATCTTCAAGATAGAACAAACCATCAAGGCTGGCCAGCTCAAGCCCAAAGCCATTATTGCAGTGGATCTGTTCGGGCTTCCTGCCGACTTCAAGTTGATCAGCGAAGTGGCCAAACGTTACGGCTTGTATCTGCTTGAGGATGCTGCCCAAGGTTTTGGTGGACGCATCGGCGATCGCAAGGCGGGCACCTTTGGCGATATTGCCGCCACCTCGTTCTTCCCCGCCAAGCCGGTAGGCTGTTATGGCGACGGTGGTGCGGTGTTTACCAACAACGACGAATGGGCCGAGTTGATGGACTCTTATCACATCCATGGCAAGGGCAGCGATCGTTATGACAATGTTCGCATCGGCTTGAACTCTCGTCTCGACAGTCTTCAGGCTGCTATTTTGCTTGTTAAGCTAAAAGCTTTCAGGGATTACGAATTGGTGGATGTCAACAAGGTTGCCGAGCGTTATACCGAGAAGTTGAAAGGCGTAGTGAAGACTCCCGAGGTTCCTCAGGGTTTCTATTCCAGCTGGGCACAATATACCATTCAAGTCCCCAACAAAGAGGTTAGGGCGAAGCTTCAAGAGGCGTTGAAAGCCAAGGACATTCCAACGGCCATCTATTATCCTATCCCG
>JAGCPG010000072.1 GCA_017645245.1 Bacteroidales bacterium
GATTGTTATGCGGAGTTACGAAAAGACCCGATAAGTGACAATTCAAAAAAAAAGTGCCATCAATGTTCAAATCTGTAACGATGGGAGCTTCCATTATAGCCTCGATGAATGTCGCTTCAAATATAAAACGAGCCGGATTACCTCCGGCTCGCCATTATAAGTTCAACAGATTTTACCCTGCAAATAAAACTCACTGCAAATATACAACTTTTTTTGTTCATCGCTAGGTTTTGACCTACTTTTTTTACTTGTGCTATGATTTGGCACAGTCTTTTTGTATCTTTGTCCCGTCTAAACCTAACTGACTATGTCAAAGAACCAAATCAACAAATACGTCTGGCTCGTAGAAACGCTCTACAAAGCCAAGAAAATCACCCTGAAGGAGATTAACCGGAAGTGGACGGCAACTGAGTTGAGCGAAGGGGAGGAGATCCCCCGTCGCACCTTCAACAACTGGAGAAATGCCGTTGAGGAAATGTTTGGCTTAGTCATCATGTGCGATAAGCATGACGGCGACCGCTACTACATCGAAAACCGTGATGACATGGACGAAGGAGGATTCCAGCGTTGGCTGTTGAACACCATTTCAGTGAATAACACACTGATCGATAATAAATCGCTAAGCGACCGCATCCTACTCGAAAACATTCCATCAGGCCAGGACTATCTCGCTACAATTATGGAGGCGATGAAAAAGAGTAAGGTACTTGACGTGACTTACAAAAGCTACTGGAGTGATCGTGAACACGCTTTTCAAATAGCTCCCTATTGCGTGAAGCTGTTCCGTCAACGGTGGTATGTGGTTGGCAATAGCGTTTATGAAAATAAGATTCGCATCTATGCCTTGGATCGTTTCATTGAGGTCAATATCTCAGACGAGCCATTTAAATATCCAAAGAAGTTCAAGCCCGAAGGCTACTTCAAGGAGTGTTTCGGAATTATTCACGACGATGATTATTCCTTGGAAACCGTAAAGTTGAAGGTTGATTCAGGTCAGGCTAATTATCTGCGTTCCTTGCCTATGCATGCTTCCCAAAAAGAAGTGGAGCGCAATGAGGATTACAGCGTTTTCACCCTATATCTACGTCCAACTTTCGACTTCCAACAGGAACTCCTGTGGAACGGCGAAGCACTCGAAGTCCTCGAACCCCTTTGGCTTCGCAGGGAAATCGCTGGCATCATCAAACGGATGTGGAACAACTACCATAAAAAATGAACAACTTCGCCGCCATCGATTTTGAGACCGCCAACAACGAGCGCACCAGCGTGTGCAGCGTGGGGGTGGTGATCGTCCGCGAAGGGGAGTTCGTGGATTCGTTCTATTCGCTCATCCAGCCGGAACCGAACTATTACCTGTATTGGAACACCATGGTTCATGGGATCACCAAGGCGGATACTGAGGATGCACCAGTATTTCCATACGTTTGGGAAAAGATAGAGCCGTTGATTGAAGGATTGCCTTTGGTAGCGCACAACAGTCCCTTCGACGAAGGCTGCTTAAAGGCAGTGATGCGATGTTACCAGATGGATTATCCTGATTATCAGTTCTTTTGCACCTGTCGGGCATCTAGAAGGCATTTCGGTCGTCAGTTACCGAATCACCAACTTCATACGGTGGCTGCGGCATGTGGCTTCGATTTGGTCAACCACCACAACGCCTTGGCCGATGCCGAGGCGTGTGCTTGGATTGCGAGGGAGATACTTTGAAAATTAAAAAAGTTTTCAACCGCTGTATTTGATAAAAACTCCTTTTGGATTATTGCGTCATTCCCGAAAACTCCCTATCTTTGAAAATTGAAAACGAAGCCTTCTGACTTCTGTCTCCTGTCTTCTAACTTCTTGAAAACCATGTTTCTAATCTTCGATACCGAGACCACTGGTCTCCCGAAAAACTATAACGCCCCCTTAACGGACTTCGACAACTGGCCACGACTGGTGCAGCTGGCTTGGCAACTTCACGACGACAAAGGTCGGCTGGTGGAGAACTATAACCTTCTGGTAAAGCCGGAAGGCTTCATCATCCCCATTGAGGCCAAGATGGTGCACGGCATTTCCACCGAACATGCCATCAAACATGGACTTCCATTGCATGAGGTGCTCGACACCTTTTTGAAGTCTGCCGAGAAAGCCAAATATTTCGTGGGCCATAATATCGACTTCGACCTTTGCATTGTAGGAAGCGAGTTCCTTCGCGACCGCAACGAGAACCCGCTGCTGCGGTGGCCTCGCATCGATACCTGTACCGAGAAGACCGCCGAGTTCTGCAAGCTCCCGGGCGGCAAGGGTGGACGCTTTAAACTGCCTAAGCTGAACGAGTTCCACGAGATCCTCTTCGGCTCGAAGTTCGACTCGGCACATAACGCTTCGGCTGACGTCCAGGCTACCGCCCGCGTCTTTTTGGAGCTCATCCGCATTGGTGTTCTTGGCCGTAACGAGATGCCCGAAAGTGAGCAGTTTTTCGAGGATTTCCGTGCAGCGAACCTTGACAAGATCCAACCTGCCGACATCGTGGTTACCAGTAATTTCGATGAAAACGAAGCGGAGGAAAACAAACTGGAAGAACAACGTGAAGTGGGCGACTACGTTCCTGAGCATTTCACGCATCTGCATGTCCACTCGCATTACTCCATCCTTGACGGCATGTCGAAAATACCGGATCTGGTGGACAAATGCGTCAAAAACGGGATGTTTTCCATCGCCCTGACGGACCATGGCAATATGTTCGGCATCAAGGAGTTTGCCGACTATGTCAATAAGTATAACGGGAAGGTCAAGGACAAGATCAAGGATCAAGAGAGCATTTTGAAGAAAGAAGACGCCACGGAAGAGGAAAAGCTACAAGCAGAGCAGGAGATCGAGAAGCTGAAAGGCCAATTCTTCAAACCCATCTATGGCATCGAGACCTATTGCGCTCCAGTGAGCATCGACAAACGCGACGGACGTCAGGACCGTGGCTGGCATCTCATCCTACTGGCGAAAAACAAACAGGGTTATCATAGCCTCTGTAAGTTGAGCTCCATCGCCTATACCGACGGCTTCTACTATAATCCCCGTATCGACCATAGCCTGCTGGAAAAATACCACGAGGGTCTCATCTGCTGTTCGGCTTGCCTCGGCGGCGAGCTTCCCCAAAAGATCCTGAATGGCGACATGGTGGGCGCAGGGCAGACCGTGATGTGGTTCAAGAACCTTTTCGGCGACGATTATTACATCGAACTGCAACGCCATAAGACCGACAAACCTGGTGGCGACACCTCGGTGTATGAACGCCAGAAAGAAGTGAATAAGGTGCTTATCGACTTGGCGCGTAAAACCAATACCAAGCTGGTCTGTACCAACGACGTCCACTTTGTGGAGGAGGAACATGCCGAGGCACATGACCGCCTCATTTGCCTCAGCACGGGCAAGGACCTCGACGATCCCACCCGTATGCATTACACCAAGCAAGAATGGCTCAAGACACCTGCCGAGATGGGCGCCATCTTCTCCGACATCCCTGAAGCGCTTGAGAACACCCAAGAGATTGTCGAAAAGGTGGAAGCCTATAGCATCGACTCCGATCCGATTATGCCGGTGTTTCCCATTCCCGAGGATTTCGGCACCGAAGAGGAATACCGCCAGAAATATACCCACGAGGATCTTTTCAATGAGTTTACGCGCGATGAGCATGGCAACGTGGTGATGGATCAGGAGGCTGCTGAGAAAAAGATCAAGAAGCTGGGCGGCTATAACCGTCTCTACCGTATCAAGCTGGAGGCGGATTACCTCGCCAAGCTGACCTGGGAAGGGGCGAAGAAGCGCTATGGCGATCCGCTCACCGAAGAACAGATCGAGCGTATCAAATTTGAGTTGCACGTGATGAAGACCATGGGCTTCCCAGGCTACTTCCTCATCGTGAGCGACTACATCCGTGCGGCACGCGAGGAACTGGGCGTTTCGGTAGGTCCAGGCCGTGGCTCGGCTGCAGGATCCGTGGTGGCCTATTGCTTGTGGATCACCGATCTGGATCCGCTGAAATACGACCTCCTGTTTGAGCGTTTCCTCAATCCTGACCGTATTTCCCTTCCAGATATCGATGTCGATTTCGACGATGACGGCCGAGGCCGGGTGCTTGACTGGATCACCAAGAAATATGGCAAGGAGAAGGTGGCGCACATCATCACCTATGGCACCATGGCGGCCAAGTCGGCCATTCAGGACGTGGGCCGTGTGCAGAAGGTGCCACTGTCGGAAGTGGCCATGATCAAGAGCTATATCCCGGATCGTGAGTTCAACGAGGCTGACGTGAAAGCCGTGGAGGGCGAGCTGCCCAAGAAGATGCCCAAGGTCAACCTGAAGAACTGCTATAAATACGTGAAGCCGCTGAAGGAGTTGGTGGAGGGCGACGACAAGAACGTCTCCTCGATGCTGACCTACGCCGAGGAGCTGGAAGGCACCAACCGTCAGGTGGGCATCCATGCCTGCGGCGTCATCATCGGTGCCGATGACCTTACCAACGTGGCTCCCGTGGCCACCATCGAGGACAAGGAGACCAAGGAAAGGGTGGTGGTGACCCAATACGAAGGCCAGGTGATCGAGAATGTGGGCCTCATCAAGATGGATTTCTTAGGCTTGAAGACCTTGACCTTGATCAAGGATGCTTTAAAGAACATCAAGAAGACCCGCGGCATTGACATCGACATCGATCACATCCCGATCGACGATAAGGAGACCTACGCTTTGTATTCCGCTGGCAACACCATCGGCACTTTCCAGTTTGAATCCCCCGGCATGCAGAAATACCTCCGCGAGCTGCAGCCTTCGGTCATCGGCGATATCATCGCCATGAACGCCCTTTACCGTCCCGGCCCGATGGACAACATTCCCGACTTCATCCTCCGTAAGCAGGGCAAGCAGGAGATCAAATACGACTTTGACTGCATGGAGAAGTACCTAAAAGATACTTACGGCATCTGCGTGTATCAGGAGCAGGTGATGTTGCTCTCGCGCGAGCTGGCCGATTTCACCCGTGGCGAGTCTGATACCCTGCGTAAAGCCATGGGTAAGAAGCAGCTGGCCAAGATGGAGGAACTCTACGGCAAGTTCATGAAGCAAGGTGTGGAGAAGCTCACCAAGACTGAGAACCTGCCTGAAGAGGAGGTGAGGAAACGTCTGGAGAAGATCTGGGAGGAGTGGAAGAAGTTTGCCTCGTATGCCTTCAACAAATCGCATGCGGCCTGCTATAGCTGGGTTTCCTATCAGACGGCATACCTCAAGGCGCATTATCCGGCTGAATTCATGGCGGCGGTGCTTAACAATGAATTGGGCGACATCAAGGAGGTGACCTTCATGATGGAGGAATGTAAGCGCATGCATCTGGAGGTGTTGGGTCCTGACGTCAACGAATCGGAATATGAATTTTCCGTCAACGAGAAAGGCCAGATCCGCTTCGGCATGGGCGGCATTCGCAACGTGGGCGAGGCGGCCATCTCGGGTATCATCGAGGAACGCACAGCCAACGGCAAGTTCAAGGATCTCACCGATTTCTTGCTGCGTTGTGCCGACAAGGGCTTGAACCGCAGGGCCTTGGAGAGTATGGACACGGCAGGTTGCTTCGACTCGTTCCCCAACTTCCACCGTGCCATGCTGTTCTACATGCCCATGAACGACTCAGTGCCCTTCAGCGAAAGGGCCTTGCGCATGGTGGCTTCCTACAACGAGCGGAAGAACTCGGCCCAGATGGATCTCTTCGGCATGGGCGGCGGTAGCGCTACCGAGACGCTGACTTTGCCGTTCCCCGAATGTGAGCGCTGGTCGAAGCTCAAGGAGCTTCAGATGGAGTTGGAAAGCATCGGCTTTTACATCAGCTCGCATCCGATGGATTCATTTAAGATCCCGTTGAAGTTCTTTACCAACACGACAGTGGAAGCCATGAAAGCGGCTATGGGCAATCCAGAGAAATACGATCGTTTCAACGTGCGTTTGGGTGGCCAGATCACCAAGGCGGAGCAGCTGACCACCAAGAAAGGCAATCCGTATGGTAAGTACACTATCGAAGACAAGACAGGTGCGTTTTCTTTCAGCCTCTTCAACGAGAACTTTCTGAATCTCAAGAACCTGTTGGTCGAAGGCCAGTTTGTGTTGCTCATTGGCACTTTGTCAAAGCCTTATTGGAAACAAGGGCAGGAGCAGGATGCCGTGCCCAAGGACCTGGAGTTCCGCATCAGCGAGGTAAGGTTGTTGGATTCACTGTTGGAGAACACCGGCAAGAAAGTGATCTTCAAGCTTGATGTGGCGCAGATGAACGCCGAAGCCATCGACGATTTCATCAAGCTGGTGAAGGATCATCCAGGCAAACAATCGTTCAGCGTGCATCTCTACGACTCCAACATGAAGCTTGCATGTAACATGACGCCCTTCAGCGGTGGCGTTGCAGCCCATGTGATCCTCCCGATCGTTGATCAATTGCCGTATGCTGATTTTGACTTAAAATAAAAACCATGAAAAGAATCTATTTTTTGATGCTTGCCGCCATCTTGTTTTGCGGCTCATTTCAATCTATTGCTCAAGACAATGAGATTACCCTGTACTTCAGCGAAGAGGAAATGCCAAACCTGATTAAATGTCTGCCTGGGCCTCCCGATACCATTGGGACAGATTTCGGCAACGATATCATGCGCTATATGTGGGGTAAGGAGCAGCGCAACAATGCCGAGCGTGCCGCCTGGGTTTTTCGTGATGCAGTGTGGAACTACGACTCACTTTTTGCTGTGTTTAGCGTGCCTTTCGGCCTAGAAATCACGAAAGAAGGTACTCCCGAGATTTACAAATTCCTCATCAATAGCCTCTCGACTGTCGACCAGACGCGCGTCAAGCCAAAGGCTTATTACCACCGTAAACGACCATTTGAACGCTTCAATGAGCACATGCTCACACGGTATGAAGAAGCGGAACTGTCGGGCGAAGGTTCCTATCCCTCTGGACATAGCCAACGTGGCTATGGCGCTGCATTGCTGCTCTCAGAGATCAACCCTGACAACGCCGATACTATCATGGCGCGTGGCTATATGTATGGCGAAAGCCGTGTGATTGCAGGTGCCCACTGGCAGAGCGACGTCGACGCCAGCCGTCTCTGTGCCGCCATCGGAGTAGCCAGGTTGCATACCAGTGCCGCTTTTCTGAAACAACTGGATAAAGCTCGCAGTGAGTATGAAAGGCTAACAGGCAAGATGTCGTATACCGACGACTGCAGTCAGTTTGTGAACCTGGCCGAAGCAGTGCCCGATGCCATCCTGGAGATACGTTACTACAGCACCTATAACTTTGTGGGAACCCGTGTGGATGGCTATCTTGAGCCAGTGGCACTGCTTACCAAACAGGCCGCCGACAGCCTCCGAGCCGTGAGCGACGACCTGAAGGCACTGGGTTACCGTATCAAGATCTACGATACCTACCGTCCCCAGATGGGAGTTGACCACTTTGTGCGTTGGGCCGCCGATATCCCCGACACTACGATGAGAGCCTACTTCTATCCCGATTTGGATAAAAGCGTGCTCTTCGACCAAGAATACATCATGGAAAAGAGTGGACATACCCGTGGCTCCACAGTTGACCTTACCCTCTTTGACATGGCTGCGGAAAAGGAAGTAGACATGGGCGGCACCTTCGATTGGTTTGGTCCCGAGAGCCATCCCGACTTCTGCGGCAATCCTGAGACAGGCGAATACACGGGCGACAACAGTGCCAGCCCCACCGGACGCAGCATCACCAAAGAGCAGTTCAACAACCGCATGATCCTTCGCAATGCTATGCTGCGCCACGGTTTCAAGACCTTGGATAGTGAATGGTGGCACTTCACCTTGAAGAATGAACCGTTCCCCGACACCTATTTTACATTCCCCGTCAAGACTCTGCATTAATCAAAAAATATTTTTATCTTTGCATTTCGTAATTTTTGAAAACGAACAATAATTAAAATCAACTTAAAATGGCTGTAATTCAAATGACTGACGACCGTTTCGAAGAGGTCGTCCTGAAATCAGAACTTCCTGTTATGGTGGACTTTGGCGCTACTTGGTGTGGCCCTTGCAAGAAGGTTGAACCCATGGTGGAGGAGATCTCCGAGGAGTATGCCGGCAAGATGATTGCCGTGAAGTGCGACGTCGAGGAGTGCCCTGACACCGCCGCCAAGTTCGGCATCATGAACATCCCCACCGTGCTTTACTTCAAGGGTGGCCAACCCGTCGACAAAAACGTGGGTGCCGCTCCTAAGAAGGTTTTTGTGGAAAAACTTGAGAAGTTATTGTAATTGGATTTTTCAATTGATAGGAATCGGCTCACCCAGTTTGGGAGCCTGGAGTTTCTGGCACGACAGATTGTGGAAGGCTTCATCACTGGCCTCCACAAGAGTCCGTTCCATGGGTTTTCCGTGGAGTTCGCTGAACACCGGCTCTACAACACGGGCGAGCCGATTCGTCATATCGATTGGAAACTCTACGGTCGCACCGAGAAGCTCTTCGTGAAACGCTACGAGGAGGAGACCAACCTGCGTTGCCAGCTGGTCGTCGACAAGAGCTCTAGCATGTGTTTCCCCGTGCGCAACAAGATCGATTTCGAGCATCCCAACAAGCTGTTTTTCAGTGTGTATGCCGCCGCTTCGCTGATGGAGCTGATGCGCCGTCAACGCGATGCCGTTGGCTTGGATCTCTTCGATGAAGAGATCACCTTCCATGAACAAGCCAAGATGTCAGCGGTGCATAACAAATTGATATATACCGAGTTGGAAAAGCTGATTGATCAATACGACAAAAACCAAAAGAAGACCACATCCACTGTTCAGTGCCTGCATCAGATTGCTGAGATGACGCATAAAAGAAGTCTTGTGGTGATTTTCACCGACATGCTCGATAACCTTGACGATCACAACAAACTGTTTGAGGCATTGGAACATTTGAAATACAATAAGCACGAGGTTATCCTATTTCACGTTTACGACGGACAGTTGGAGCAGAACCTCGACTTTGAGAATCGCCCGCATCGCTTTGTCGATTTGGAGACGGGCGAGGTGCTGAAGCTGAATCCTGTGGAGATCCAGGAGCGGTACCGTCAGCTGATGGAGCAGCGCAAGGACGATATCCTGAAGCATTGCTACCAGTATCAAATCGACTACGTCGAAGCCGACATCAACAAAGACTATAGTCAGATATTGACCAGCTACCTGATTAAAAGGTCAAGGTTGCTATAGAAACCGTCATTAAAGACTAAATCAACTCGCTCTCGTTAATAAGGTTGTTGAGCAAGGCGTACACTGTGAGGCCGGAAACGGATTTGATGCCGGTTTTGCGGGTGATGTTCTTGCGGTGCGAGATGACGGTGTGGATGGAAATGTTCATTAGGTCGGCGATCTCTTTGTTCATCATGCCTTTGGCGACGGCTACCAGCACATCGGTCTCACGTTTGGAGAGCTCCACGTCGTCGTTCTTTCTGGCATTGTCGCTTTGCGCGAATTCATTCATCTTGCCGATGATCTTGGCCTTTGTGTCGTTGATCTCGATGATCCCGTTGTAGGGCGTCAGGCTGGCATGGTCGAGGTAGGAGGTCACCAAGGCGATGAGGATGAGTTGCGGATGCTCTTTGCCGATTTGAAAAAGGAAATCCTTGTTTTGGAAGCCAAGCATCGATGGATCGATGATCAGCAGGTTGGCGTCGGAAGATGTGATGCGTTCGCTGAGGCGATCGGGGCTGTCGATGCGTGACACCACGTCGAATTGTGCCATGCTGTCGATGATCTCGGCCAGTCCGTTCGCGATGATCTCCGAGGCTTCGCAAATGATGACACGGTTTCTCATGGCAGGTTGTTTTCAAGGGATTCGACGTAGGGGATAAGGAGGTGATCCTCGATGAGGGAGTGACGGTTCAGGTCGTCGCTCAGCTCCATGATGTCCAATGAGATCTCGATGCGCTCCTTCGGCAGGATGTCGCCCGGAAGGTATTTGAGCAGGATGTTCATCATGTCATCGAGCGTGTCCTGGATGTTGGTGTGGTTGTGACGGAACTCGTTGATTTTATAGGAATTGTCCCGTTTTCCTTCATGCAACTCCTCGATGTAAGGAAACACCACTTCCTCTTCGTAGTATTGGATATGCCGCATCACCTCGCGCTTGTATTCGTCATAGAAGTGGCTGAGCATGGGGCCGTATTTCGATCCGCAGGCCTCGATGATGCGCTGGAAATGCTCTTCGAGGTGGGGGAAACGGTCGTCAAGATAATAGCGGTGCGAAGCTTTCAGATAGGAGAGCAGCCCGCTCATGTCGATGCGCTGGATCTCAGCGGGACTAGGCCTGAAGTCGTCGTCGGAATAGATGCCGCAGATGATGAGGAACAAGTCGGCACTGACGTTGTTCATACGGCATACTTCGTCGATGCAACGGTCGCCGAAGCCCAACTCAATGCCGAATCGGGGCAGCAGCTGCAGCAGTCGCCGGTCCTTGGCCAACAACTCGGCGAGTTTGAGGTCTTTTGAGAAGTGTGGTTTCTTTTTAGCCATGGCGTTTTGTGTTTGATGGAGCAAAAATACTAAAAAGAGTGATGCTTTTTCGGACAATCATCACAATTAGGGAGGATTTCAAGGTCATATCCCCTTTATTGATGATTTTTTCGAGGGGGAAGATATTGGAATTTTGCAGCATGGATAATTAAAGGAACAAAAGGATGAAAACAAAATGGTTGGCAAGTGTTATTTTATTGGGAATCACCATGTTGATGAATCCAATAAAAGCTCAGGAGGAGCAGAAGCCCTCCCATCTTACTGTCGGCGGTTATGGCGAGGCTTTCTATACCCGCAATTTTTACAGCGATGCGGTGCACCGCTATTCCCATCCCGAGACCTATAAGGATGCCCAAGGCCATGGTCGTGTCGACCTTCCGCATGTGGTGGTCAACCTGGGTTATGATTTCGGGAAGGGTTGGTCGATGGGTACCGAGATCGAGTTTGAGCATGGCGGTACTGAGTCGGCCATTGAGATGGAAGCCGAGGAAGCCGGCGAGTTCGAACAGGAGATCGAACGCGGCGGCGAAGTGGCCTTGGAGCAATTCTGGATACAGAAATCGTTTGGTAAGGCCCTTAATCTGAGGATGGGTCATCTGGTGGTGCCTGTCGGACAGACCAACAAAGCCCACACGCCCACCGAGTTCTTCACCTGCTACCGTCCCGAAGGCGAGCTTACTATCTTGCCATGCACATGGCACGAGACGGGCATCAGCCTCTGGGGACGCTTGGGGAAGTGGCGCTACGAGGCCATGGTGATCCCATCGCTAAACTCCAACATGTTCAACAACAGCACTTGGGTCAAAGGAGGCTCGGCATCACCGTATGAGTTCAAGGTATCCAACAACTTTGCTGGTGTCGCTCGGGTGGATTATTACGCCAACGACCAATTGCATTTTGGGATCAGCGGCTTTGTCGGAAACACCTTTAACAATGATTTGGTTACGTTGACATCGGATAAATACAAAAACGTGAAAGGCCTCCTGCTGATCGGTACGGCTGAGTTCGACTACCGTGGACACGGCTTCGTGACGCGGGGCAATTTCGATTACGGCCATCTTGATGAGGCGGCCGTCATCTCCACCTATAACAAGAACCAAGATCACATGACCTTCTCTCCTTATCCCCATACCCAGGTGGGCGAACGGGCCATGGCTGCGGGATTTGAGGCCGCTTTCGATGTTTTCCATCCTTTCGGCTCGATGGCTGAACAGAAGCTGTATCTCTTTGGAAGGTACGATTATTATGACAGCTATATCCCAGCGGCCTCAACATTGACTGACTACACATGGACCGACCGTCACGTGATGACCTTCGGCCTCAACTATTTCCCCATCAAGCAGGTCGTTGTGAAAGCGGAGTTCGCCAAACGCTTCCTGAAGGCCGAGTACAACGACGAGCCGATGTTCTCCATTGGCGTCGCCTATAGTGGATTTTTCATCAAATCAAATACAAAACAACTATGAGAAGACTGTTCAAACCGGTAATGCTGTTGGCTTTCGCAGCATTGACCCTGACCTTGGGATCCTGCAAAAAGGATCAACAAGAAGAGAGCGAAGAAACCAACGATGAGCTGAAACAGGCCATTGTCACCCAATTTGTCAACAATACCGTGGCACCGACCTATTACTCGTTGGCTGCTGAGACTGAGTTGCTGGCCGACCAGCTGAAGACGTTGAAAGGCAACATGACCCAGAACAACCTGGATGCCGCTTGCGCCACCTTCCTGGAAGCCCGTGCCTGGTGGGAGAAGAGCGAGGCCTTCCTGTTTGGCGCCGCCTCCGATTTCGGCATCGATCCCCACATCGACTCTTGGCCACTTGACCAGACTGCTTTCGATCGACTGATGAGCAATCCAGCCATGCTGGAAGATCTGGCTGGTGAGGATGGCGACGTGGCCGCTGGCGAGCAGCTTGGCAATGCCTTGCTGGGCTTCCACGGCATCGAGTACATCATCTTCAAGGACGGAGCTCCCAAACCCGTCAGTGAGATCACCGAGAACGACATGATCTATGCTGTGGCCGTTGCCGGCGACCTCCGTAACCGCTGCTTCCAACTTGAGGTGAGCTGGATCGGCGACGCCGCTCCGCAAAGCCACATCAACAAGATGGAAGAGCTGGAGCTCAACACCACCGTGAATGGCGGCGACTATTCCTATGGCGAGAACATGATCAACGCAGGCAAGGCTGGCAGTACCTATCCGACGCTCACCAGCGCTATGGTGGCCATCCTTGGCGGATGCTCCGACATCACCGACGAGGTGGGTACCTCCAAGATCGGCAAGCCTCACACTGGCGAGGATCCCAACTATGTGGAGTCGCCTTATAGCCAGACCTCCATCACCGATTTCGCCAACAACCTCCGCAGCGTCTATAATGCCTACATGGGCGGCATTGACAACGCTCGCGATGAGAACCGCTCCGTCCATACCTTCATCCAAAGCTTTAACAGCGGCCTCGACAGACGTCTGCTTAATGCTATCAACAACGCCATTGACAAGATTGAGGCGATGAAACGGCCTTTCGTTACTTACTATTCCGACAATTCCGCCCAAGAGGCCATGGATGCCTGTCAAGCTCTTGACGAGGTGCTCTCCGAGGCCATGGACGCTTTAAAAGAACAATGACATGAAACGCATCAAATCCATCACATCCTTTGTGCTGTTACTAGCCATGGTGACAGCTTGCGGTGGCAAGGATCCCATCCCTTCCGACCCGCAACTCCAAGAGGAGACGTATTCCGGTGGCGAACTGGGCACAACATTCAACAATACCCAAACCGCCTATGAGGATCCCACACCCGCCGTCATCAACGCAGGCCTGGAATCCCGATTCAAATACGGCGAGTATTTCTTCGAACGCACTTATACTCAGGACAACGAGCCTTTCGACGGACTCGGACCGCTTTACATCCGTAGCTCCTGTATCGCCTGCCACCCTGGCTACGGCCATGGCAAGCGCATGAACCGCTACCGCGCTGACGAGTGGGGCAATGGCTATCTGCTGGTGGTCACTGACCGCAACGATACCTACCTGAGCTCACTCACAGGCATGCCACAGACCAAGGCGGTGGCGCCTTTCAAGGCTCCCATCGATGAAAACAAGATCCAGATCAATTGGCTCAATTACGTTGACGAATGGGGCAACCGATTCCCCGACGGTGAGACCTATAGCCTGATTTACCCTGAGGTTTATATCCCCGAGGACGCCTATTATGTGCCGTTGCAAGTGGGTGGCAATGACATCCCTTACAGCGACGTAGTTGTCCGCTTGGAATCGACGATTGGCATCTACGGAACAGGCTTGATCGATGCCATCCCTGATGACTCGTTGAAGGCGCAATACCAGAAGGAATACAACGACAACTACATGCAAAATGGCATCAATCCTGGAATGTGGGCTGGCGGCGACTGGGCTCCGTCGGGCCTGTACGGCAATACAAACCACCCCAAGCGCTACACCTACGCCCTGACCCGCGGTCCTTTGCAAGATGCCCCAGGTGCCAACGCCATTTGGAACATCACCAACGTGACACATCCCACCAAAATGGGCCATTACATGACCGCTGCCTACGCTGAAACCGCCTCCAAGGATCCCGAGGTTCAGGCCCTGTTCTACAGTTACTTCCCGCAATACAACCTCACGGGAAATGTCGAGACTGACATCTACAACTACCTGATGATGAACGATCAGATCCCCGCCGAACTCAAGGAGCCCGAGATGAGCGCCGAGGAATATAGCGACTTCATGGTATGGCACCGTGGATTGGCTGTCCCAGCCGCCCGTGACCTTGAAGACGAAGAGGTCCAGCGTGGCCATAAGGTATTCCGTGAGATCGGCTGTGCCTATTGCCATCGTCCATCATGGCAGACAGGTGATGACTATTTCACCGATCCCACAGGCTTCTTCAGCGATGGCGACGCCCGCTTGCCACGTTATCCCAACCAGAAGATCTGGCCTTACAGCGACTACATCCAGCACAAGCTTCACATGGAGAACGATATCCGCACGGGCTGGTGCCGCACCACGCCGCTGTGGGGAAGGGGACTCTCAGCCATCTGCACTGGCGCCAGCGACCGTTTACATGACTGCCGTGCACGCACTGTCATCGAGGCCATCATGTGGCACGGCAATGCACAAAGCGATGCGCGTTACTCTGTGGAGAAGTTCCGCCAACTGGAAAAGAAAGATCGCGATGCCGTCGTGAAATTTATCAACGCCATTTAAACTGAGAGGAGAGAACTGAGAATTATTTAATTTTGCCATTATGAAACAAATCCGTCACATCCTTTCCGTCCTGATGATTATCCTGATCGTAGTGCTGGCCACCGGCACTGTTGTGGAACGGCTTCATGGATCCACATTTGCCTTGAGTCATGTGTATGGCACCTGGTGGTTTGTGGGCCTTTGGGCGTTGGTGGCCATCCTCATGGTGTGGATAGCTGTAAAGACCAAGATGTGGAAACGCTTTACGGTGTTTGTCATGCATCTGGCCATCCTGCTCATCCTGGTGGGCGCCTTGCTCACCAAACTCACGGGGATGCATGGCGAGATCACGCTGAAACCGGGTGTGACGATGCGCGGTGAGTTGCCTTTCACGTTGACGCTGGACCGTTTCGAGGTGGTGCCTTATCCCGGAACCCATAAGCCGATGGATTTTGTAAGCCATGTCATCATCGACGCGGGTTCGGAAGGGGAGGAGAAAGCTGCTATCTCCATGAACCACATCCTGAAACGCCAGCATTATCGTTTCTATCAGACCGATTACGACGCGAAAGGCAACTCCACCCTCTCGGTGGCGCGCGATCCTTGGGGCATTGGGATCACCTACACTGGCTATGTCCTGCTTTTTCTAGCTTTGGTGGCGATGCTTGTTGTGCATGGTAAAACTGCCCCGAAGGCTATCACGGTCTCATGGCTGGCGGTGCTTATCGTCCTGATGGTGCTGCTCCACATCAGGATGCTCACCCATCAGCTGATGCCGGTGTTGCGATCGCCCTTGTTCAGCCTTCATATCTCCACTATCGTCACGGCATACGCCTTGCTGCTCGCCATCATGGTGGTAGGCATTGTTGCCATGATAAAGGCGAAAGACCTGGCGCGTTTGGAGAAGCTCAAAACCTTGAGTATGTCGATGCTTTATCCTGCTGTTGCCCTGTTGACTATCGGCATCTTTGTCGGTGCCGTATGGGCCAATATCTCATGGGGCAACTATTGGTCTTGGGATCCCAAGGAAGTCTGGGCTTTGATTACGTTGCTGATCTATGCCGCCCCGCTTCACGGATCCATCTGGAAATTATTTCAAAAACCTCGTATTTTTCATTATTATTGTATCTTTGCATTTCTGAGCGTGGTGATCACCTATTTCGGTGTCAACCTGATATTGGGAGGCGTCCACGCCTATAACTAAACTGTCAGAAATGAAAAGAGGATTTGGAAGTGACAACCATTCGGGCGTGTGTCCCGAGGTTTTGGAAGCCATCATGCGTGTCAACCAAGAGCACGCCTTGGCATACGGTGATGATGAATATTGTGCTGCTACGGAGCAAAAGTTCCGTGAGCAGTTTGGCGAGCAGGCGAGGGTGTTCTTCGCTTTCAACGGCACAGGATGCAACACCTTGTGCATCGATGCCATGGTACATTCGCACGAGGCCGTGGTCTGTGCCGAAACCGCCCATATCAACGTGGATGAATGTGGCGCGCCTCAGCGTGTGGTGGGTTGCCGCTTGCTCACCGTCGATACCCCCGATGGCAAGCTGACGCCTGAGTTGGTGAAGACCCGCCTGCATGGCTTTGGCTTTGAGCATCACAGTCAGCCCAAGTTGATCTCCATCACTCAACCCACGGAGCTTGGCACGCTTTACACCCTTGATGAAATCAAGGCGTTGGTGGCGTTGGCCCGTGAATACAACATGTACGTCCACGTCGACGGTGCCCGTCTGGGCAATGCAGCTGTTGCATTAGGCTGTTCTTTCAAGGAGATGACCACCGATCTGGGCGTGGATGCCGTTTCGTTTGGCGGCACCAAAAACGGCCTGATGATGGGGGAGGCTGTGGTCTTGCTGAATCCCGACATCTGTCCCGACTTCAAATACCGTCGCAAGCAGGCCATGCAGCTTTGCTCGAAGATGCGTTTCATCGCTGCCCAGTTCGACGCTTATTTTGAGAATGATCTTTGGCGGCGCAATGCCGAACACAGCAACCGGATGGCCCAGCTCCTATTTCGCTCGGTGAAAGACATCCCTGGCGTGCAGGTGGTTTATCCTGTTCAAGCCAATGGCGTGTTCGCCAAACTGCCCCGAAAGGTTTGGAAAGCCCTTCAGGAATATTGTTTCTTCTATGATTGGGATGAGGATGCCGACGTGGTTCGTTGGATGTGTGCCTTTGATACCACGGAGGAGGATATTGAGCGGTTTAGCAAGAAGTTAAGGGAGTTGATGGGACTTTAAAGCAATTCTCAAGTTATTCGAAATTCCCCTCAACGCTGCTATTCACCCTGATGGACTGAAATCGGAGCTGCGTTTTATTCATCTCGTGGATAAACACCCTCTTGATGTCGTGGAGATCGTTGATTTCCACTTTACCCCATAGCCCATCGCTGAATAGGTAGTCGAAATAGCCGTGCTTCAGCGCCAAATCGCCGTGGGTCACCATCAGATGGTATTTGAGATCGTACTTCTTCTGCCAAACGTCCAGATGATGTCTGTCGATGGCCCGATGCAGCAGTCCCAACTCCAACATGCCGACTTTGAACGGTCCCTGGAATTCATTGTCCACATTGGTCTCTAGTTTGCCATTCAAGTCCCAAAGCAACTTATGTTTGGGCTCAAAGCCGTTGCCATGACGGGTGGTGTAGGTCCGTGTGACCAGATAGACGTTGGCACCTCGAAGTTGATCGGGAGGGATGTTGTCCAAGCCCGTATGTGAAGGCGTGACGTTGGGAAAGAAACCATAATCCATGTCAAGCAAGAGACCTTGGGCACCTTCGTAAATGAGCTCTTCGTGGCCTTCAGTGGGTAATTCGGTGACCGTCAACGGTAAATCGAGCATCGATCGGATAAACAACTCCTCCAGCTGATCGTCTTGTTCCACTTGGTAATAGCTCCTGACTTGGTAAAGTAACATACGGAGATGATCCTCTTGTTTGAAGTGCAAAAGGATGTTGTCAAACGATTGGCGGTTGTAACGATCGAAGGTTTGGAAGATACCCTTGCCGCAGCTTCCGTCGTGAAGTACCTTGGCGTTGTTGACCCCTGCCAATACGTCGTAAGGAGTCACGATTCGGCAGTTGGAGTGAACCATGAGGGTGGGATTCAGCTCTTTGAGGGTCTGATGCTCTTGGTAGGCGCTGAGGGGATCGAAAAAGAAATCTTTGGAGAGGAAAGTGGGGACTCCCAAGAGCACCCCACTTCCGTAGGTCGAGCAGATGTGTTCCTTGCCATTCAGGCAAACCGTGTGAGCCGCTTGGGCACCGCCGTTGAACCTCACCACGAGGGGATTCCGGCCGTATTTGAGCGACTGTTGGCAGAGCCATTGCGTTGTCGCGCCTTTACCTTCGTCGCCGAAAGTCATTCCCAAAACGACTGAGACTTTCATTACAGCTGATGTTGGATGTTTCCTCCGACTGGTCTGGATTTCACGGCTTGTTGATAGGACTTGACGATGATCGAAGAGAGAATGGCGCCGATTTCTTTCGACTCCATGCTTTCGGAGGCGAGCAGATGGTCGCCAAGAAGATCTCTCCATTTACGGGTGGAGCCGTATTCCTCGTTGGCCCAATCGTTGACGTTGATGTGATAGACGTTCCATTTCTTTTGGACTTCCGTCAGCAGTTTGGAAGTGAGGACCTCGCCTTCGCCTTCGCCAAAGAGTTGTTTCAATACCTTGCCACTGACACTGCCGTGGCAGGGCTCGTCGCCGATGGTGATCAGCGTGCCTTTGATGCCGCGTTTCTCGAATGAGTCGATCTTGGTATGGAAAGCTGCAAAATACCAGGCAAGCTGGTACGACTCGCCGTTGTTGCCTCCGCCACCGCCCTCGATGTAGATGGCTTTCAGCCATTTCTCGGTCAGTTCGTCAGAAGTCTCGAATTGTCCCACTTGGATGGGAGCATCGTCGGTGTAATGATCGCCAATGCCGAGGAAACAGATCTGAGCGTGTTCTACGCCTTTCTCCATGATGGTCTTCATGATCTCAGGGAAAGCTTCCTTGATGAGGTTCTCAGGCACCTGACCCATGCTTCCGGTCACGTCAAGGCCGATGATGATGGGGTAGGAGTTGGGGTGTTCCTCGCTATCGCACGATTCCCTGACCTTTCCTTTGATTACCATTAAGGGGTCGATTGCTTGGTTGCTGAAGATCTCTTCCCTGCTCTGTGATCGATAACTTACCGATCGGGCGCAGGCACGGTCGAATGAATAAAAGCCGCCTCCCATGATCAGCCCTCCATCTTGTTGTTTTCAAGGGTCTTTTTGGCCACGCCGCCATCGGCAAGGTCTCCAAAGAGTTCGGCGTAACGCTCGACCATGATCTGAAGGTTGATTAAGGCATCGCGTTTGTTGCGGCCGATCTCAAGGTCTTTTCTCATGAAATCCTCCGCCTTGAAGTCGGAAGGCACCACGGCGCCACTGAGTGCGTTGACCGGCGAGAGGTCAAGGATGATGTTCTCACGGTCGCGGTCGTAGTTGCGGATCAGATGGCAAAGATCCTCGATCTTACGCCTGTAGATGATTTCCAGTTCTTCGGCAACGCTTTCGGCCCTGCTCTCTTTCAACTGTTTGAAGTTACGCATCAAGTCTTCCTTGAAGGTGTTCTTTTTTTGATTGTCCATGTTATTGTTTTTAAGAGGTGAATATTCTTTAATCTAACCTGCAAAGATAACCAAAATTTTTGAAAGAAGCAAGGTTTATCCTTTCCAAATCATTTCTATTTTCAAATCGGTAATAGGCTGTTCTGAGAGCCAAGTAAGACCCACCCTTGAATAAAGACTCAGGCTATTGAAAAGCTTGAGTCTGCCAAGCAGATAGACACGTGTGCCCTTGCCGTTCAGATTGGGTATGGAAAAGGCGCCCAGCACATCGTTCTCATAGATGCTGAGTCGGCTGTTGTAGTCGTCGCTATCGAAAATGGCGTAACGAAAGGTGAGTGCGTATGAACGGTTTGGAGGCTTGAAGGCGACGTCGTGGCAAAGCATGTACCCTTTGCTCTCGATGCCATCGTCGTTGAAATAATGGCTGTATGCCGCTTTGTCGCTGAAGGTCAGCGCCTCAGTGATGCCATAGTTGACCTGTAGTTTTGCCGTCCGTTTGGTGTAGAAGACGGGGTAGTGGCTGTATACATGGTCGTCAACGGAGTTTTTCATCTTGGTTTTCGACTTGAACTGGATCTGCATTGCGGCGTTCCTGTTGATCTGACGGTTGATTTTCAGGCTGTATTCCTCACCCCAGGAGGGGTTGTACGCTTGGCTTGTGAGCCACTTGAGTCGGAAGAAGTCGCAATAGGTGAGGAGGTCCCAACCCGGTGCCGGCGCACATTGAAGGCCAAGGTACACGCCCTCCTCACCTTGGCCTCGGCTGCTCTCGCCAAAGGCACCGTTGAGGAGGTTTTGGTAGCCTTTGTCGTAGTTGCGATACAACATGGAAAAATTGATATAGCCTTTGGGTTTAGCCGTCATGCCGATGAGTCCGGCCATAGCACCGTTGTCGCTGCGGGAAAGCTCTCCGAAGAACACGAAGCTGTTCCATAGCCATCGGAAATCCAATCCTAGGTCGGTCAACCGATCTCCTTGGAAATAGTATTGGTTGTATTTGGATGGCTTCAACTCCAGTGGAGCTCCAAGTCTGAGATGATAAGCTGTGAAGCCCAGTTCCAAACGTGGACCTGCATAACAAACATGTCCCCCGAGCACCTGTTGCCTTAAGGCATTGCGCTTCTCCAACTCGCCCAAGGTACGGTGGTAGCCGCTTTCCTGCAAGGCGGAGACCAGTTCCGGCTCATCCAAACTGTCGGCACGCACAAGTGTGGCGTCGATCTTGCGGATGGAGTAAAAGACGGTAGCATAGAAATCCCTGTATTTTAGGGTGGTGGCGGCGCCTCTAAAGAACTTCCCCTCCCCAGAGGAAGTCTTTGGGCGCACGCCAGCCGCCCGTTTCATCACAGAACTGCCGCCCGAGGCTTTCCCCAGACTCATTCCGGTCCAAAGTGTCAAGCCCTGACCGAAGCTGAGCTGATAATCGCCAAGTGCCAAGTCTTTAATGATCAACCCTAAATCCGTCGCATAACAATATGCCCCATAGAAATCGAATCCTGGCTTGCGGTATAAGCTGACCAGATCGCGGATGGAATCACTGAGACTTCTGAAGAAGAAAGGCTCTCCGGCATCTTTCTCCATGGCGAAGCCGATTCGGAACCGCTGTTTGTAACGGTAGTTGTATTTGAGTTGGATTTTTCTTGGACTGCCTAAATAATCATCTTCATTACCGAATTTTTCGGTATAATTCAGTGTCACCTGGTGTTTGCCTTGGGTGAGTATCTTTCTTGGTGTGACCTTTTCTTGTTCTTGTGACTTTTCACTCTTCCCGAAATAGACGAGTGGACTGATGACTGCGACTGTCGTTTCGCTGAACTCCTCCAACATCAGCAACTCATCCACGAAGAGGAGATCGCCAAATTGCCGTCGGTATTTCCTGAGCGCCTCCACTTGAAAGATGCTGAGAAGCCCCATTTCCTCCAGATGCACGATGTCATCGCTATTGATGTTGATGGGATTCTCTTGGTAATAGAGATAAGCCAGCAACAGCTCTTCGTAGTCGGCTTCTGAGGTTTCGCCGTCGGCTGATTCCAGGTCGTTTTGTCCCTCGGCTTGCTCCACAAACAGCTGATACAGATATTCCACGTTTTCTGCGACACGGCGAAGGCTGTCGGCCTGGGTCAACGTGTCCGCCGATGGCATGAATGTCGTGATCTGTAATATAAACGCCAGTATAATCATCTTTTATTTTTTATTCCAATCTCACCTCTCACCTTTCACCTCTCACCTTTCACCTTTCACCTCTCACTTTCCCTATGATTCCAATCTGCACCGAAGCGCCTAACAGCTGATGCAGCTGTGCCGCGACATCGACTTGAACATGCTTGAGCTCGTATCCGGCCCCAAAGCTCAGTAGGTTGGGGTTGTATTGCGCCCCCGCCCTCAGGCTGAAGGCGTTGAACACCAGATATTCCAGACCGCATCGCAGTTGCATTCCTGTCTGTTCGTTGTTTTTCTCCAGTTCGCATTGCGAGATGAAGTTGTCGGCAAGTTGGTAAGCCACTCCA
>JAGCPG010000073.1 GCA_017645245.1 Bacteroidales bacterium
AACCTATCTTCACCACCACCGGCCGATGGTCTGAGGCCTCAGGCTCGTTAACCACCGCTGATTCCGACACCTTGGCCTTCCCATCCTTGAAAATGGCAATGTAGTCGATACAGTCCACCGGCTCGTCGGCAGGGAAGGAGGGCTCACCCGCAGTTAACACAGTGAAATACTTCTTCAGCTCCTGCAACAAAGCGGAGTCAGGACCGTCGTTCCAGTCACCAGCCAAAAAGAAAGGCTTCTGCCAACGCCGGGCTTCTTCTAGGATCAAAGGCACAGAGGCCAACCGGGATTCCTCCTCCAAATCGAGGTGGGTGCAGGCCATCACATAGTCCTTCAGCTCCACCACCAACAGCACGCGCGGCTCCTCGCCGGGCAAAGGAATGGTCTTCCTGCACAAGGGCTTCTCTCGGCTAAGGATGCCCACACCGTACTTGCCGCCGTCGTAGTCGATGGCGGCGCCGAAGACGGGCTCATACCCAGTGCGACGGGCCAATTCGCCCAACTGGTCACAACGCCCGCTGCGACCGGTCATGCTGTCTAACTCCTGAAGGGCGACCACGTCGGGCTGCTGCCGGATGATCACAGCTGCAGTGCGGTCATAATCCACCACCAGGTCCATGCCGGCACAATGACGCACGTTATAGGTCATCACCGAAAGCTCCTGATGATGCCCGCAAGCGGTCAGCACCAACGTCAATAGCATCAAGACCAAAACAATGCTTCTTCTCATAATTTTTGTTTTTCTGGTTCAAAAATACAAAAAAAACGTACCTTTGTAATTGATAATTCAAAAAGAACTTATGAAAAAACTCCTTCTAACCCTATTTATCGCTCTGGGCTTCCAGTCGGCCTGGGCATGCACTAACCTCATCGTAGGCAAGAAAGCCTCTGCTGACGGTAGTGTGATGTGTACTTACAACTGTGACGGTTTCGGGTTCTCCGGTTCATTATCCTATAGTCCTCCCGGTCAACATGCCGAGGGCGAGCTGATCGCCATCCACGGATGGGGCCCATCGCATGAAGGGCAATACGTGAAGCAGGTGCCTTATACCTATAACGTGGTGGGCCTGATGAATGAACGTCAAGTGACTATCGTGGAAACGACCTTCGACGGTCGACTGGAACTAGTGAACCGTGACGGCTTGCTCGACTATTTCAGCTTGATGCGATTGGCGTTGCAACGCTCCTCAACAGCTCGTGAAGCCATCAAATGCATGGCTGAGCTGGTGGAGGAATATGGCTACAACAGCAGCGGCGAGACCATCACCATCTGCGACCCCAACGAAGCCTGGATCATGGAAATCATCGGCAAAGGCCCCGACCGCAAAGGCGCCGTTTGGGTGGCGTTACGCATCCCGGATGACTGCATCTGCGCCCATGCAAATCTGAGTAGAATCAGGCAGTTCCCGCAGGAAAAGGGGAGGAGCATCAACAGCAAACAACTCGCTAAAATCAATAAACCCGAGGTGGAGTGCATCTATGCCTACGATGTCATCTCTTTCGCCCGCGAAAAAGGCTTCTTCAGTGGCAAAGACGCCGATTTCTCGTTCCGCGAGGCCTATTGCCCCATCGACTTCGAGAATGTGCGCTACGCCGATGCCCGCGTGTGGAGTTTCTTCCGCCATCATTACAGCCATGAGGAAATGGATAAATACCTGCCTTACATCAACGGCGACTTCGATCAATGCGACCATCTGCCGCTCTGGATCAAACCTGATAAACCTTTGTCAATGAGAGATTTGCAAAATGATATGCGCGACCATTTTGAAGGCAACGCCCTCGATATGACTGCCGACATGACAGCCGGTCCTTGGGGCATGCCCATCCGCCCGTTGCCCATGCATTTCAAAGACAGTGACAGTGTCGCTTATTTCCGCGAGCGTCCCATCGCTTGCCAACAGTCGGGTTTCACCATGACTTGCCAGATGCGCTCGTGGCTGCCTGACGATGTGGGTGGTGTCACATGGTTCAACTGCGACGATGCCAATATGGTGGCTTACGTGCCGCTTTACTGCTGTATCACACAGGTCCCGGATGCTTTCCGTCCAGAAAACAACCCGCGCAACGAATTCAGCGATAAGTCGGCCTTCTGGATGAACAATTGGGTGGCCAACATGATCTATCCGCGATATTCCTTAATGATCGGCGATCTGCGCAAGGCCCAAAAGGAGCTTGAAGACTATTATTTCGCCGATCAGGATAGTGTGCTTGCCGCAATCAAGGATATGATGCCCGCCGATCGGCAGAGCTATCTGAACCGCAAAAGCGTTGCCTATACGGAAAAGATGATGCAGCGCTGGGACAAACTGGCCAAATACCTCATTGTGAAATACAACGACCAAATCGTGAAACATACCGATGAGAACGGACAGTTCACCCGTTGGGGCTATGATACTCCAGGTTATGACCGGCAGTTCATCGACGCCATCGGCAAGGCAACGGGTGATCGCTATCGCCTGAAGGAAGTGATCGAAAGAAGGGAACGCTAACAACGAAAATTGACCTCTCGCTCTGAGTCTGAAGTTTTTTTCGTACTTTTGCAGCCCATGAAAAACATCCGAAACTTTTGCATCATCGCACATATCGACCACGGCAAATCCACCCTGGCCGACCGTCTTCTTGAGCTTACCAAGACCGTCAGCGAGAAAGAACTTGTTGACCAAGTGCTCGATGACATGGACCTCGAGCGTGAGCGCGGCATCACCATCAAGAGCCACGCTATCCAGATGAAGTATGAATACAAGGGCGAGATCTATACCCTCAACCTCATCGATACTCCCGGCCACGTGGACTTTTCTTACGAGGTCTCACGCTCCATCGCGGCTTGCGAAGGCGCCCTGCTGGTGGTCGATGCCACTCAGGGCATTCAAGCCCAGACGATCTCCAACCTTTACATGGCTTTGGAACACGATCTGGAGATCATCCCTGTGATGAACAAAATCGACATGGACAGTGCCATGGTTGACATCGTGGAGGACCAGATGGTGGATATGTTGGGTTGCGATCCTTCGGAGATCCTTAAGGTGAGTGCTCGTACAGGTGAAGGCGTACCCGCCATCCTCGATGCCATCGTGGAGCGCATCCCGGCACCTAAAGGCGATCCCAATGCTCCCCTGCAAGCCTTGATCTTCGACTCGGTGTTCAACTCCTATCGCGGCATTATCGCCTATTACCGCATCATGAACGGCACCATCCGCACCAACGATCTGGTGAAGTTCTTCGCCACGGGGAAGGAATATAATGCCGACGAAATTGGCGTGCTTCAGCTGCATCAAGCACCGATGAAGGAACTTTCGGCAGGCAATGTGGGCTATATCATTTCGGGTATCAAAACCTCCAAGGAGGTCAAGGTGGGCGATACCATCACCCACGTGGAACGTCCCTGTGATAAGCCCGTGGAGGGATTCGAGAACGTCAAGCCGATGCTGTTTGCAGGTATCTATCCCGTGGATGCGGATGATTATGAGGAACTGCGAGCCTCTCTTGAAAAACTGCAGTTGAACGATGCCTCGTTGGTGTGGGAACCTGAGTCGTCAGCGGCCTTGGGCTTCGGCTTCCGTTGCGGTTTCTTGGGGCTGCTCCACATGGAGATCGTCCAGGAACGCCTCGACCGTGAATTCGACATGGACGTGATCACCACCGTGCCTAACGTCTCGTTCAAGTGTTTCAAGACCGACGGCGAGATGATTGAGGTGCACAACCCCAGCGGTCTGCCCGAGGTTACCAAGATCGACCATATCGAAGAGCCTTATATCATAGCCCAGATCATCTCCAAGAACGAGTTCACGGGTCCGATCATGACACTCTGCATCGAGCGCCGTGGCGTGCTCAAGAACCAGGTCTACCTCTCCACCGACCGTGTGGAGCTGACCTTCCAGATGCCGCTGAGCGAGATCGTTTTCGACTTCTACGACAAGCTGAAGTCCATCTCCAAAGGCTATGCCTCGTTCGACTACCATATCGCCGGTTATCAAGATGCCGACTTAGTGAAGCTTGACATCATGCTTAACGGCGAGTCGGTCGATGCCCTTTCCACCTTGATCCATCGCGGCCATGCCTACGACTTCGGTCGGCGCATGTGCGAGAAACTGAAGGAATTGATTCCAAGACATCAGTTCGACATTGCCATTCAGGCGGCTATCGGTGCCAAGATCATCGCCCGTGAAACGGTGCGTCAGGTGCGCAAGGACGTGACCGCCAAGTGCTACGGCGGTGACGTATCGCGTAAGCGCAAACTGCTCGAGAAGCAGAAGGCGGGCAAGAAACGCATGCGTCAGATCGGCAATGTGGAGGTGCCCCAGTCGGCCTTCCTCGCCGTGCTGAAACTTGATTAACAACGTTGATACCGTTTCCCCGGAAGCGCCATCACAATACCGTCGAATTCCAAATTCAGCAGCAGGCTCGCCAGTTTGGTGGTGGGCAGTCCGGTGTTGACGATCAGATCATCGAGGTTGACCACGATCTTGCCGATAAAGCAGTCCATGATCAGCTTTTCCTCTTTGGTAAGTTCCCTGAAAAGCGCTGTCTGATGTTCGTCCGTTTGCCGATGCTCCCAGCGCATCACGTAACGCAGGTTGGCCACACTCTCCATGAGATGGGCTCGGTTGGTGCGGATCAGGTAGTTGCAGCCTTGGCTGTAAATGTCTTTGATGCGTCCGGGGAAGGCGAACACGTCGCGATTATAGGAATTGGCCAGGTCGGCGGTGATCAGCGAGCCGCCTTTCAAGGCTGATTCGACTACGATGACCGCATCGGCCATGCCTGCGATGATGCGGTTGCGGCGAGGGAAGTTTTCCCGATCGGGTAGGGTGCCGCTCATGCACTCGGTGAGCAGCCCGCCGTTGGCCAGCATCTCGCTTGCCAGCTTCTTGTTGGCCGCAGGGTAGATCTGCTGAAACCCATTGCCCAGCACGCCTACCGTTGGGATCCCCGTCTTCACCGCGGTGCGATGTGCCATGGTGTCGGCACCGTAGGCCAACCCGCTGACGATAAGTACATGGTCTTCGACAAGGTCGTTCACCAGCTGGATGCAGTTTTCCTTGCCGTAGTCGGTGATGTTTCGAGTGCCTACGACGGCCACCACCCGACAGGCGTTCAGGTTCGTGTTTCCCTTGAAATACAGCATCATAGGACTGTCGTCGCATTGTAAGAGCCGTCGTGGATAGTCCGAATCCAAATAAAACAAAGGTTTGATGCCGTTCTTCTCGATGAATTCCACCTCCTGCTCGGCGCGCTTCAGCAGGTCCTTCGGACTGCATAAGGCATCCACTGTCACCTCACGCATCCCGTTGATTTTCTCCAGCGTCTTTTTGGTTTCTTTGAAAACAGCCTCCGCGCTACCGCAGTAAGCAATGAATTTCTTTCCGCTGATGTCACCGATACCTGGGATCAGCGTGATGGCTATCTGATATAAGATTTCGTCATTCATAATTAAAAATTTAATTAATGCAAAATTAGCAATTCGTTTTATATACCAAATAATTCAATAATCATATATTTTGAAATTTGTATGAATATTTTTCGATGGTATTTTTTCAACTTTCAACTAAAATGGCTACCTTTGCACTTTTATGAACGGTAAAGTCATCAAGTCAACGGGAAGCTGGTACATCGTCCTCGACGAAACGGGACGCCAATGGGAGTGCCGTCTGCGGGGCAAGATACGCCTCGATGGATTGCGTTCGACAAACCCTGTGGCAGTGGGCGACAACGTGGTTTTTGAGCAAGAGCCAGGTAAGGAGACAGGAGTCATCAAGCGGATCGAGACACGCAACAACGTCATCGTCCGCAAGTCGGTCAACCTGAGCAAAGCCTCCCACATCATCGCCGCCAACATTGACCTGGCCATCATCGTGGCCACCGTGGCCCAACCCCGCACCTCCACGGGCTTTATCGACCGTTTCATGGTCACCGCTGAGGCCTATCACATCCCTACGGCATTGGTTTTCAATAAACTGGATCTTTACACCGACGACCAGATCGGGGAGATGGCGGAGCTGATCGAATACTATTCCGGTATCGGTTACACCTCGTTCGGTGTTTCGGCGAAGACGGGCTTCCAACTGGAGGAGCTGAAGGCTTTGATGCAGGGCAAGATCTGCCTTTTCTCGGGCCATTCAGGCGTAGGGAAGTCGGCTTTGGTCAACGCCTTGGATCCCAGTCAAAATCTGCGTATCGGTGAGATCTCGGATGTGCACAATAAAGGCAAGCACACCACCACTTTCGCTGAGATGCACCGCCTGCAATTCGGCTCTTGGATTGTGGATACGCCGGGTATCAAGGAGTTTGCTCTTTACGACATGGAGACCGAGACGCTGGCTCAGCGCTTTCCCGAGATGCGAGGCCTGATGAGCGAGTGCCGTTTCAACAACTGCACCCATACCCACGAGCCGGGTTGTGCCGTCAAGGAGGCCGTGGAACGGGGCGAAATCGCCGACTGGCGTTACAACAACTATTTGAGAATGTACAACAACGAAGATTGGAGCTATGGAACCGACGATTAAGGATTTGTTGATGAAAAAGCTGGAACAGGAAGCCTCCTGCCTCATCCAGCTGGAGATGGGCGCCTACGACTACAGCCTTTCGGAGATCGCCAGGATCGTGGAGGAGAACGACGCCAAGATTTTGGGTCTGACGGTGGACAACATCCCTGAGGATCCCGGACGGATCTTGGTCAGCATCCTGGTCAACCAAGCCGACTGTACAGCCATCATCAAGAGTTTTTACCGCTATAACTATAACATTTTGAATACTTTCAGTTCGCCCGAAGAGAACAGCGACCTGCTGGATCGCTACTCGCTTTTGATGCGTTACCTGAACGTTTAATATGCCACGCCATGAGAATTGCCATCTTTGGAAAGACCATCGCTGCTGATAACCTTGGATACATGCGTCAGCTGATCCAAGAGCTGCTCAACAACCGAGTGGAGGTGATGGTTTATCAGCCTTTTGCCAAGTGCCTCCCAGAGGAGTTCAACCTGCCCTGTTTTGCCAAACACGAGGAACTCGACGGCCATGCCGACCTGTTGTTCTCCATCGGTGGCGACGGCACCATGCTCGATGCGGTGCCGTTGGTGGGAGCCTCGGGCATCCCCATGCTGGGCATCAACATGGGTCGGCTGGGTTTCATCTCCAGCGTGGCTAAGGAGGAAATCCACCAAACCATCGGCCAGATCCTCGCCGGTCGCTACACCACCGAGAGCCGCACCTTGCTGGAGCTGGTGTCGCCGCAAGGGGTCTTCAACGACGCGGTCAATTATGCCCTCAATGAGATTAACATCATCCGCAATCCCGAGCACTCGTTGCTTTCCGTCAAGGTGTTTGTCAACGACCTTTTCCTCAACACTTACTGGGGCGATGGCATCCTGATGGCCACCCCAACCGGTTCCACGGCCTACTCGCTGAGTGCCGGTGGCCCCATCCTCACACCCGACTCGCATAGCTTCGTCATCACCCCGATTGCCGCCCACAACCTTACGGTGCGACCCATCGTCATCCCCGACGACAGTGAGGTCCGCATCCATGTGGAAGGCCGCGAGAAAAAGTTCGTGTTCAGCATGGACTCCCGGGTGTGCGCCTTGGACACCACAGTGGAACTGGTCGTCCGCAAGGCAGATTTCTGCATCCATACCGTCAGGATGGAAGGCACCGATTTCTTCAGCACCATCCGTAACAAACTCTCATGGGGGAAAGACAATAGAAATTGATTTCTTGCGTTGTCACATAAATAAAAAGTCTTAACTTTGCAAACTTTTGAAACCATGAAGAAAAGACTGTGTTTATGGCTGATGGCGTTTTGCTTGATTTTATTGGGTCAGGCGGGGCATCGTGCGTATGCCCAGAATCCGCAAACCATCGAAGTGGGACCTCATTTCGGTGCCACTTCATACGTCGGTGAACTGAACGTCTGGAGGCATCTCGGTCAGTGGAAATGGAAGGAGTTTAACCAGTTCAGCTATGACTGGGGCGTTTTGGCCCGTTACAACTACAATTCGCGTTGGTCGTTCCGAATTGACTACACCCGTGGCAAGATCAGGGCATGCGACTCCATCACGGCATGGCGCCCCGAGGCGGACCTGACCTTCCAATCCACGGTAAACGATTTCGCCGTTATGGTCGAATTCAACTTCCTGGATTATTACACGGGTCACCTCCAAAACACGATTTCGCCTTATATCTTCGGCGGTTTTTCGACGTTTTTCTATGAAACGAAACCGTTCACCAAGATTTCTGAAGTCGATAAGATTTCTCTCAAAAACGCCAATTCCTTCTCCATTCCCTTCGGCGTAGGCTGCAAGCTATCGCTTTCCAAGCACTTGGCAGCCACCGCTGAATGGCGGATGCACTATACCTTTACGGACGAGCTGGACGACGTGAGTAGTCTTTATCCTGCCGATAATGCCCATGAGGTTGTAGCGGGTTATGACATCTCCGATCCCACGGGAAATTTCCATGCCCAACAACAACGCGGCAACACCCAAAACAACGACTGGTTCGGCATGATTAACCTCTCCCTTACCTGGAAGTTTGTGATTCCCAATACTTCCGCTTGTAAACTAATGACTGTAGAATGATATGTCACTGAAAGAACAAATCAATATTGAGCGCTTGCCAAAACACATCGCTGTCATCATGGATGGCAACGGGCGTTGGGCTAAAGAACAAGGCAAACCGCGTATCTTCGGCCACCGAAGTGCCATCAAATCGGTGCGCGAGGTCAGTGAGGCTTGCGCCGAGCTGGGGGTGTCCTACCTGACGCTCTATGCTTTTTCCACCGAAAACTGGAGCCGTCCCATGGATGAAGTCGGCGGCCTGATGAAGCTGTTTGGAGAATCCATGGTCAATGAGCGGGAGACCTTGCTCAAGAATGATGTCAGCTTCATGGTACGTGGCGACTTGGCTCGCCTGCCCAAGCCGATCTACGACAAGATGATGGAACTCATTGACGCCACCAAGCATTGCAAACGCATGGAACTCAACCTGGCCTTGAGCTACTCGGGTCGCTGGGACATCACCCAAGCCGCCCGCAAGCTCGCCCAGCAGGTGAAGGACGGCAAGATGAATCCTGAGGACATTGACGAAAACACCTTCGCCGCCTCGCTCGTCACAGCGGGCATGCCCGATCCGGAGTTGCTCATCCGCACCAGCGGCGAACTCCGTATCAGCAACTTCTTGATGTGGCAACTGGCATACTCCGAACTCTATTTTACCAACAAATATTGGCCGGATTTCAGGAAGGAAGACCTGTATGCGGCCATTGTGGATTACCAACATCGCGAACGCCGTTTCGGCAAGACCAGCGAACAACTGAGCAAATGACAATGAAAAGAATTTTACCGCATAAAACCTTGTTTTTCTTTTTGGGTCTTTTCGCCCTACTTGTCTCCAACCCCGTTCGGGCTCAGATCAAGATCGGCGACGACCTGTCGGACATCGACTACAGCAGTCCCAAGAAATACGAGATTGCCGGCATCACCGTGGATGGTACGAGCTATGTCGACAAGAACGTCCTCAGCCTGATCTCGGGACTCAGGGTGGGTGATGAGATCACCATTCCAGGCGACGACATCGCCCAGGCAATCCGCAAAATCTGGGAGCAGGGCATGTTTGAGGATGTGGAGGTCAACGCCACCAACATCGTGGGCGACAAGATCTTCCTGCAGTTCGTAGTCCAGGAACGCTCCCGTGTGTCGAAGTTCTCCTTCAACGGCATCAAGAAGTCGGAAGCCGATGACATCCGCAACAAGATCAACATCACCAGAGGCGACATCGCCACCAACCACCTCGAGAACAAGACCCGCCGCATCATCGAGGATTACTATGCTGACAAAGGCTATTACAATGCGGTGGTCGACATCAAGCAAGTGCCCGACACCACCAGAGATCACTACGTGGATCTTGTCATCGACGTGGACAAGGGCAAGAAGGTGAAGATCGGCAAGATCAACATCACGGGAAACGAAGGCCTCTCTGATGCTCAGATCCTCTCCTCCATGAAGGAGACCAAGGAGAAAGGCGTTTTCAATCCGCTCGATCCGCTCGGTCCCATGGTGATCAACGCCGTTGCCGATGCAGTGACCCTGAAACCCCTCAAGGCCATCACGGATGTGGAGGAATATTTCTACGAAAACTACCGTCCGCGCATCTTCAAGAGTTCCAAGTTCTTGGAGTCCAACTATGAGGAGGACAAGAAGAACATCATTGCCAAATACAACGCCAAAGGCTACCGCGACGCCATCATCGTCAGGGATTCGGTCTACAACCGCGAGGACGGCAACATCGGCATTGACCTGGTGATCGATGAGGGTAACCTTTACCATTACCGCAACATCAGCTGGACGGGCAACACCAAATACTCCAGCGAGACCTTGGACGGCATCCTCGGCATCAAGTCCGGCGATGTCTATAACAAGGAACTGCTGAACGCCAACCTGACCATGAGCGAGACCTCGCTCGACATCTCGTCGCTTTACATGGACGACGGCTACCTCTTCTTTAGGGTCGATCCCGTGGAGGTCAGCGTGGAGAACGACTCCATCGATTTGGAGATCCGTTTGCAGGAAGGCCAGCAGGCCCGTATTAGCAATGTGAGCCTGAAAGGCAATACCAAAACCAACGACTATGTGGTGATTCGTGAGATGTACTCCCGTCCCGGACAGCTCTTCAGCCGCAGCGATGTGATGCGTACCGTCAGGGAGCTTGCCACTTTGGGCTTCTTCAACCAGGAATCCATCAATCCTGATGTGAAGCCCAACTACAAGGACAATACGGTTGACATCGAGTATCAGGTGGAGGAGGCCAGCGCTGACCAGGTGTCGTTCTCCGCAGGCTGGGGCTTGAACATGCTGATCCTCTCGGCAGGCGTATCGTTCAACAACTTCTCCATGAGGAACCTGTTCCAGAAGGATGCCTGGAAACCCATCCCAGGCGGCGACGGACAGAAATTCTCCATCCAAGTCTCCACTTACGGCACCCGATACATCTACTATGCGGCCTCGTTCACAGAGCCTTGGCTGGGCGGCCGCAAACCCAACTCGTTGACGACTTCGGTCTATCAGTCGTTCTATAGCAACGGTAAGGAAAGAAAGGACGAGGACTTCGGTTACTTCCGCATGACTGGTGTCTCACTGGGTCTCGGAAAGCGCCTGACTTGGCCTGACGACTACTTCACGCTCTATCAGGGCGTCTCATACATGAACTATCGTCTGAAAAACTATAGCAGCATCTACAACTTCGGATCGGGCAATGGCCTCTTCAATTTGATCAGCTACAACTTCACCATAGGCCGTAGCTCCGTCAGCCAACCGATCTATCCGCGAAACGGCTCGGAGGTTCAGCTCTCCTTGGAACTTACGCCTCCGTATTCCCTGCTTACGAACAAGGACTATACAACTTTGACGGAAGACGAAAAGTACAAATGGATTGAGATGCACAAGTGGAAGTTCAAGGCGGTTTGGTATTCCGAGCTGTATGATAAGCTGGTGTTGATGACCCGTGTGCGCTTCGGCTACCTCGGCTATTACAATGACAAGATAGGCCCCACGCCGTTCCATCGTTTCTATCTCGGCGGCGACGGTCTCTCGTCAGGCGGAAGCATGTTCGACAGTCGTGAGATCATCGGCATGAGAGGTTACTCCAACGAGTCGCTCACCCCGAGCGCCAGCAACAGCAACCTGACGGGTGGCAATATCTTCGCCAAGTATACCATGGAGGTGCGTTACCCCTTGTCGTTGAATCCTTCGGCCACCATTTATGCCCTGAGCTTTGTGGAGGCTGGTAACTGCTGGATCGGCTTTGAGAACTTCAATCCGTTTAAGGTGTATCGTTCCGCCGGTCTTGGCGTGCGAATCTACCTGCCGATGTTCGGACTCCTCGGTCTCGACTGGGGCTATGGCTTCGATCAGGTGCCGAGCAACAAGAGCGCCGCTGGCAGCCAGTTCCACTTCTCCATCGGAGGCTCCATCGATTAATATCGGCATGGTTATTGATTAGAATCAAATTTTGGAAAACAAATAAACAGAATAAAATGAAAACATTAAGATCATTGCTATTGACCGCAGCCGTTGTATGCTGCAGCGTCATTGGCGCCAACGCGCAGATTGGCGGACAGAAATTTGCCTATGTCGATTCCGATTACATCATGAGTAACATCCCTGAATACGGCGATGCCCAGGAAGAGCTCAACACCCTCTCCACCAAATGGGAGAACGAGGTGAAGGCTTTGTACAACAAGGTTTCTGAGATGTACCAGAAATACCAGACCGAGATGGTGCTCCTCTCCGAGGACCAAAAACGTGCCCGCGAGCAGGAAATCATTAATAAGGAGCAGGAAGCCAAGAACCTTCAGATGCAGTATTTCGGCGCTGAAGGCCAGCTGTATCAAAAGCGCACAGAGCTGGTGCAGCCCATTCAGGAGAAGATCTACACAGCCTTGACCGAGCTTTCCCAGACCAAGGGCTACACCTTCGTCTTTGATTTGGCTTCAGGCACTTCCATCCTCTATGCTTCTGACAAAGTGGATATCAGCGATGACGTCCTCGACCAGCTGAGCAACGTGATGCAGACTGTCCGTCGTGAAGACCGCAAACGCGCTAATGCAGCCGGTGCTTCAGGCAAGACAAGCACACCCGCTGGTGGAAAGACCTCAGAGCCGAAATCCGGAAAAAAGTAAAAACTGATTCAACATATCGGGTTTTTTGCTATCTTTGCGCCCTCAATTCATGAAGAATTATCAATTAAAAGAAAACCATAAGATGAAAAAGTATTTCAAAGTATTGTTCCTGGGAGTGTCGCTCTTCCTGTTGTCTGGAGTGGCGAACGCCCAAATGAAGATTGCCTATGTCAATTCCGCGGAGATTTTGGAAGCCATGCCTGAAAGCGCCAAGATCAAAACCAACTTGGAGAACTTCTATAACGAGCTTCAGGCGCAGCTGCAAACCATGCTGACTGAATATTCGAACAAGGTTCAGGACTATGAGGCCAACCAAGCTTCACTGTCAAACCTGGTGAAACAATCCAAGGAAAAGGAAATCATAGATATGGAAAACCGCATCCAGCAGTTCCGCGCCAACGCCGATGAGGAGCTGGCCAACAAGCAAGAGGAGCTGTTGAAGCCCGTCCTCGAGAAGGTTCAAAAAGCCATCAACGACGTGGGTAAGGAAAAGGGTTACACCTATATCATCGACAACGCCGCCGGTACCCTTGTCTATCTGGGTGCTGATGCCATCGACGCCTCCAAGGACGTCAAGGCTAAGCTGGGTGTCAAGAAATAAAGCATAGCTTTACAAGAAAAAAGCCGAGATAAAACCTCGGCTTTTTTTATTTTATGTTCTCGCGTTTCACCTTGGCGAACCGCAACAGCTTCAAGATGCGGAGCGGCTTGTGGTCGTCCTTGTTGGCAAGGTTCAGGTACAGCCCGATCTTTTTGATGATCGGAATCTTGAAGGTCTCGACCAACTCGATAAGAGTGCCGTCGGGATCTTCAATGTAAGTGAAGTGTCCGTTGGCCTCGCCCATGCCGAAGTCGGCACCGCTGTCGCACACAAAGGGATGTCCCATGGCCTCGGTCTCCGCTTTGACGGCCGCCATGTTGCGCACGTCGAAGCAGAGGTGGATGTAGCCCGGATCGCCCCAGTAACGGCCTTCGTAGAGTTTTTTGCCCGGACCGTCCACGGCTTGGATCAGCTCCAGATGAGAGGTGCCCATGATCTGGCTGAGCGGTCCCTCGATAGGCTTGGAACGCTCGAGGATGACGAGGCGCAGCTTTTGCTCTCCCCCAGGCAAGGCCTTTAAGTCGTCGAACACTGCCGTCTGATCAAAAACTATTTTGTCGTATTCGAGAAGCTTCATGTAGAAAGGGAGGGAGCGTTCCATGTCGCTCACACCGATGACGGCGCCGTTGGCACCGCCGGTGGTCTTCTTCTCGTCGACGAAGACATAACCGTCCTCCTCTAGCTCGAACAGGTTGCCGTAGGGATCCTTCATGAAGAAGTGCTTCTGGCCCGTCGGAGCGGTGAAGATCTCGCTGATGACATCGGCACCTTTATTAATGAAGGTGTTGTGAGCGGTTTCGATGTCGGCCGTCTTGACCTTGGCGATGAGGATGCCGAGGTCGCCCAGACGGAGCGGCTCTTTCAGGTAGTTCAGCTCACGGCCTTTGGGTTGCCAGATCTCGAAGCCTCCGCCACCGCGTATGTTGACGGCGATGCCTGAGCGACGGGGTTGGGGCTTGCCTCCAGTGTAAGGCAGCATGCGCTCCGCCACGCCTTCGTCGTCGACGATCTTGACCTCGAAGCCGAAGTTGTCATAATACCATTTCCAAGCCTCCACGAAGTCGTTGACTCCGATGCCCACTTGCTGTATGCCACAGATCACTTTTTCTTTCATGTCGCTGAGATTTTTCTGGATAGTTTGTAATAAAGGGGTAAGCACCATTTGTGGATGTGCGCCATCAACAATTCAGTCTTGCCGATGAGCTTGCGGTGCCGCTGCCGCTTGATGGCCCGCACCGCGATGGCACCGCATTTTTCAACGTCAAGACCGTTGGCCTGCCCAGCGTCCATCTTGGCGTGGGCAGTGCCGTCGCCCATCAGGGCGCTCTTGCTGATCTGGGTGTTGATGCGTCCTGGGATCAGGAAGGTGACGTTGATGTTGGGGTACTCCAGCTCCAACGATTCGTAGAAGCCGAACAAAGCGTGCTTGGCAGCGCAATAGGCTGAGCGCAGCGGGAATCCGAACAATCCTGACAATGAGGTGGTTACAGAGAATTGCACGTGTTCCGAGGCCTTGATCATGTCGCCAAACTTCTTGACTAGATAAACGCCGCTCAGGAAGTCGATCTTCAGGATTTTCTCATCTACGCTGAAGTCGGTGTCCAATGCCTTCTCGCGTTGCGAGATGCCGGCGTTCAAGACGAAAAGGTCGATGTTCACGCCAAGGCCAGTCACGAAATCATGGAAAGCATCGATGGAGGCGTAGTCGTCGAGCCGGGTTTCCGTGGCCCATGCCTTAACGCCCAAGGTCTCGCACTCGTCCTTGGCTTTGTTCAGATCATCAAGGCCCAATCCCGTGAGGATCAGGTTGCAGCCCTCCTTGGCCAGATGGATGGCGATGGAGCGGCCGATGCCCGTGCCTCCACCTGTCACAATGGCATATTTGCCTTTTAAATCCAACATTTTTTTCCTTCTTTTTTGCAAAAGTAATAAATATGTCCGTTGGGATTATCAATATATTTACTATTTTTGTAAGTTTTAATCTCTAAAAAGTAATACAATGGATATTTTTGAAAGAATAGCTAAGGACTCCGGCGGTCCGATCGGACAGTATCGTGAGCGCGCTGACGGTTATTTCGCATTCCCGCGCCTGGAAGGCGAACTGGGTCCACGTATGGTTTTCAATGGCAAAGAGGTGCTTTGCTGGAGTTTGAACAATTATCTTGGCTTGGCCAACCATCCGGCCATTCGCAAGGCTGATGCCGAAGGTGCTGCCCGCTGGGGCCTTGCCGCTCCGATGGGCGCCCGCATGATGTCGGGCCAGACCCGCATGCACGAGCATTTTGAGAAGGAACTGGCCGACTTCGAGAAGAAGGAAGCCGCTTATCTGTTCAACTTCGGCTATCAGGGCATCGTGTCCACCATCGACACCCTGACCAGTCCCCACGACGTCATCGTGTATGACAACGAGGCCCATGCCTGCCTGCTCGACGGCATCCGCCTGCATCTGGGCAACAAATACAAATACCGCCACAACGACATGGGCGACTTGGAGAAGAAGCTTCAGGTGGCTACCGAGGTGGTGGAGAAGACTGGTGGCGGCATCCTCGTCATCACCGAGGGCGTGTACGGCATGACGGGCGCTTTGGGCGACCTGGCCGGCATCGTGAAGCTGAAGCAGAAATACAGCTTCCGCATCCTGATCGATGACGCTCACGGCTTCGGTGTGATGGGACCTACGGGTCGCGGCACCTCTGAGCATTTCGGGGTGATGGACGAAGTGGACCTCTATATCGGCGCCTACGCCAAGGCCATGGCCATCATCGGCGGCTTTGTGGCCGGTCCAAGGCATATCATTGAATTCTTGCGCTACAACATGCGTTCACAGATGTACGCCAAGAGCTTGCCGCTGGCCATCGTGGAAGGCTGCGAGAAGCGTCTGGAGATCATTCGTGGCGAGGAGGGCGACCGTCTGCGTGCCCAGCTCTGGAAGGTGACCCGTACCTTGCAGAATGGCTTCCGCGACATGGGATTCGACATCGGTCCCGCCGAGGCCTGCGTGACGCCGGTGCATGTGAAGGGCGACGTGGTGCAAGCCACCAACATCGCCAAAGACTTGCGCGAGAACTACCGTATCTTCTGCTCAGTGGTGACCTATCCCGTCATTCCCAAGGGCATGATCATCTTCCGCATCATCCCCACCGCGGCGCACAGCATGGAGGATGTGGAATATACGCTCAACGCCTTCAAGGAGGTCAAGGAGAAGCTTGACAGGGGCGTTTACGACGGCACCGAGGTGCCCAACATGGCTATCCCTTATAACTATTGATCGCCATGATGCTCATCAAACAGGTCGGCGTGCTCGTCAACATCCTCAACTGCAAGTTGAAGAAACATGTCGCTTCGGTGTTCAAATCGGAGGGTATCAACCTCACTGCGGAACAGTTTTTGGTTATGGATACCTTATGGAACCAAGGGGAGATGACCCAACAGACGATCGCCTACATCATCCAGAAGGACAAGAACTCGGTGACCCAGTTCATCGACAATTTGGAGAAGAAAGGCCTAGTGCAGCGTGTTGTTGACTCGACGGACCGCCGAGTCAACAACATCAGGCTATCGGATGCTGGGATGGCGATGAAGGACAATACCAAGCGGGTGGCGATCGCTGCGCTCAACGACATTGTGGAGGGAATCCCCGAGGAGGATCTGAAATCGTTTGTAAGGGTGCTGAATAAGGCCTGTGATAACATTGAAAAACTGAAACTATGAAAAGAATTGCTGTTTTAACCATGGGGTTTGCCTTGTTGCTGGTGCTTTGCGGCGCTTGCAACGACCATGAGGGTGAAGGCGGCACCGGCACGGTGCAGGGTTACGTGAGACTGGTCCATCATCCCGATGACGACTATAACCTGAATGTGGATACGATGGTCGCCGCCAAAACGGACGTTTTCATCGTTTATGGCAATGAGGCCTTCTATGGTGACGACGTCGAGACTGATCCCAACGGCATGTATCGGTTCGAGTATCTGACCCCGGGTGTGTACACGGTGTTTTCCTACTCCACGCTGGCGACAGGCGAGAAGGTGGCCGTGGCTGAGTCCGTGACCCTCGAACGCGGTAAGGTGGCAGAAGTGCCTACCATCTACATCCATGACGGGAAGTCGTATGGCACCTCGGTCATCACTGGCAAGGTATGGGCTGTATACTACCATAACACCAGCCCCCGTGGTGAGGGATGGGCCTACGAGCATCGTGTGTATTTGCGCAAGCTCGGCGATATCTACCATCAGGACGATGTGCGCGTAGGTCTCGATGGCGTGTTCGCTTTCCAGAAAGTACTGCCGGGTTCCTACGAGGTGATTACTTATACCCAGGATTTCAATGAAGTGCCTTCGCCGTGCATCGACACTGTGACAGTCGGGGCCGACGAGATCTTCCAGATGGAACCTGACACCACCTATAGAATCCAAATCCAAGTTTAATGATGAAGCCATGAAAAAACTCTTGTTAATCGTTTTGCTGGGATGGATGGCGCTGCCCGTCTTTTCCCAATCCGTCTCCGAGGCCACCATTCAGAAACGTGAGAACCGCAAAGGCATGGTGCTGAAAGAGTGGAACACTGCCGTGGGATCGAAGATGCCTTTTCTGGACCACGTGACCACTTACGACGAGCTCGGACGTAAGATCGAAGAGATCGAATATGCCAGCTATGGCCAAAAGTCGCGTGTGGTGAGCGAATATCCGCCCGACAGCGATGTCAGCGCCAAGGTGGTTCGTGAGATCGAATACAACGACCGCGACAAAGTGGTGCGTATCCGGAAGTTCGAGTACAACGAGGATGGCAGCAAAGCGCGCCAGCTCAATTATTATCCCAACGGCAAGTTGGAGTCGGTGAAGGTTTACGAATACGTGGCAAGGTGAGACCGGAAATCCTTGACATAGTGAACTCGATGCAACCCATTACCCTTGGTGAGATGAAGGATGTGAAGCTCATGAACAGGGTCGACACCAAATATCTGGTGACCTCAGATGAGCTTTTGTCCATCCTCAAGGGTGTTCGAGACCATTACTATGCCCAAGAAGCGGAAGGCCATAGGCTGTCGCCCTATAGCACCGTTTATTACGACACACCCGACCTGAAGATGTACACCATCCACCATGACCGCCATCTGGTTCGCGACAAGGTGAGGGTGCGCACTTACGTCGACTCACAGTTGACTTTCTGCGAAGTCAAACACAAGACCAACAAAGGCCGCACAAAAAAGAAACGCATTGAAGTTAAGCCCGGTGTCGACATCATCCACGATCCCGAAGCATCGGCATTTCTTGCCGAGAAACAGCCTTATCCCGTGGAGAGTCTGCTTCCCAACCTAGAGACGGCTTTCGACCGCATCACCTTGGTCAACTTCGAGAAGACCGAACGTCTCACCATCGACTGCAACTGTGCGTTTAACAACCTCGTGACGAGGACCTCCGCCTCCATGGATCCCTTGGTGATCATGGAACTCAAACAGGACGGTAGGGCACGCTCGCTGTTGAAGGAAGTGCTGCTCGACCTTCGCATCAAGCCTTATAAAATCAGCAAATACTGTATCGGAACGGCCATGACCCGACCTGAGGTCAAACAGAACCGTTTCAAGAAGAAAATCAGAAGAATCAATAAATTGAAATCATTAAATCCTTGAGAGATGACACTATTACAAGCTGCTCCAAGTTTCGATCCGGACATTGCGCGTGAGTTTGGCGCAGGCGCTGGCGTTTCGGAAGTCAATTTCCTGGGAGTCCCGTTGTTTGACTCGACGAGCTTCTGGACTCTGCTCTTCCGCTTCGTGTTCAACTTCCTCGTGTGCTGGATCATCATCCGCTGCTTTTATTACAAGAAATCTCAACGTCGCGACTATTACTTCACCTTCATGATGTTTGCCGTGGTCATCTTCTTGATCATCACCCTGATGGACAACATGAAGATGAACGTGGCCTACGCCCTCGGGCTCTTCGCCATCTTTGGCATGATACGCTACCGAACCGAGACGCTGCGCATCCGCGAGATGACGTATCTGTTCGTCGTCATGGGCGTTTCCATCATCAACGGGCAGGCTTTGACCACGAGTTACATCGAGCTGTTTGTCACCAATGCCTTGGTGATCCTAGCCATCTGGGCTTTCGAGGGCAACAAGCACGCCAAGCAGATGGCTGAAAAGGTGATCCTTTACGATAAGATCGATCTGGTAAAGGCCGACAAGGAGGCTGAGCTGAAGGCCGATTTGGAAGCGCGCACCGGCATCAAGATCGAAAAGATAGAAATCGGACATATCGACTACCTGCGTGATGCGGCGTTCATCAAGGTGTGGTACAAGCCCGCTCCCGGCGAGGCCAACACCATCGGCACATTCACCAAACTCAGGGATTTCAACGTATGATGTCGAACAGAATCCATATATGGCTTTTGGCGTTGCTGTTTGCCTGGACGCTTCCCTCATTCGCACAGAGTGAGCGGAGCACCGACTTTGGCGCCATCCTGAGTGCGAAATACGAATCAGGATTGGTGGGCAATTTGGCCATTGAGGTGGAGGAGGAGCTGCGTTTCGACCACAACTGCACCCAACTTGACCGCTGGCTCAACTCGGTGGCATTGGAGTATCCCTTCCTGCACAACAGGATGCATGTTGGACTTACCGGTGGTGCCATCCGTCGTTACAACGACAAAGGCTATTACGAGAACCGTGGCCGATTGGGGCTGGATGTCAACTATGCTGAGACCTACAGGCGGTTCAAGTTCTCCTACCGAAGCCGTTTGATGGCTACCTTCAGGGATGAAAGCGTGAATGACTATCGCGTCAACCCGAAGCTGTATTGGCGCAATCGGTTGCAGGCCAGCTATCAGGCACCCTACAGCCGTTTCAAGTATGCCCTGTCGGTGGAGCTACATTGGCTTCTCAACGACCCGAAATTGAGTGTGATGGACAACATCCGCACTGTGTTGTCGGTGGATTATCGCCTGACCAGGCACCAGCATCTTGAGGCGATGGCCCGGATGGACAACGACATTCAAGTCAAGGCGCCCGTGGATCGTTTTTATTTTGGCTTAACCTATCATTTGAAATATTGACCTATGAATTTGTTTAAAAAAGGAGATAAAATCGGTAAATATACCGTCAATGCGTTCGTCAAGAAAGGCGCTGTCGCCGAGTCGTACACGGTGTATGGCAGTGACGACATGATGTATTTCTGCAAGGTGTTCGACATGGACAACATGGGCTCGTCGTTGCTCTACAAGGGAAAGGAAGTGTTTGAGATCGTGTTCTGCAAGGAGCTGAGCGAGGAGGAGAACGACAACGTCATCCGTTATGTGGACAACGGCGGTTTCCGCAAAGGCAACAAGGATTACCATTATTTGGTGACCGAGTTCTATCAAGGCGAGCTGTTGGACCAGTCGGTGGAGAAAGACGGCGTTTTCGACGTGGAGGATGCCGTGCAGATCACACTGTGTGTGCTGAACGGCTTGCGTTACATGCACTCCAAGGCCTTGCTTCACAACGACATCACCCCGTCGAACATCATGTTGAAGGAAACGGACGATGGCATGATGCTGCCCACCATCATCGATCTAGGGCATGTGTCGACCATGGTGTTGGGCCGTCCTAATTTCTTCCTGGGTGATCTGGCGCCGTTCTTCCGCGCACCGGAGACCTTCAGGGGTGTCTTCACACCCAAATCCGACGTGTTCTCGGTAGGAGCGCTGCTCTATTACCTGATCTTCGGCAAGGCGCCTTGGGAGATCGATCTCAGCGACTGCCACGGCGATCAGAATCTGGTGAAGGCCAAGGTGAGAGAGGCTCGCAAGGAGCCGTTGGTGCTCGATACCGACGAGATCCATCTGCCCGACTTCTTGAAGGAAATAATGAAGAAAGCCTTGGCCCTCAGGGTGAATTCGCGTTTCAAGTCGGCGGATGCTTTCTTTGACAACTTGTTGGAACGTTTGACTCCTGAAAATGTCATGGGCGAAGACGTGTCGGGTGCTGGCGGCGGTTTCGAATTGGTGGCCGGTCGTGATGAGCTGAAGGAACAGCTTCGCAAGGAGGTGATGTTTGCTTTGCAAAACCCAGAAAAGGCCAAGCTGTACCAACTGCCTCCAGTCAACGGAATCCTGCTGTACGGGCCTCCTGGATGCGGAAAGAGCTTGGTGGCTGAGAGCTTTGCCAAGGAACTGGGCTTCAACTACATGGTGCTGAAAGGCTCGGAATTCGGCAATATCTACCAACCTGGAGCGCTTGACAACCTGCAACGCATCATCGATGCCGCTACGCTCAAGGCACCTTTCGTGCTTGTCATCGACGAAATTGAGTACCTGATCCCCAATCCGGGCACGGAGACCATTACCAAGGAGAGTGTGGCCATGCTGACCTTAATGAGCGACTGCGCCGAGAAAGGCATCCTGCTGGTGGTGACCTCCAACCAACCCGAGCAGGTGGATCCCTTCGTGATGCGCCCAGGCTGTATCGATAGGGTGTTTTATGTGTCGCAACCCGACTTTGAAGCCCGCAAGGAGATCTTCAAGAAACACCTTATGAACCGTCCCTGCGAGGAGATCGACTATGACGAACTGGCCAAGCTGTCGGAGGACTTTGTGGCTGGCGACATCACGGAGACCGTCAACGAGGCCGCTATGACCGCCGCTTACATGGATGTGCCGATCTCACAGAAGATCCTCGTGGACGTGTTGAAATACAAGAATCCCACCTATTCAACCAAAACGAAAATCGGATTCCACAAATGACGACAAGGAAAAACACGGCAAAAAACCTGCTGCTCGGCTACCTGAAAGAACAGGGCATCGCGGCGCGAAACTCCAAGGTGGGAGTCAACTTCGAGTACGATGGTTGGAACTTCCTGCTGTGGCATGACGCCGACGAGCCCAAGTTTTTTCGCTTGACCCTGCCAGGCATCTTCGACGTGACGGATGAAAACTACGCCCGAGCCTTGATGGCTTGCAACACGCTCAACTGGAACTACAAGGTGGTGAAGGCCTCATTGTATGAATATGACGAAGCCGGAAAAAACAGGGCGTCGGTGTGGGTATGCTACGAGCAGATGCTTGTTGACAACCAGTGCCAAGAGGTCGTTACGCGTGCCGTCGCCGCTCTTGTGGAAGCCGCTGAACAATTTCAAAACCTATTGACATGATGAAAAAAACACTTGTTTTGCTTGTGATGATGGCCAGTTGCGCGGCCATGGCCCAATACGCCCCAGCGGGGGATAAGATCAAGACTCCTTGGGCTGATAAAGTCAATCCTGAGAAGGTGCTTCCAGAATACCCGCGTCCCTTGATGACCAGGGAGGCATGGAAAAACCTCAATGGCTTGTGGCATTATGCCATCACCCCGAAGGAGGGGAAACAGCCAACTGCTTATGATGGAGAGATTCTGATACCGTTCTGCATCGAGTCGTCGCTGTCGGGGGTGCAAAAATCGGTCGGAGCCGATCATGCCCTTTGGTATCAGCGTGAGTTCAGCGTTCCCAAGGCCTGGAAGGGCCAGCGTGTGCTGCTGCATTTCGGCGCCGTCGACTGGATGGCCGACGTGTGGGTGAACGGCATCAAGGTGGGAAGCCATACGGGAGGCTATACGCCTTTTTCGTTCGATATCACCCAAGCCTTGAACGGCAATACCAATACACTGGTGGTGCGCGTTTGGGATCCTACCGACGATTCCTACATCCCTCACGGCAAGCAGGTGAACAGGCCCCGTGGCATCTTCTATACTTCCGTGACGGGTATCTGGCAGACCGTTTGGCTGGAGCCGGTGCCGGAGAGCTATATCGCCTCGGTGAAAACCACCCCTGACCTTGAAAGGGGCACGGTGACCGTGATGCCTGATTTCAAAGGGGCTTCAGACGATGTCCTCTATCGTGTGGAGGTGAGCTTTGAAGGCCAGAAGGTCGCCGAGGGCAAAGCCCTCGGCGGACAGCCCGTGGAGGTGATCATGCCTGAGCAACCCATGCTTTGGACTCCCGACCATCCGTTTTTGTATGACATGAAGGTGACCGTCCTGCGCAGGGGCAAGGCGGTGGATCAAGTGGGGAGCTACTTCGCCATGCGGAGTTTCGGCACCCAACGTGATGACAGCGGCATCGTTCGCCTGACCCTGAACGGCAGGCCGATCTTTCATTTCGGCCCCTTGGATCAAGGCTGGTGGCCCGATGGACTCTATACCGCCCCGACCGATGAGGCTTTGGCTTTCGATGTGGAGAAGACAAAGGAGTTGGGCTTCAACATGATCCGCAAACACGTGAAGGTGGAACCCGCCCGTTGGTATTACCACTGCGATCGCCTCGGGATGATCGTGTGGCAGGACATGCCGAGCGGTGGGCGAGGACCGGGGTGGAAAGACGACCAATATTTCGACGGCCCCGAAAGCCTGCGCTCAAAAGAATCGGAGGATTGCTATAAGAAAGAATGGAAAGAAATCATAGAAAGCTTGATCTCGCAGCCTTGCATCGGCGTTTGGGTGCCTTTCAACGAGTCATGGGGCCAGTTCAAGACCCCTGAAATCGTGGAGATGACCAAATCGTTGGATCCCACTCGATTGGTGAATCCCGCTTCGGGCGGCAACTTCTATCCCTGTGGCGACATCTTGGACTTGCATCATTATCCCGAGCCGAAGATGGTGCTCTATGATCCCACCAGGGCTACCGTGCTGGGCGAATACGGCGGCATCGGTCGCAAGGTGGAAGGCCATACTTGGGTGAAGGACCAGGGTTGGGGCTATGTGGAGTTCGATACCGAGGAAAAGGTGACGGATACCTACGTGGATTACGCCAACCAGCTCTATAAGATGGTGCAGCAGGGCTTCTCCGCTGCGGTTTACACCCAGACCACTGATTGTGAAACCGAGCTGAATGGCCTGATGACCTACGATCGCATGGTGGTCAAGCTGGATGCCGAACGGTTGTTACAGATCAATCGGAAGATCAGTCACGCCTTGGCAGAATAAAAAAGAGGGCGACTAAAAAGGTCGCTCTCTTTTTTTTGTTGGATGTGGAAGATTTTGCTATTTTTGATTTAGGACTATAATTTGGCGAGATGAGAGCCAAAAATAGTCGAGATACGT
>JAGCPG010000074.1 GCA_017645245.1 Bacteroidales bacterium
ATGAACAATAAAAGAGGCCTTTTTGAACGTATCTCGACTATTTTTGGCTCTCATCTCGCCAAATTATAGTCCTAAATCAAAAATAGCAAAATCTTCCACATCCAACAAAAAAAAGAGAGCGACCTTTTTAGTCGCCCTCTTCTTTTATTCTGTCTCCTGACTTCTGTCTCCTGTCTCCTGTCTTCTTACTTCCTTTCCCAGACCTCAAACCTGTAGGAGTAATCCACCTGCGGATCGTCGTCGATGACTTCCAGGTCGATCAAGTCCCAGTTCTCGAAGTTGATGTAAGGGAAGAAGGTATCGGCCTCGAACTCCTTGTCGAGGCGGGTGAGGTAGAGCCGGTCGGCCTTGGGCAGAAACTGCTCGTAGATGCTGCCGCCGCCCATGATGAAGACTTCCTCTTCGTCTTTGACGAGCTCGATGGCTTCAGGGATTGAGGTAGCGAGTTCATAACCCTCCGGAGCTTGGTCCAGACGGTCGGAGATGATGATGTTGCGGCGGTTGGGCAGGGCTTTCTGTCCCGGCAGCGAGAGCCAGGTGTTGTGGCCCATGATGACGCAATGGCCGCTGGTGACCTTCTTGAAGTGCTTTAGGTCGTTGCTGTTATGCCAGATCAACTGGTTGTTGATGCCGATGGCGCGATTCTTGGCCATCGCCACGATGATGGATATTGTCATGTTAGTTATTCAGTTGTTCAGTTAATCAGTTGTCAGTTAAACCGAGACCTCACCTCGAATTGCCGGATAAGGATCATAATTAATTAAGGTGAAATCTTCGTATTTAAAGCTAAAAATGTCTTTTACCTCGGGGTTGAGCTGCATGGTAGGCAATGGGCGTGGTGTTCTGGAAAGTTGTGTCTTCACTTGCTCGATGAGGTTGTTGTAGATGTGCACATCGCCGAAGGTGTGGATGAACTCGCCGGGCTTCAGGCCGCACACCTGCGCCATCATCATGGTGAGGAGGGCGTAGGAGGCGATGTTGAAGGGAACGCCGAGGAATACGTCGGCACTGCGTTGGTAAAGCTGGCAGGAGAGCCTGCCGTCGGCCACGTAAAACTGGAAGAAGGCATGGCAGGGCGGCAGGGCAGCTTTACCGGCGATTACGTTAGCCGCAAAATCCTTCTCGTGCTCGTCGGGGAGCACGGAAGGATTCCACGCCGTGACGATGTGCCTACGGCTGTTCGGGTTGGTCTTGATGCTCTCAACCACCTGCTTGATCTGATCGATGCCCTCACCATTCCAGTTGCGCCACTGAGCGCCATACACGGGACCCAGGTCGCCGTTGGCGTTGGCCCATTCATCCCAGATGCTGACCTTATGGTCGTGCAGATATTGGATGTTAGTGTCGCCATTGAGCATCCACAGCAACTCATAAATGATGGACTTCAGGTGGACCTTCTTGGTAGTCACCAAAGGGAATCCTTCCGAGAGGTCGAAACGCATCTGGTAGCCGAATACGCTAATGGTGCCCGTGCCGGTGCGGTCGCCTTTCTGGACGCCGTGATCGAGGATGTGCTGGAGCAGGTCGAGGTATTGTTTCATAGAAGTCAGGAGTCAGAAGTCAGGAGTTAGGAGGCCTTTTCTGGGGTGTGCTTGTACTTGAACAGGATGGCAAATAGGATGCCCACCACTAGGGCAAAGGCGGCGAAGATGTACCATGCCGTTGACCATCCAGTCATGATGTCGAAGCTCGGGTTGACAGCCGCAGGCTTGAACACGAAACGGTTCACCACGGCTTGAGCGCACAGCGAGCCGATGGTGGCGCCTAAACCATTGGTCATCATCATGAACACGCCTTGGGCACTGCTGCGGATGCTGACGTCGGTATTCTGGTCAACGAAGAGCGAACCGCTGATGTTGAAGAAATCGAAAGCCACACCGTAAACGATCATGGAGAGGATCAGCAACACTAGGCCGAAGCCCATCGGACTGCCTGCTCCCAGGAAGAAGAAACGGAGCGCCCATGCCAAAAAGGCAATGAGCATCACCTTCTTGATGCCGAACTTCTTCAGGAAGAAGGGGATTAACAGGATGCACAGGGTTTCAGACACCTGTGAGATCGATGACAAAAACACATTATGCTTCACTGCGAAAGCGTTGACATACTTTTCATCGATGCCGAAAGCGTCAAGATAGGGGGTGGCAAAGCCGTTGGTCACTTGAAGGCACATTCCAAGGAGGAACGAGAAGATGAAGAACACCAGCATCCTCGAATCCTTAAAGAGCGAGAAGGCACGCAGTCCGAAAGTGTCAACAAACGACTTGCTCTCCACGTTTTTGTTGACAGGGCAATCCGGCAAGGTGAAGGAATAAACGGCGAGAATCAATCCCCAAGCGGCAGAGACGAACAATTGTTGATAACCATCTTTGAATCCCGTGAAGTTGACGATCCACATGGAGAGGATGAAGCCGATGGTGCCGAACACACGGATGGGAGGGAAGGCTTTCACGGTATCCAAACCGGCTTGGTTCAAGGCATTGTATGACACAGAGTTGCCCAAGGCAATGGTCGGCATGAAGAAAGCCACACTCAGGGCGTAGTAAGGGAACAACTGACCGAAGGTGACTTCGTTGCCATATTTCATGCCCATGTAACCAGCCAGGGCCATGAAGACGGCGGCGAGGAAGTGGCAAATGCCAAGTAGTTTTTGGGCGGGGATCCAACGGTCGGCAACGATGCCCATCAATGCGGGCATGAATAGCGAGACAATACCTTGGATGGCAAAAAATCTCCCGATGTGGGCACCCATCTCGATGTGGCTCAGATAGATACCGAGAGAACAAAGATAAGCTCCCCATACAGCAAAGATGAGGAAGTTCATCACGATCAGTCTGAATTTGATTGCTTTCATATTTTTTAAGAATTTAGAATTCAGAAGTTAGAAGAAAGAATTTATGATTTACAATTAATTATATCGCGGAGTTGGGCGGCTTTTTCGTAGTTCTCCTCGTCGATGGCCATCTGGAGCAGCTTTTGGAGCTGTTCGACTGTCAGGTTCTCGAGGGTGTCGGTAGGTTCGTCGGCCTCTTCGGTGTCATCGGATTCGGGCGTGGCGTCCATGTCCTTCACTTCCTCCATCTCGATGCCTGCCTCGTTCATCACGTTCTCGTAAGCGGAGATGGGGCAGTGGAACCTGACGGCCAAGGCGATGGCGTCTGATGGCCGAGAGTCGATCATGGTGATGTCCTCGCCTTGTTTGCAGACGAGCATGGCATAGAACACGCCTTCGAGGAAACGGGTGATGACCACTTCCATCAATTCGACGCTGTATTGTTCGGCGAATTTCTTAAAGAGGTCGTGGGTGAGGGGACGTGAGTTTTGCTCGCCTTCCATGCCCAAAGCGATGGATTGCGCCTCGTTGGCACCGATGACAATGGGCAGTCGACGCATGGAGTTCTTGTCACCCAAAATCAACACGTAGGCGCCACTGGACGACTGGCTGTACAAAAGTTCCTTGATCTCTAATGTAATCTTGTTCATTTTCAAATGAATAGGTTAAAAGAGAACCTTCTTCTCTTCAAATGCCAAAAATAGTAATAATTCTGAAGTTTGCCAAGAAAAAACCGTGATGGGTGTTTTTTTTGAAAAATGTTTTTGAAATCTTTCGATTAGTTTCTACTTTTGTAGATTCTTAAAAGGAATCTTTAAATCTTTAAAATATTAATTTATGTCATTATCAGTAGTTTATTGGGTGTTGGCCGCCTCCATCCTGGCGCTGACATTCGCCTTTTTCTTCTACAAGTCCATGATGAAGGAAGATGAAGGCACCGATTTAATGAAGAAGATTGCCGCTCACGTCCGCAAGGGCGCCATGGCCTACCTGAAGCAACAGTATAAGGTGGTCATCATCGTCTTTATCGTGCTGGCGATCGTGTTTTTCGTCATGAGCCTGTTCCACTTGCAGAACGGCATCGTGTGGTTCGCCTTCCTGACGGGCGGTTTCTTCTCGGGCTTGGCTGGCTTCTTCGGAATGAAGACCGCCACTTACGCTTCGGCCCGTACCGCCAATGCCGCACGCCGTTCGCTGAACAGCGGCCTGAAGGTTGCTTTCCGTTCTGGCGCTGTTATGGGTCTCGTTGTGGTGGGTTTGGCCCTGCTCGACGTATCCGTGTGGTTCTTGGTGTTGAAAGGCACCAAGCTCCTTGAGATGGTGGGCGCTGAGGCCGACCTCGTGACGATCACCACCACCATGCTGACCTTTGGTATGGGTGCCTCCACACAGGCTCTGTTCGCCCGTGTGGGTGGTGGTATCTACACCAAGGCCGCCGACGTTGGTGCCGACCTCGTGGGTAAGACCGAGTTCAACATCCCTGAGGACGACCCGCGCAATCCCGCTACCATCGCCGACAACGTTGGTGACAACGTCGGTGACGTGGCTGGCATGGGTGCCGACCTTTACGAGTCGTACGCTGGCTCCATCCTGGCAACCATGGCTTTGGGCGCTTCCGCTTTCGCCACTGCCGCCACTTCTGGCGCTGCCGGTGAACTGCTCCAGTTCAAGGCTGTGATCGCCCCGATGTTCATCGCTGCCGTGGGTGTGCTGCTTTCATTAATAGGTATCTTCCTGGTTCGCACCAAAGAGAACGCCGGCATGAAGGAACTGCTGGGCGCCCTCTCACGTGGCACCAACACCGCTGCCGTGTTGATCGCTGCCGCTACCTTCGGCATCTTCGCCTGGTTGTTTGGCACCGAAACCAACCAATGGTGGCAAGTCTCCCTGTCGGTCGTCGTCGGTCTGCTGGCTGGCGTCATCATCGGCAAGGCTACTGAATATTATACTTCACAGAGCTACAAGCCCACCCAGAAGGTGGCTGAGAGCTCCAAGACAGGTCCCGCCACCGTGATCATCTCCGGTCTGGGTCTGGGTATGCTTTCCACCGCCATCCCGGTGGTCACCGTGGGTTGTGCCATTATTTTGGCTTACCTCTGCGCCAATGGCTTTAGCCTGCAGTTCAACGCACAGAACCTTTCCATGGGTCTTTACGGCATCGGCATCGCTGCCGTGGGTATGCTCTCCACATTGGGCATCACTTTGGCTACCGACGCTTACGGCCCCATCGCCGACAATGCCGGTGGTAATGCTGAGATGAGCGGCCTCGATCCTGAGGTTCGCAAGCGCACTGACGCCCTGGATGCTCTCGGCAACACCACTGCCGCTACTGGTAAGGGCTTCGCCATCGGTTCAGCCGCTCTCACTGCCCTCGCCCTGTTGGCCTCCTACGTTGAGGAGATCAAGATCGCCTTGGTGCGTGTCGGAGAGTCACTGCCGAACGGTGTTGAGGCTGCCAAAGCCTCGTTGATCGACTTCATGGAGGCTTACAATGTCAACCTGATGAACCCCGTCGTTTTGGTCGGCGTGTTCATCGGCGCCATGATGGCCTTCGTGTTCTGCGGCATGACCATGAACGCTGTGGGTCGCGCTGCCCAAAAGATGGTTGAAGAGGTTCGCCGTCAGTTCAGCACCATCAAGGGTATCCTTGAAGGCAAGGCTGAGCCTGACTACGAGCGTTGCGTGGCCATCTCCACCAAGGGTGCACAGCACGAGATGCTGGTTCCTTCGATCCTCGCCATCATCGTCCCGATCCTCACCGGTGTCATCCTGGGTGTTCCCGGCGTGCTCGGTCTGTTGATCGGCGGTCTGGCCACTGGCTTCGTGATGGCTGTGTTCATGGCCAACTCAGGCGGTGCTTGGGACAATGCCAAGAAGTATGTCGAGGAAGGCAACTTCGGCGGCAAGGGCTCTGACAACCACAAGGCAACCGTCGTTGGCGACACCGTCGGCGACCCGTTCAAGGATACGTCAGGTCCTTCACTGAATATCCTCATCAAGCTGATGAGCATGGTTTCCATCGTGATGGCCGGTTTGACTATCACTTGCCACCTTCTTTAAGAAGACAGAAGGGTAGAAGGCAGAAGACGGAAGCTTTTTCAAAAATGATTCTTTCTTCTTCCTTCTGTCTTCTAATTTCTAAAAAAGGAGGGTTTTGTCTCTTGACGAATCCCTTCTTTTTTTGTACTTTTGCATTCTAACTTCTTTCTTCTGACTTCTATATTCTTAAAAAAATGGAATCCCTACCTGCATTATTTTCCGACCTTGCCCTAATCTTGGTGACTGCTGGCATCACGACGGTGATCTTCAAATGGTTGAAGCAGCCTGTGGTGTTGGGTTACATTATCGCCGGTTTCCTCATTGGCCCCAATTTTGAATGGTTCCCCGTAGTCAAGGACCATACGAGCGTGGAGACTTGGAGCGAGATAGGCATGGTGTTCATGCTGTTCGGCATCGGCCTGGAATTCAGCTTCAAGAAGCTGAAGAAAGTGGGTGGAACGGTGGGCATCACCGCCTTGACGGAGCTGGTGACGATGTGCGTCGTGGGTTTCCTGTTGGGCAAAGTGCTCGGTTGGTCGCAGATGGAGTGTATCTTCCTCGGCGCCATGCTTTCCATCTCTTCGACGACCATCATCGCCAAGGCGTTCGAGGACATGAAACTGTATCGCGAGAAGTTCAGCGGCAACGTCATCGGGGAACTGGTGGTGGAGGATCTGGAGGCCGTGTTGCTCATGGTGATCCTATCCACTCTCGCCGTGAGCAAGAGCTTCGACGGCATGCAGCTGGTCACCAGCATGTTGAAGCTAGGTTTTTTCTTGGTGGTATGGTTCCTGGGCGGTATCTTCCTGGTGCCAACCGTCTTGCGATGGGCTCGCAAATTCATGTCCGAAGAGACCTTGACGGTGTTTTCTGTGGGTCTTTGCTTCATGATGGTGGTGCTGGCCAATCTGGCCGGTTTCTCATCGGCTTTGGGTGCCTTCATCATGGGATCTATCCTTGCCGAAACGCTTGAGGCGGAGATGATTCATAAGCTCACTACCCCGATCAAGAACCTTTTCGGTGCCATCTTCTTCGTGTCGGTGGGTATGTTGGTCGATCCTAGGATTTTGGTGGATTACTGGTGGCAGATCTTAGTGGTTACGCTGGTTCTGCTGATCTTCAAGCCTTTGAGCAACGTGGTGGGCCGATTGCTGGCTGGATTGGGACTGAAACAGGCCATGCAAGGCGGTTTTTGCTTCAGCCAAATCGGCGAATTTTCATTCATTATCGCCACCTTGGGCCTCAACTATGGCGTGATTGACGAATTCCTTTATCCTATCATTGTGTCAGTGTCCATCATCACCACCTTCATCACGCCGTATGCCATCAAGGCGGCCGTCCCGAGCTACGAGTGGGTGACCCGCAATTTCCCGAAACGATGGCTCGACAAGCTTGAAAACAGCGACTTGGGCATCAAGGTGAAGAGTGGAAAGAAGGTGAACATGGGAAGTTTTGTCATCCGCCAATTCAAGAATTTGGTCATCTACTTGGCCATCATCATCGCGGTAATGCTGATTTGCTTCTTCTTAAGCCAATTCATCATGCGTTATGTGCCGACACCTTGGAATTCTGCCATCAGCACGGCATTCTGCTTGGTGATGCTGTCGCCTTTCCTTTGGGCGATGGGCTTCAAGCACACCTTGGCCAATACCACGAAAAAGCTGATGGAGACCAGCAAGTTCAACAAGACGCTCATCCTCATCATATTTATCTTACGTTTCATCATCGTTTTGGTGGTGGCATGCAGTGTGTTGCGTCATTTCCTGAATGAACCGTTCTGGGAGATCTTGCACATTGGGTCGCCATGGTTCCGCTTCATCAATATAGGCTTCGGCTTGGTTTTTGCCATCATGCTGCGTGTGCTAAGTCCCGCAATGCGGTTCTACAAGCGCATTGAGGAGCGTTTCATGGACAACCTGAACAAGCGCCAGCAGGTGCAGGTGTTTGCCATCCCCGAGATCTTGCAGGAGAACTGCCACTTGCAGCGGATGACCCTGAGCCCCGATAGCGATTATTCCGGTAAGTTGATCAAGGACACCGATTTCCGCGACAATTATAACGTGAGCGTGGTGAGCGTGGAGCGTGGCAGGCAGGTGTTTGAGCTGCCCAAGTCGGATTTCCAGCTGTTTCCACATGACAAGATCACTTTTGTGGGTCATGAGGATCATCTGCGGTTGCTTCAAGGCAAGATTGAGGTCTTTGACGAGCAGCTGATTCCCGAACATGAGGACGGAGAAGTGGATCTGTACAAGGTAGAGGTGAAGCCCGACAGTCCCTTTGTGGACATAGCTTTGATGGATTCGGGCCTTGCCGATAAATTCGACACCATGGTGATCGCCATTGAGCGTGACGGACAGTTCATCTTGAATCCTTCGGCCAAGATCACCTTCCAGCCATACGATCAGGTGTGGTTCGTGGCCCAAAGAGACAAAGCTGAGATCCTTATTAATAGTTGATAGTTACCAGTTTTTAGTTACCAGTTTAACTCCCAACTTCCAACTGAAAATGATTGTCTGCATCGCCGAAAAGCCGAGTGTAGCGCGTGACATCGCGAAGGTGCTGGGTGCCAACCAGGCCCATGACGGCTATATGGAAGGCAATGGCTATCAGGTGACGTGGACGTTCGGACATCTCTGCACCCTGAAGGAGCCTCAGGACTACACCGACCAGTGGAAGGCTTGGGCGCTGACACGTTTACCTATGATTCCACAGCGTTTCGGCATCAAGCTGATTGCTGACAAGGGTGTGGAGAAGCAGTTCAAAATCATCGAGTCCTTGTTTCAAAAAGCCGATGAGATCGTGAATTGCGGCGATGCCGGCCAAGAGGGCGAGCTGATTCAGCGTTGGGTGATGCAGAAGGCTTTGGTGAAATGTCCCGTGAAACGGCTTTGGATCTCGTCGTTGACTGAGGAATCCATCCGCGAGGGCTTCAAGACCTTGAAGGATCAGTCGGAATACCAGTCTTTGTACGAAGCGGGTTTGTCGCGTGCCATCGGCGACTGGCTTCTTGGGATGAACGCAACTCGGCTCTACACCTTGAAATATGGCCAGAATCGGCAGGTGCTGTCGATCGGTCGTGTTCAGACGCCCACTTTGGCGCTGATTGTGAAGCGTTATCAGGAGATCCAGAATTTCAAGCCGGAGGCTTATTGGGTGCTGTCGACAGTGTATCGCGACACGACGTTTACGGCCACCAAAGGCAAATACGGCTCCGTTGAAGACGGACAAAAAGACCTGCAAAGCGTTGAAGGAAAAGAATTTACGGTGACCGATATCTCCACCAAGAAAGGCACCGAGGCACCGCCGCGTTTGTATGACTTGACTTCGCTTCAGGTGGAGTGCAACAAAAAGTACAATATGTCGGCCGACCAGACTTTGCAGACCATTCAGAGCCTATATGAGAAGAAATACACCACTTATCCTCGTGTCGACACCACTTATCTGAGCGACGACATCTATCCAAAATGTCCTGATATTTTATCCAAGCTTTCCAATTATGTCGAGTTGACTGCGCCGTTGGCAGGGAAGAAGCTACCCAAGAGCAAGAAAGTGTTCGACAACAGCAAGGTCACCGACCACCATGCCATCATCCCGACGGGTGTGGTGCCGCAAGGGCTTTCCTTTGCTGAGGAGAAGGTCTACGACGAGGTCTGTCGCCATTTCATCGCCGTGTTTTATCCTGATTGCCAGTTTGCCACGACCACTGTTCTGGGTAAGGTGGAGGAGGTTGAGTTCAAGACCTCGGGCAAGCAGATCCTCAAGCCCGGATGGCGTGAGGTGATAAAAAACCAGAAGACGGAAGACAGAAGTCAGAAGTCAGAAGATGGGAGTCAGGAGACAGTAGAGGAGAAGACTTTGCCGATCTTCACCAAAGGCGAGCATGGGCCGCACAAACCACAATTGGCTGAGAAATGGACTACGCCGCCAAAGCCTTACACTGAGGCCACCTTACTCCGTGCCATGGAAACGGCAGGCAAGCTCGTTGATGACGAATCGCTCCGTGAGGTGATGAAAGAGAACGGTATCGGCCGTCCTTCCACCCGTGCTGCCATCATCGAGACCCTTTTCAAACGAAACTACATCCGTAAAGCTCGCAAAAGCCTTGAGCCTACGCCCACAGGCATCGAGCTTATCGGCTTAATCCATGAGGAACTGTTGAAAAGCGCCGAATTGACAGGCATCTGGGAAAAGAAGCTCCGTGAGATCGAACAGCACAAATACGAAGCCCGACAATTCCTTGAAGAACTGAAACAGATGGTGACCGAGATTGTCACCACGGTGATGCTCGTCGGACAACCCTGTCCGCAGTGCGGCAAAGGCCGAATCATCAAAGGAAAGACCGCCTACGGCTGTTCCGAGTGGAAAAGCGGCTGTACTTGGCGTCGTGCGTTTTGATTTTAGAAAATAGCAGAAAGTTTTTATTTTTTCCGATTCTTTTTCCTAGGTAGCGATTAATAGTGGAATGTTACACTGAGTTTTAGTCTGCCGTTTTTCTGTTTCAATAATATTAAAATTAAATTAATTTTATTAATAAACTGTAAAAAACGGAATTATTATGTAACTTTGCAGTAATGAAGAATACCATGTTCGATATTGCAGCTGAGTTGAAAAAACTACATACTCTAAAGGGATCCGCCTATTCCAAGCAGGTAGAGCGGATTGCTCGTTATGGTAAGTATGATCCAGTTGAAGGAGAACAGGGCGTTTTCTCAGCTATTGGTGATGGTGGTGAGGATTACGAAAACCTTCTTAATGCAGCACGTAAAGCTGTTGCGCATGGTTACCGGGTCTATATCCTTCCGAACCAGGAATAACCAGAACTCCTGATTATATCTTTGAGCGTAAGGGAACTTATCGGCCATATGATTTAAAGACCATTACCGGAAAGGCCTCTGTTCCGAATCGTTTGGAGGAGTCGATAGGGCAAAGTACCCGAGTTTTGATAAACATCACGGTCGATTACAGTCCAAGTCAACTTGCCCGTAGTATTAAGCATTATTTCGAAGAGAACCATGATGCGATTGAGGTGTTGATTATTAAAGGCGGGAAAATCATTTCAGTTTCCAGGGAACTATCGAAGAGTAAGTCGTTCTATGGTATCTTCATGAAGAAGTACTCCAAATGAAAAAAGCTGCCTATGGCAGCTCTTTTAAAGTTTTGGGTAGTGTCGGTGAAGGCTTGCCCCTCGCGGGAATGTCACCCGGATAGTCAATCATTTCGAATGACATTGCAAAGATAAGCAACATTTTCCATACTCAGCAAGGGTTTCCTGAAAAAATATTTGATTCCGTTATTTATCAAAAACGAAGAAAACAATTGTTTTTCCCAAAATTATTCCTTTACTTTGTATCGAAAAACTCAAGTGATATAACTTAATATGCTTGGTATAATGAAAAAGACATTTGTATTATATTGAACTATTTTACTGGGTGCGTTTTTGTTTTTATCCTTTTCGTTGGATAAAAATGGCACGGCTGAAATCCATGATGGTGAAACACGATGGAGTAACGTGGCTTATAGTTTCGCTCGTGGGGAAACTAGCGACGGGGATTTGGCCTTATGGCAAGTCTTTTTTTATACAGAGATTGGAAACTCACTGAGAACCATTTCGTTAACCATGAATACCGCTGAACCTGGAACCTATTATGGGGTATATGACGAAAGCAGCGGTGTTTGGTCTAACAATGCCATCGGTTATACTAGATTGACAGTGGACTATGACGGGCAACCATACCCTGTTTGGTATGGGAGTAAAGCAACGGTTACCATTTATGAATACAACAAAACGACAAAGGGTATGACAGCGAAGTTGGAAGCTGAAGTGGTGTTGGAGGGAACGACGAATACGCGAACCATAAAAGTCGAGATGGATAATTTAAAATTGGTTGAATAGGAGCATCGAGTCATATCAGAATAAGGATGTTTGCCTGATCTAAGATTATTACTCAATCTCCAGCGTCTTCTTGCAAATCTCAATTTCCTCAGGATCGCCGGTGTATTTGCCGTGGTCGTCGGAGAGCTTAACCACTTTCTTCCAGGTGCGCTTCTCGGTGATCTTGGCTGCCGTGAGTTTCACCACGATGTTCATGGCCTTCACGTTATCGATATCGCAGGTGAGGTGGGTGCCTATGCCGTAGGAGTCTTGCATACGGCCTGCCACGGCCTCGTGGATGGCAATGGCCTCGTCCACATTCAACCCGTTGCTGAAGATAATGGACTTCTGTGTCGGGTCGATGCCGAGTTCCTTGTATTTGGCGATGATCTCCTCCAAAGCCTCGATGTTGTCGCCGCTGTCCACGCGCAGACCGTCAAACAGTTTGGCGTGCAGCGTGGTGAAGTTTTGGAAGAAGGCCTTGCGGGTGTAGGTGTCGTAGAGGAACACGCCCAAGCTGCCGGCATACACCTCCTGCCAGTATTCCATGGCGAGGTAGTTGGCCTCGTTGTAGCCGTAGAGCGAGCAGGTCTCGATGAACTGGTGGCTCATGGTGCCGATAGGGAGGAGGTTATACTTCATGGCCAAAAGCACATTGCTAGTGCCTACGAAACAGGTCTTGGTGAACTGCTTCTGAGCTTCGATGAACGAGCGGATCACCATGTCCTGGTGCTCGAACGAGAAGCGGCGGCGGGTGCCGAAGTCGCTGAACTTCACACCGTTGCCGATCAGACGGATGGCTTTGTCATACGATTTCTTGTATTCCTTCTCGGCGTCGTAGTGCTCAAACTCGCCTTTCAGCTCGTGCGAGAGCTCCGAAACGGTCGCCAGGATAGGCATCTCCCAAAACACGGTGCGCCACAGCAATCCTGTGACTTGGATGTGAAGATGGCCTTCCTCGTCCTGGCTTACCTCGACCTCGGATGGCCTCAGGTGGAAGCCCTTCAAGAAGGTGAAGAACCACAGCGGGAAGTAATAGCATTTTTGTTTCATGAAACGCGCCTCCTCACTGGTGATGCGGATGTCGGCGAAGCTGTTGAACTGCTCGCGCAGCTTCTCGGCGAAGCCTTTCGGATAGACCGTGTTGTTGCGATCCACAAAGGTGTACTGACCCATGGCGCGTGGGAACTTCTGTAGGTATGCATAGCATACGCTGAAGGTGTACAAATCATTGTCTAACAGGCTGTTGATGATTCTTCTCATGGCTTATAGTTTACTGACGATACTTCTAACTTTATCTGATATGTATTTCACGGAATTGGTAGTGTTTTCTAGCACTTGAACCAAGTCTTTGCGCTTGATGATATCCGTGAGGCTGTAGTTTTGGGTGAAGAGCTTGCTGATGTAGTTGCCGTACAGCTCGTCGTTATCGTGTTCGTAGGTCTTGATCTCTTGGCAAAGCCTCATGATTTCCCTGGCCTTTCCGGTGTTCATGAATTCGAGGTTGCGGATGATGTTTCCGAGCGCCTCTGCGGCAAACATGATGTTGTCGGTCATGGTGGTGAGGTCCTCGTCGACTTCGGTGAAACGGCGGGTGAGGATGATGTTGGCCGAATCGTCGATGCGGTCGAGGAAGGTGTCCATCATCTCGGCCAGCTCGTGGACGTCCTGACGCTCGAAAGGCGTCAACACGGTGCTGAACAGCTGGGTGTAGAAGTCGCGGAGCACATCGTCGCCGTCGGTCTCACAAGCCTTGATCTCCTTTTTCAAGGCCTCCAGTTGCTGCATGTCGGTCTCGGTGATCATCTTGCGCAGCAGCTTCGAAGCCTTGTCGATATGGTCGGCCTGCTTCTGGTAAAGCGGGTAAAATTTCTTTTCCTTGGGAACGAAAAACTGGAAGAAACTGTTGACACTCATGGCTTTACATCGGTAAGAGGTTAAACAACAGGTTCAATACGCCGCTGATGACCAGAGGCACGGGGATGGTGAGAATCCAAGAGAGCACGATGCGTCGGGCGGTGACCCATTTCACGGATTTCAGGCCGTCGGTGAGTCCCACGCCGATGACGCCGCCGGTGATGGTGTGGGTGGTGCTTACGGGGATGCCGAGGAAGGAAGTGACGATCAAGGTGGTAGCTCCTGCAAATTCGGCTGAGAAGCCGCGGATCGGAGTGATCTTGGCCAAGCCGCCGCCCATGGTCTTGATAACGTTCTTGCCGCCAATCAGGATGCCCAACGACATGATGACGTAGCACACAACGGCCAGAATGTCAGGGATATGGAAACCTTGGCTGTGGTCGTAGAAGTTGCCGATGAACTCCTGCGTCTCGGGACTGACGCCGTGGGTGGTGAACACGCTGGCCATCAGCACGGCGATGATACCCATGGTCTTGGGCGCGTCGTTGGAGCCGTGGCCAATGCAGAACGCCGCCGTCGAGAAATGTTGCAGCACCTTGAAGATCTTGTCGACCTTTTTGCGGGGGCTGTTTTTGAAGATCTTCAGGAAGATACATTCGATGAAGAAGCCCAAAAACAGGCCGATCAGCGGGGAAAGGATGATGAAAGCCAGCGTGATGATGATGGGCTTCAAATGCAGGACGCCGCTGCCGTTGACGAACCATGCCGCGCCGATGATGCCGCCGATGAGGGCGTGCGAGGTGGAGATGGGCATGCCGCTCTTGGTGCAGACCCACACCCAGATGGCCGCGCCGATCAAGGCGGATAAAATAAGGTATGGATTGATGACACTCTGCTCGGCGAAGTTGGCCATGGTGTTACCCACGGCGAACTGTTGGTTGAACACCAGCCTGATGATGATGAACGCGGCGAACTCCCAGAACGAAGCCCAGATGATGGCTTGCACCGGCGTCATCACCTTGGTGGCGATGATGGTGGAGATCGAGTTGGCCGCGTCGTTCATACCGTTGAGGAAGGTGAACACGAAGGCCAGCAAGATGGATAGGATGATGGCTATGGTCAGGAGGTTCATCACGATTCTTTTATGATTAGGCTTTTGATGGTGGTGGTCACATCCTTGGCGCGGTCGGTGGTATCCTCGATCACTTGGGCGATCTCCTTGTATTTCAGCAATTCGATCTCGTCCTTCTCGTTGGCGAAAAGGTAGGAGATATAGTCGCCATAGATGTCGTCGACGGCGTGCTCGATAAGGGTGACCTTCTGGCACAGGTCGCTGATCTCCTGGTGGTTCTTGCCCAGATCGTCGAGCAGGCCGAAGATCTGGATCATGATGGAGGCATCCTCGTGGATGTTGTCGATGATCTCCTTGATCTGCTTGTCGATCTTCTTGGGATTGTACATCAGGATGGTCTTGGCCGAGTGGTTGATGAAGTCAAGGAACTTGTCGAGGTCCATGGCGAGGGCGTTCATGTCCTCACGGTCGAAAGGGGTGACGAAGGCCTCGTTGAGCTCGATGTAGAACTCACGCAGCAGCTCGTCGCCGGTGGTCTCCTGTTTCTTGATCATGCGGGTGAGCAGCTTGCGTTCCTCAGGATCGTCAGATTTTACGAGCTCCTTGAGGTATTTGGCGGCGATCTGCGCCGTCTCCGCCTGCTGCAGATAGGTGGGGAAGAAGTGCTTTTCGCGATTGCTTCCTTTGGTGAA
>JAGCPG010000075.1 GCA_017645245.1 Bacteroidales bacterium
AGTGTGCCTACACCAGGGACATGCAAAATTTGAGTTTAACTATCTAAAACTACATATTTAAAAATCTTAAAACCAACAAGTTATGTTAAAAAGATCATTACTTTTCATGCTGCTGATGGCGCTGTTTGCACCATGGGCGGCGAATGCACAGACAACTACTGTGACGGTTGGAACTGGAACGACTTCCGGCTATTACGCTCCAATCTACACTGCGACCACCGACTACTCCTACACCCAACAACTCTACACCGCCAACGAGATTGGGATAAGTGGAGAATTCACAAGCATTGGTTTCGAATATACTGGGCCAGAGACCAAAAGCTTTTATGTTGAAATATACATGAAACACACTAACGCCTCCGACCTGACTACTCAAATTGGCATGAGTGACGCTGTTCTTGTGTACGAAGGTTGGTATTCAGTCAATGGTCCGGGATGGGTCACCGTTCCTCTTGACCAGAGTTTCTATTATAATGGAACATCAAACCTTCTGATTGGTGTCAACAAAACCGCAGGAGATGGCTATTACAACAAAGCCATGTGGAGATGCACATCCATTCAAAACATGTCGCGCCTGGCTGCTTCTGATTATCCTATTACTTCAATAGATGATTACAGCGGCAACATGCCTATAAACAACTACCGTCCCAATGTCCAATTAGGAATGGGACCTTATATCGGCACCCAAGTGACGGTTGGAACTGGAACAACTTCTAGTTATTTAGCTCCAATCTACTCCATTACCAACTACTCCTACACCCAACAGCTCTACACTGCTGAAGAGATAGGGATAAGTGGAGAAATCAGAGGTGTTGGATTCGAATTTACCGGGACAGAGACCAAAAACTTTTATGTTGAAATATACATGAAACCCACTAACGCTTCCGACCTGTCCACTCAGATTGACATGACAGACGCTGTTCTTGTATACGAAGGTTGGTATTCTGTCGATGGTCCGGGATGGGTCATCGTTCCTTTTGACCAGTATTACTACCACGATGGAACAAAGAACCTTTTGATTGGTGTCAACAGAACATCTAACGAAGGTGTTTACAACAAAGCCATGTGGAGATGCACACCCATTCAAAACATGTCGCGCGTGGCTGCAACTGATTATCCTGTTTCAATAGATAATTACAGCGGGAACATGCCTATAAACAACTACCGCCCCAACGTCCTCTTAGGAATCGTTCCTGAGCCTCAAGTCTGCGAGAAGCCAACCGGCCTACATCTTGAATCTTTATATGAAGATGGGTTTAGTATCAGATGGACACTACCAGATGACAGTGGAATAGAAGTAGCATACAACATTGAGCTAAACGGCGTTGTGGTCGAAGAAGCTTACAATGATGACTATTGGGATACTTGGAATACGGATGTGGAACCCGGAACAACCTACACTGTAAGGATCCAACGAGCTTGCACCAATTATGATGTGAGCGAATGGTCTGACCCCTTGACCTTCACCACTCCAGCAACCACTGTGACGGTCGGCACAGGAGAAACCACTGCCGTTTATGCGCCAATCTATACCATGACCAGCTACTCCTACACGCAGCAACTCTATACTGCCGAGGAGATAGGGATGGAAGGTGAAATCCGAAGCCTCTTTTTCGATTATGATGGTGAAACAAAAAGTATTGACATAGAGGTGTACATGAAATCCGTTGACGCTTCTGACTTGACTGAACAAATCGACATGACCGATGCTGTGCTTGTTTTTGACGGCACTATTTTCCCCATTAATGGCTGGTCTCCTATTGCCTTTGATAATTCTTTCTATTATGATGGAACAAAGAACCTTTTGATAGGTGTCAACAGAACTGGCGGCGATGTTTACGACTACGGTAAGTGGAGATTCACCTATATGCCAAACATGACACGTTTGGCCGCTTCTGACTATCCTATTTCCATTGGGAACTATAGTGGCAACATGCCTCTAAATAACGCTCGCCCAAACATTCAAATTGGTTTCATTGACACCAATCCCTTCTGCCCTGTACCTACGGGTTTCGACCTTTCATACCCTGATGACAACACCATTGTTGCAGGTTGGAACATGGATTATAGTTCATACAATATTGAGGTGAACGGGGAAGTGACAGAATACATCAATTGCCCCTACGTGATATACACGGAACCCAACACGACCTATACTGTGAGAGTACAGACCGTTTGCGACCCCGGCATTCTGAGCGATTGGACCGAACCGATCATCTATACTACTCCATCCGACACAGAATGGCTCACCGTGAACGACAGCACTGCAACCAACAGCTATACGCCGATTTTTGGTCTTTGGACCGATTCCTACGCAAAGAGCCAATTCATCATTCCCGCCGCTGACCTTGCCGACATGACCTACGGCATCATCAACAAGTTGACCTTCTTCTCCAGCAACGCTTCAATCAACTGGGGCGATGCTGAGTTTGAAGTTTATTTGACCGAAGTGGATTACACCAACTTCAGTTCAACTTCGTTAATAGATTGGACCAACATGACCAAAGTGATGAACTCCGGCAGTCTTAGCATCAACGACAACATCATGGAGTTCGACTTTGACAATCCCTACCAGTATCTTGGCGGCAACCTCATGATTGGTTTCTGTCAAACTGTAAGCGGCACCTATGGTTCATGTAACTGGTATGGCGTTACCCAAACTGAGAACACCGCAATTGGCGGTTATGAAAACGCCAAAGCCATCAGTTTCCAGAAATTCCTGCCCAAGACAAAATTTGATTTCGTAATGGGCGAAGCTCCTTCATGCTTAAAACCCAACAACCTCACCATCAACTACAATGGTGGCACCGAAGCCACTTTAAGTTGGGAAGGCAATGCCAACATTTATAACATTGATGTGAACGGCAACGTCATCGAAGGCATTGTCGGAACAACATACAGCCTCACCGAGCTTGAATTGGCCACCATTTACAACGTGAAGGTGCAGGCCGTCTGCGATGAAAACGACCTTAGCGACTGGACTTTTCCTGTTAGCTTCTACACTGATTTATGCGTGTCCGGTGAACAGTGCGAAATCACTTTCCAACTCACCGATAGCTACGGCGATGGTTGGAGCGGCAACGCCATAAAAGTAGTGGATGCAGCAACTGGCATTGTGATAGCGACCTTGGCCAACGAAGACCTTGACGGCACCACTGGAGAAGAAACACAAACATACACGCTCCCTGTGTGCAACGGACGTGAAATCCAGTTTGTTTGGGTTCCTGGCACATACCCCTATGATGCTTCATATACGGTGCTTGACGCCAACGGTGAAGAGATCTTCTCCGGAAGCGGCGCTCTAAGCGAGCCTGTCAACTACACCGTTGATTGCTCATGCCCTGTGCCCGCCAACTTCGATTTGTGGTATAACGAGAACATTATGGCCAGTCTCACGTGGGATTTAGGCGCCAACGCTTACAATATCGAAGTGAACGGCGAAGTGACCGAAGGCATTGCGTACGCTCAAACATCCAATACTACCGCAAACTACATCCTCAACGATCTCGAAGCACATACCACCTACACAGTGAGACTGCAAGCCGTTTGCGAAAACGGAAATAGCAGCGAATGGACAGATCCTGTCACCTTCACCACTACCTGTGAAGAATACAATGTCTGCGGCTTCAACTTCGAATTCATTTGCAACAGCAGCGCCGGCTTCCAAGACGGTTACCTTGAGATAATAGATGTGGAAACAGGGGAACAATTGTGGAGATTAGACACTTGGGATGAAGGAGAAGAGCCTCTGCCTTGGTCGCTACCGGAAGAATTCTTCGTATGCACCGGTCGCGAAGTCCAGTTTGTGTGGTGGGGTCCCAAGACTTCAGACTACACCTATGCACTTCATGATGCAGGAGGAGAGGAACTTGCTTCAGGCTACCTTTCTGACTTGCCTTTCAACTATACCGCCAATTGTGAATACGTCTGCGAAACACCCACTGACTTAGCCATTATTGACTATGAAATCAATTATAACCAAAACGACGTAGCCATCCTGAGCTGGGATGGCGGAGATGGCTGGGCCTCCTATTATAATATTTCCGTCAACGGCGAGGTGATTGACACTGCTGGTGATAATCAATACGCCCTTGACCTTGAGTATAACACCACTTACGAAGTGAGAGTGCAGAGGGTTTGTTACTTCACTCTCACCAGCGAGTGGTCCGATCCTCTTGTCTTCACCAGCATGTGCGATCAATATGATGAAGATGGTTTATGTGAATTGAATTATTCGCTTATCGATGAGAACAACAACGGCTTCGAAGAAGGTGTCATCGAGATCATTGACGTTCAAACCAATGCCGTAGTATGGCATTTCATTGCTTCTGACGACTTCGAAAATGAACCTTATAACCAGCTCGACAACGAATTCTTCATGTGCCCCGGCCATGAGTTCCGTATTGTGTGGGACGGTCCTGTCGGCGAAGGCTATCGCTTCGTACTCTATGAACCAGGAGGAGACGATATTGCCACCTACCCGCTCTCTGACCTGCTCATCGACATGCCACCTGTCACCTACACGCCTAACTGCGAAGAACAGATCATCATCCAGGAAGTGACCATGCCTGCAGGCACCAACTGGTACTCCTTCGAGGTGAACATCACCTTGGCTGAACTCCAGGCTGCCCTCGTGGCCGCCATGGATGAGGCCGGCGTCACTGTCACACCCGACAATCCTATCATCATTAAGACAAAGGACAAGACCACCAGGTACAACGGATCCATCTGGAGAGGCAACCTGACTGTACTTGCCCCGAACGAGATGTACATGATCACCCTGCCTGGAAGTGGCGAAATCCAACTGGAAGGCACTGCAGCCACCCCAGAGGAGGATCTCATCATCCACTATGGAACCAACTGGTTTGTGTATCCTGCCGACCAGAGCGAGATGACCCTCAACAATGCCTTTGCTGGATTTGCCGTCGCTGGTGACAAGATCAAAACAAAAGACGCCACCGCCACCTGCTTCGGAAGCTTCTGGAGAGGCAACCTCACCAAAATTCAACCTGGTGAGAACTACATCTACGAGTCAGTCGTTACAGAGGACAGAGTCCTGGTCTTCCCTACATCGAAATAAGCCTATTGAAGAACAAACATAAAAACTGAATACAAAATGAAAAAGTTATTATTGACAGTGATCGCATCCCTCGCCCTCTGCGGGGGGATGTTCGCCCAGCACACCACACACTGGCCCGAATTGGATCCCATCGTAAACCCATACGACATGTCGGACCTCTTCGTCGCCTTCGTCCAAATCGACGGCATCGCCGTTGACGGGGACAGCCATTACGCCGACCTTGAGATCGCCGTGTTCCAACAGGAAAACAACGTATGCAGGGGTCATGATTTCATGGTTTTCCATCCTGAATTTGACGACCCGTATCCAATCATTGAAGTCTCCGTCTTCCGCAACTTGTCAAATGACGCCCATCCCGTCTATTTCAAGATGTATGACCACGCCACCGGCATCGAGTACACCACCTGTGCCGTGTATATGGACGGTGTTTCCATTGAGACCATTTCTTGCGGAGAAGACCACACGGAGCTTTACAACGCCTACCCCTCCAACCTCGAGACCGGTCTGCTCCTCGACTTCACCACGCCGCCCACCCAATACCTGCCCATCACGGGCTACGGCACCAGCGATGGCGGCTATTACCTGGTGGCCTCACCCATCGGTGAGATCAACCCTGTGTTTGTGACCCACATGCTGGAGAACAGCTACGACCTCTACTGGTTCAACCAGAGCGGCGACGTCAACGGCAACCAGTGGATGAACTACAAGGCTGAGCATTTCAACCTGGAAGGCGGCAAGGGTTACCTCTATGCCAACAGCCAGGATGTCACCCTCGAGTTCACCAACGATCCCTACGAAGGCGACGGCGTGGTCCAATTGGACTATGACGAGGCTGCGCCTTTGGGACTCGCCGGCGTCAACCTGATCGGCAACCCCTTCGCTGAGACTGCCTACATCACCGAGCGCGCCTTCTACGTGATGAACCCTGAAGGCAGCGCGATTATCGCCAGCGAAGGAAACGCCATCGCTCCCATGCAGGGCATCTTCGTTATTGCCGAGGGCGAGGGCGAGGAAGTGACATTCAGCACCACGGAACCCCTCTCAAGGGAAGAAATGATCTCCATCGACCTCACCATGGGCAGAAGCCTCGTCGACCGTGCCATCGTCACCTTCGGCGAGACCCACTCCATGCCCAAGTTCCAGATCATGAGCAGCGCAGCCAAGGTCTACTTCGAGCAGAACGACAAGGATTTTGCCGTCATTCAAGCCGAAGCCAAGGGCGAGATGCCCGTCAACTTCAAGGCTGAGCAAAACGGCAGCTTCACGCTCGTCTTCAACGCCGAAAACGCCAACTTCAGCTACCTGCACCTGATCGACCACATGAGCAACCATGACGTCGACCTGCTCGTCGACCCGAACTACTGCTTCGATGCCTGCACCACCGACCCGACCAGCCGTTTCACTCTGGTTTACCAGAAGGAGTACACCGGCGTGGATGAGAGCTTCGGCTTCCTGAGCAACGGCAACCTCCTGATCTACGTCGATGGCGAAGCCACCCTGCAGGTTGTCGACGTCACCGGACGCATCCTCAGCACCGAGACCTTCAGCGGCAGCTACAACAAGGCCATCAACGAGGCCAGTGGCGTCTACATGCTCCGCCTCATCCAGGGCGAGAAGGTAAGAACTCAGAAGATTGTCATCAAATGATCAATGAAAACCAATTAGATAAAATGAAGAAATTAGCATTAACAATCGCAATTTTTCTAGGCATCAGCCTTAGCACCTACGCCCAGGGCTTGTTCCAATACGGTGAGACTACCGACGAGAACAAGCTTCCCACCTGGTACTCACTCGACCAGAACGGATCGTTACGTGACGGTGATCCCCTGTTGCCGGGTCTTCCTGGCCACGGTGAGGACGAAAACCAAGGCGCTCCTCTCGGCAGCGGCGCCATCCTGCTCATCGGCTTCGGTGCGGCTTACGCCCTGAAGAGAAGACAGAAGTAAGAAAACGGAAGACAGAAGCTTTGACTTCTGTCTTCCAATTCTGATTTCTAAAACTAAAGAGACGGCTGCAGGCCGTCTCTTAGTTTTTAGATTTTGATATCCTCGCCCTTGGCGTTCAGGAAATTGTACTGGAGCATGTGGAAGTCGTCAACGGTCTCGACCTTGAAGGACTTACCGTATTTCTTCATCCACTTGCGTCGGATCGAAAACAGGCCTTTGGTGAGATAGGCGCCAATGAACGGATGGACCTGGAGGGTGATGTGGTTCTCGTTCTGGTCAAGCATCAAGTACTTGAGGTTGTTTTCGATTTCGTCAATGTAAAGGATGGCAGGGCGGATCTTGCCTTCGCCGTCGCACACGGGGCATTTTTCCTGCACTTGTACTTCCGTGGCGGGACGGACGCGCTGACGTGTGATCTGGATGAGGCCGAACTTGGTGGCGGGGAGGATGGTGTGCTTGGCACGGTCGAGTGCCATTTCCTGACAGAGCACGTCGAAGAGTTCCTTGCGATGTGCCGCTTCCCGCATGTCGATGAAATCGACGATGATGATGCCTCCCATGTCGCGCAGACGCAGCTGGCGGGCAATTTCCTTGGCCGCTTCGATGTTGACCAGAAGCGCGTTTTCTTCCTGCGTGTTTTCCTTATTGACGCGGTGGCCGCTGTTCACGTCGATGACGTGCATGGCCTCGGTGTGTTCAATGATGAGGTAAACACCGTTTCTGATGGTGACCACCTTGCCGAAGAGTCCCTTGATCTGACGGGACACGCCGAAATTGTCGAAGATGGAGTCCTTGCCCTTGTAGAGCTTGACGATTTCGGTCTTCTGGGGTGCGATGGTCTGGATGTAACTCCGAATTTCTTCATAAAGGCTTTCATCGTTCACATGTATGTTGTTGAACGACTCGTTCAATAAATCGCGCAGCATGACCATGGTTTGGTCCTGTTCGCTGACCATGCGGCCCGCGGCGGTCATCCTGGTCATCTCGCTGACGCAGCGTTCCCATTTCTCGACGAGGGTCTTGAGGTCAGCGTCGAGGTCGGCCACTTTCTTGTTTTCGGCCACGGTACGGATGATGACGCCGTAATTGGCGGGCTTGATGCTCTGGATCAAGCGTTTCAGGCGGCTGCGTTCGTCGCCGCTGCGGATTTTTTGGGATACCGAGATGCGGTTCGAGAAGGGCACAAGAACAAGGTAACGTCCGGCGAATGAGATCTCAGCCGAGATGCGCGGTCCCTTGGTGGAGATGGGCTCCTTGGCGATCTGCACGGGGATGAGGTCGCCGGCGGTCAGCATGTTGCCGATCTTGCCGGCCTTCTCGATGTCAGGCTCCAGCTTGAGCTTCTCCATCGTCACCTCGCCCTCGTTGCCTGAGGCGAGCAGGTTCTTGAACTTAAGAAGGGAGCGGAACTGCGGACCGAGGTCCAGGTAATGCAGGAAGGCCTCCTTTTCGTAGCCTACGTCGACGAAAGCGGCGTTCAGGCCAGGCAGGATCTTCTTCACCCGTCCCAAATAGACGTCTCCAACCGCAAATTGGTTGTTGGTTTTCTCTTTGTGAAGTTCGACAAGTATCTTGTCCTCCAACAGAGCGATGTCAACCTCCGAAGCGTGGGCGTTGACGACCAACTCCCGCTCCACCGTCTTGACTTTGATTTCTTGCTGTTCTTCAGCCATTTTCAGTGTGACTTTTGAGGTTAACTTATAGTACTTTAATAAAACAATAACACAACATTGTATTGATTTTCAAGATGCAATGCTGTGTTATCAGAATTCTACGACTTCATCAAGAAGAAAGATTATTTCTTCTTGTGTCTGTCCTTTCTCAAGCGTTTTTTGCGCTTGTGCGTTGACATCTTATGTCTCTTGTGTTTCTTTCCGTTTGGCATAATATGAAAGTTTTAGAAAATGATTACTTAACTGCGTTCATGAAAGTCTTGGCGGGCTTGAAAGCCGGAATATTGTGGGCCGGGATGGTGATGGCCACATTCTTGGAAATATTTCTACCAGTCTTTTCTGCACGGGTCTTGATGATGAAACTGCCAAATCCTCTGAGGTAGACGTTCTCTCCCTTGGCCATTGAAGCCTTAACAACTTCCATGAAGTTCTCCACAACGGTCTGAACAGCACCCTTTTCGATACCAGTCTTGCTAGCAATTTCAGCTACGATTTCTGCTTTGGTCATTTCTTTCTTAATTTTAAATGGTTATTGTTACGATTGTTTTAAATTTGCGGCAAAGGTACAAACTATTTTCAAAACACCTAATAGAATTTTATTTTTTTTCTTCTAAAAGGCTATAAATAAACATCTTCTAGGAAAAAATGATCGAGATACAAGAGACCTTGGCGCGTTGGTATGAGACCCACAAACGGGAGCTTCCGTGGCGCAGCGACCCCACGCCCTACCATGTTTGGCTGTCGGAAATCATCCTTCAACAAACCCGTGTCAACCAAGGATACGATTACTTCATGCGCTTTGTTGAGCGATGGCCAAGCCTGCCCGACTTGGCCCAAGCCAGCGAGGAGGAGGTGTTGAAAATGTGGCAGGGACTGGGCTATTACTCCAGGGCCAGGAACCTGCACAAATGCGCCCGGCAGGTCATGGAGCTCTACGGCGGCGAGTTCCCCAGCGATTTCGAGCGCCTGAAAAAGCTGCAAGGCATCGGCAACTACACCGCCGCCGCCATTGCTTCCATCGCCTTCGGACAGCCCCACGCCGTGGTCGACGGCAACGTATATCGGGTATTGTCAAGGCTTTATGACATCGACACACCTATTAATAATGAAAAAGGCGTCAAGCTGTTTGCCGAGCTGGCGGCCTCTCTCCTCGACCGTGAGCATCCCGCCATCCACAACCAAGCCATGATGGAATTCGGTGCCCTCCATTGCGTGCCAAAGAATCCCGACTGCCTCCAGTGCCCCTTGCAGAGCCATTGCCTCGCCTTTGCCCACGGCACCGTCGATGAGCGGCCTCAGAAAGAGAAAAAGCTCAAGATCAAGACGAGATACTTCAACTATCTGGTTTTCAAGACTTCCGATGGAGGCATCTACCTTCGCAAGCGCCAAGGTAACGACATCTGGCAAAACCTCTACGACTTCCCATGCATCGAGAGCGAACAGCCCCTGACCATCGACGAAATCTTGAACCATGAAGATTTCAGAAACTTGACCCTTGATCAAGCATTTGTGGTCGAAAAAATTTCGCCCCAATACACCCATAAACTGACCCATCAGACCATCATTGCCACTTTCATCGAAATAAAAATTTCGGGAATTTTACCAAAAAGTCAAAAAAATATTATACTTTTGGCGCTCGAAAATGAATTGGGAACATTCCCTGTTCCGAAGCTCATAGACAACTACTTAAACAATTACAACTAACACTTTACACAATGGCAAGCTTAAACAAAGTCATCCTCATTGGTCGTCTCGGGAAGGACCCGGAGATCACCACTTTCGAGAGCGGAAATCGAAAAATGTCAGTAACCATGGCCACCACGGAGCGCTATCGCGACCGCGACAACAACTGGGTCGACCAAACCGAATGGCACAATCTGGTCGCATGGGGCAACCTGGCCAATGACATCGCCGACAAACGCCGCAACTATGCCAAGGGCGACATGATGTATGTCGAGGGCCGCCTCCGCACCCGCCAATACACTGACAACCAAGGAATCAATCGTACCGTCACCGAGATCCAAGTCGACAAGTTGATGCAGCTGGTCTCGGCCAGACCGCCACAACAATCCTCGAACTATCAAGGGCAACAGCCTTATATGCCAGGGCAAGAGCCTGTTTATCAAGCACCTGCAGCCGTTACCGATCCATTCGCCGGCCAACAGATGCCTGAAAACGATTTACCCTTCTGAGCAAAGTCAGAAGACAGCAGTAAGAAGTAAGAACAACTGAAATGGACCCTGACCCCGAACCTTACATAGAGCTCATCTCCATATTTTTAACCCCGTTTTTTACCGGTTTTACCCTCAATGCGGTGATCGGTTTGGTGATTCTTTGCCTCCTGCTCGTCGCCTCCGCCCTGATCTCCAGTAGCGAGACCTCGTTCTTTTCGCTCCAGCCTGCCGACATTGACAACCTGGAGTCGAGAAACGACAGCAGGAGCCAACTGGTGCTCAAGCTCCGCGAACAGCCCAAGATGCTGTTGGCCACCATCCTGATCGGCAACAACTTCGTCAACGTCACCATCACCCTGCTGGCCACCTACATTGTCAGCGAGATGTTCGACATGGTCAACCATCCGGCCGCGGCCTTCATCATGGAAGTGATTGTGATCACCTCGCTGGTGCTCATCATCGGTGAGATCACCCCGAAGATCCTGGCAGCGCGGAAACCCGTGAAGTTCTCACGCTTCATGGCCCGCACCCTTCAGGTGCTGATGGTGGTGTTCAAACCGTTGAGCAAGCTGCTGGTCAACTCCACCTCGTTCATGGACAAGCACTTGGAGAAGAAAAAGGCAGAGATCTCGATGGACGACCTCACGGCCGCCGTCGACATCGCCACCGAATCGTCCACCCCACTGGAGGAGAAAAACATGCTGAAAGGCATCGCCACCTTCACCGAGAAGGAGGTGAGCAGCGTGATGAAGCCCCGCATCGACATCATCGCCGTGGAAGAGGGCATGGAATTCCGGGAGATGCTCGACACCGTCATCAAGAGCGGCTTCTCACGCATCCCCGTCTATGCCGAGAGCCTCGACAAAGTCAGCGGCATCCTTTATGTGAAGGACCTCCTGCCCTATCTCGACGCCCAGACTTTTGCTTGGCAAACCTTGCTCCGTCCCGCCTTCTTCGTGCCTGAAAACCGCAAGATCAACGACCTGTTTCAGGATTTCCGTGAGAAGAAGATCCATATCGCCATCGTGGTGGATGAATACGGCGGCACCTCCGGCCTGATTACCATGGAGGACGTCATCGAAGAGATCGTGGGCGAGATCAACGACGAGTTCGACAACGTGAAACAGGAGCAGCACTATACTAAAATCGACGATAACACGTATTTATTCAAGGCACAGACCAGCATCGTCGACTTCTGCAAGGTGTTCAACCTGAGCGAAGATTACTTCGAAGAGATGCAGGGCGAGGCCGACACCTTGGCCGGGTTGATCCTCGAGATCGAGGGGCGCATCCCCGAGGTGGGATTCAGCTTCAACGTCGAGAAGTTCAACTTCGAGATCACTGAAGCCGATCATAGGAGGATTATACAGATAAAGGTGAGAGTTGAGAGGTGAGAGGTAAAAGGTATTAACATGAAGAGAACAGCCATTATCATCATCATTGCTATTTTGGGAGGGTTATTGGCTTCTTGTGGCGAGGAAGACCGTCCGTTGCCGAAGCCTAAGGGCTATTTCCGCATCGACATGCCGGAGAAGAATTACGTCAAGGTCGATACCATTAATCGTTATGCCTTCGAGGCTCCCGATTACGCCGTGATCACCAACGATCCCTTCTCGCCCGAGGAAAAGAATTGGATCAACGTGGAGATGCCCCGTTTCAAGGCTTCCATCCACTTGACCCACAAGGACGTGAAAGGCAATCTGGGCGAGTATCTCGAGGACGTCCACACGATGATTACCAAGCACTTGCAGAAGGCCAACGGCATGAACGACAGCCTCATCATCAACCCTGACCGCAAGGTTTATGGCATGTTGATTGAGATGGACGGCAAAGGCGTAGCCACCCCACTTCAGTTCTACCTCACCGACAGCACCGCCAACTTCGTCCGGGGAGCGCTATATTTCAACTTCGTGCCTAATAACGACTCAATGCAGCCGGTTATCAATTATTTGCGACAGGATATTGATCGGATGATCGGAACTTTCGAGTGGAAATAATTATTGAAGCTCCGGCTCGGCAACCTTTTTTCCAAATCCATCTGTTTTTACCCACTTACGGACAAAAACTTACTCGACCTCTGCAAACAAGTCCTTTGAGTCTAGTCGGCTATGAACAATGGTGGAATATTGACCTTTTGACAACCCCATAGGAGATATGAATGTATGTACCACCCCTCGTGTAATGCCCGTCACTTCCATAAAAAGCTTCTTCCGTTCTTGAAGGTGTTCCTCGTATGCTTTATTGATAACAAATGGCGTTTCCGAGAACTTCATCTCAACAAGATGGACAATTTTATCGGCCCGTTTGATGACAAGGTCTATTTGGGCTTTTTTTCTTTTGTCATTCTTTTGAGGTACAAAACGCCACGAAGAGGCCTCGGTTGCCATTCCTGAAATGCCTAATCCCCGTTTGATATGAAGCAGGTGGCGCAGACAAACCTCTTCAAAAGTGAATCCTTCCCATGCTTCTACGCTGCGATCGGCAAAATGATGCTGCCAATACTGCTCGTCCCGCGAGCGGTTATTTTCGACATAACGGAAGTAGAACAAAGTGAAAAAATCGGCAAGACGGTAAAGTGTCAGCCTATTTTTGTTACCAAATTGAGCATACGAAACTATGAAATCGCAACGCTCAAGGTTGTCAAGCATCTTTGACAATCCACCGCCGCTAAACCCCGTTCCGTCTTCAATCTCACCACGGGTAAAACCTTCCCTCTTTGTCGACAACAGTTTCACGATGGAGAGATAGCGGTCAGCCTTGTTGAAAAGGGCGTTATACAACTCATTAAACTCATCGCTCAAGTCGCCACCCCGACGATACACCAAAAAATCAACATTTTGTGGCAAACTCAAGTTGGGGCGCAGTAAACTCAAATAATACGGCACACCTCCAAAAATCATGTAACACTGTAAAATCTGGTAATCATCCCAATCGAAACCGTGTTCCTTGAGATAATCTTTGCATTCACTCAAATAAAAAGGACGAAGATAAATGCGATGAGTGATGCGGTTATGCAATCCGCCTTGATTGTCTTCCAGTCGGTCTTTCATCCAACTTGTCGCGCTGCCACATGCGATAAACACGATGTCATCACGGTTTTGCACCCAATTTGACCAAAAATATTCCAATTCGTCCACAAACTCGCTACCTTGTGTGTCAATCCAAGGCATCTCGTCGAAAAACACGACCTTACGCTTTTCCTTGCAACCTTCGAGATAAGTCTCCAAACAAGAAAAAGCGTCGTGCCAACCAGTCAATCGAGGAATAGTCGAATCCCCCGAATAACGGATCAAGGCTTCCCTAAAATTATTCAATTGGGTCTCCTTTTTCTGTTTGTGCGCACCGACATAATGAAAACTGTATGTATCGTTGAAGAACTTGCGCACCAAAAAGGTTTTTCCAACACGGCGTCTTCCATACATGATGACCAATTCCGAACGGTTTGAGTTTAACGCCCATTCCAATTCTTCAAATTCCAGTTTGCGTCCAATAAGTCTGTCTGTGCTTTCCATCGGTTACTTTTTGGCGCAAAGATACAATATCTTTTCATACAGGGACACATTTTTGTCCATATCCATCTATTTTTTCCTATCTTTGGACAAAAATTATATAGATTTTATCCGTATCTATATATTTTAACCAACTTATGGACAAAAACATTAATCTTTTACATCTACTCCAAATCCCCCAATACCATTTCGTGATAGTCACGGATGGCATCCCTGTTCAGGCTGACATAATAACGGACATTGCTTTTCAGCTTCCCGATTTTCTCTTGCAGGGCGTTGATTTGCTTGTTGATGGCTTTCAGCTCGGCGGCATCGGTGATGGATGCCTTCTTTTCTTGCAAATCCTTGATGGATCCTCTCGCGTTTTCTGGGGTTCAACGCAAAGCACATCAAGACCGATGACCTTTCGGTTGGCGACCTCGTCAGCGTGTCATGGAAGCCTAACAGACGCTGCACTTTCCGCTGCGGTCTCTTCATCCTTGGCGAGCCACTCTACCTCAACGATCTTGTACAGGGCAACAACCCTCCCATTGCTTTTGTTGTGGGCAACAAGGATGGACTATGCGAATTAAAAGTAGAAAAATAAAGAAGGCCACCTATCGGCAGCCTTCTTTTCCAACAATCATTAATGTGATTATTTGCCGTGTTGGCACTCGTGGCCTTCGCCATGTTGGCACTGGTGACCTTCGCCTTCATGTTGGCATTGATGGCCTTCGCCTTCATGTTGGCATTGATGGCCTTCTTCACCTTCGTGGTGGCACTGCATGCCCTTCATGAACTCGATGCGGTTCAGAATGAGGTCCTTCTGCTCATCGAGAGTAAGGTTTTCGAAGTTGTCCCAAGCGGCCTTCATTTCTTCGCACTTGGCTTTCATCTCAGCGCATTTGGCTTCACATTCAGCCTTGGCTTCCTCGGTCATTTCAGCCATCTGGTGTTGGCACTTGTGTTCACCTTCCTGGGCGCACTTGTGCTCTTCACCTTCCTTGCAGCAAGGCTTGGCTTCGCACTCAGCCTTCTTGGCTTCCATTTCGGCGTCCATCTGAGCGAAAAGCTCGCAAGCCTTCTTGTTCAGTTCAGCCTTTGCGGTTTCGTCCATCTCGTCCCACTTGGCATATTCGGCCTTCAGAGGGCAGAATGGGCAGTGATGTTCCTCAGCGACAGCTTCCTGTTGAGGTTCTTCTTGAGGTTGTTGCTTAGGAGCGTTGTTGCAAGCCACCATAAAGAGGCATGCAAGACCCATCATTAAGAATAACTTTTTCATTTTGAATGATTTAAATGTTGATTTTAAGATTTTTCTTGTTTTTTGAGCGTGCAAAAATACTAATTATTTGAAATAGTCATAAAAAAATAATAATTTTGCGCCCAAATTTCGATTTCGATAAAACAATCAAATAACTAACACAAAACAATTTAGCAATGGCAGAAAAAAAATTTATGACATGTGATGGCAACCAGGCTGCGGCCCATGTTGCTTACATGTTCAGTGAAGTTGCCGCCATTTATCCTATCACCCCGTCATCCCCGATGGCCGAGTATATCGATGAATGGGCAGCAAAAGGTCAGAAGAACATCTTCGGCGACACCGTGAAGGTCGTTGAGATGCAGTCAGAAGCCGGTGCCGCCGGTGCCGTCCACGGCTCACTGCAGGCCGGTGCCTTGACCACCACCTACACCGCCTCCCAAGGTTTGTTGCTGATGATCCCCAACATGTACAAGATCGCCGGTGAGTTGCTCCCAGGCGTGTTCCACGTCTCCGCCCGCGCCCTCGCCGCCCAGGCCCTGTCCATCTTCGGTGATCACGCCGACGTGATGAGCGCCCGCCAGACAGGTTTCGCCATGCTGGCCACCAGCTCCGTCCAGGAGATCATGGACCTCGCTCCTGTGGCACACCTCGCAGCCATCGAAGGCCGCGTGCCGTTCCTCCACTTCTTCGACGGTTTCCGCACCTCACACGAGATCCAGAAGGTTGAGGCCGCCGACATGGAGAAGCTCCGCAAGCTCGTCAACTACAAGGCTTTGAAGGAATATCGCGACAGAGCCCTCAATCCTGAGCACCCCGTAACCCGTGGTACCGCCCAGAACCCCGACATCTACTTCCAGACCCGTGAGCTGCAGAACAAATACTACGATGCTCTTCCCGACATCGTGGCCAAATACATGAAGCAAATGAGCAAGATCACCGGTCGTGAATATGCTCCATTTGTTTACTACGGCGCTAAAGACGCTACCGATATCATCATCGCCATGGGTTCCGTCAACGACGTCATCAAGACCGTCATCGACAAGGAAAACAAGGCTGGCAAGAAGCTCGGCCTCGTCACCGTCCACCTCTATCGTCCTTTCAGCGTGAAGTACCTCATGGCCATCATGCCGAAGACCGTCAAGCGCATCTGCGTGCTCGACCGCACTAAGGAACCCGGCGCCAATGGCGATCCGCTATACCTCGACGTCGTCGAAGCCTTCAAGGATGTCAAGAAACAGCCTATGATTTTCGGCGGCCGCTATGGTTTGTCTTCAAAGGACACCACCCCGGCTCAGATCCTCGCCGTTTACAAGAACCTCGCTGCCGACAAACCGATGAACCAGTTCACCGTGGGCATCAAGGACGATGTCACGCATCGTTCACTCAAGGTCGGTAGGGAAATCTCCATCCTGCCGAAGGGCACTTTCGAGGCTAAGTTCTACGGCCTCGGTGCTGACGGTACCGTGGGTGCTAACAAGAACTCCATCAAGATCATCGGCGACAACACCAACAAGTACAGCCAAGCTTACTTCGACTATGACTCCAAGAAGTCCGGCGGCTACACCTGCTCACACCTCCGTTTCGGCGACCAGCCTATCATGGCTCCTTATCTCGTCGGCACACCTGACTTCGTAGCAGTGCACGTCCCGAGCTATCTGAAGAAATACGACTGCCTCCGCGGCTTGAAGAAGAACGGTACGTTCCTCTACAACTCGCCTTGGAGCGTTGCTGAGACCAAGAAACATCTTCCCGACTACGTGAAGAAGTATCTTGCCCTCAACAACATCAACATGTACATCATCGACGCCACCAAGATCGCTGCTGAGATTGGTCTGGGCAACCGTACCAACACCATCCTCCAGAGCGCATTCTTCAAGATCTCAGGCGTTATTCCTTACGACCTGGCTGTGGAACAGATGAAGAAGTTCATCGTGAAGAGCTACGGCAAGAAGGGTGAGGACATCGTCAACATGAACTACGCTGCCGTGGATCGCGGCGGTGAGATCACCAAGGTGGAGATCCCGGCTGCTTGGGCCAAGCTTGACTGCACGACCGACTTCGTGTTCGAGCACAACGACAAGGATCCCGAGTTCATCAACAAGGTGATGCGCCCGATGGTCGCCCAGTGCGGTAACGACCTGCCTGTGAGCGCCTTCAAGGACATCGTCGATGGCACCTTCCCGGCTGGCACCCACGCTTTCGAAAAGCGTGGCGTCGCCACCGTCGTTCCCGAG
>JAGCPG010000076.1 GCA_017645245.1 Bacteroidales bacterium
CAACTGCCGAAGCATTGATAACCACCTTTTTTGTTCACGATTTTGCGCAGACTGGTGCAGAAAGACTTTTGGGCAAGATAGGAATACACATTTTCCGCTATCTCTCGCGGTCCACCGTGGTTGAAACGAAGGTCAAGGATCAGGTTGGGGATGCTGTCGGCAACGAGGTTGGCAAAGATTTCAGTTAGTTGCTCCATTTCCAAATCGTCCAATTCGAAAGTATGAAGAACGAGATAAGCCATCGTGTCGGAGAGTTTTTCAAACTCAAAATGTGCCTTTTCGTTTGCATGGAAATGGCGGTGTTGGTATTCTAACCATTGTGGTTCGCGGTAAGGGTCTTTGGGTTTCATTTGTTCAAAATGTTTTGTCTCGCCATCGGCAAAGGTGACAGTGAAGTTAGCATTCTTGGCAATTTGGTTGCAGTAGTAAGTATCCATTCCATACAAAAGCACATAATCCCCATAGCTCTTCACATAGCCATCGAAAAAGGCGACATACTCCAACACCATGGTTTTAAGGGAATCGGCGGGAATGCCATTTACTGAAACCACTTTTTTGCCGAGATAGTTTTTGTATTTCGCAGCAGCGCGCCATACTTGTAGCGTGTCGTTAAACCAGCCCAAACACACCGAAGGAGACAGCCTATTTGCGCCTCTTTTCGCTTTCGGCTCTGAAATAATAGTCGTATGGCTGTCATGGATTTTGCCAATAGTCTTGAAAACCAGCATTTCAAAATCAACGATGTCAACGGTTCCGTCCATCGCAGCCATTTTCGTCTTTATATAGGTATCGAATTCCTCTTTCGGTGTGTAGTCATACAGACCAGGGAAAGCATCTTCAAGGGCCAACATCATACTGTCAATGTCAACTTGTGCCTCCTCACGGGTCAGTTGGGTCTTGTTGTTCACCTTAGGCGGGATGAAGGTGGTTTTCAGCCCAAAAGGCGTCATCGGGTCAACGGCTTTCGAGTTTTTCGAGATACTGACCACCACACAAGGCTCCTTGATGCGCTTGTAATAATAGCCCACGGTGCCCAACACATCGCCCCGATGCACGGTCTCACCCGTCTTGAACAGCCGCAGCGGGCGCATACCGCTCACATGCACCTCTCGTCCGTCGGCAACGCGAATGGAAACACCTGTGTTCATATAACGAATCTTTTCCGGCGACATTCCCCATTCGACGAACAGCAGGGAGTCTTGCTCGAAGTTGCCCGTTTGTTGGTTAAATACGTCAACAGAACAACTGAAACTATTGTAGTAGAAAATGTTGGCATGAGTAATTGTCCCATCCACGGGGCAAAGCACGGGCGTCCAAAAAGGCGCACCAATAATTAAACGGTCAAAATTCAACTCGGCTTGGGTCACACCATCGTCCACGCCTATGTAGTCTTGCGGGCGGTAAAGGATGTCGTCGCCGGCCTTTTTGTCTAAAGACAGAGCGACAGGCCAAAGATAGGTTTCCTGCGCTTGCAGTTTCGAACCAGCTGCTATCACCAGCAGCGCGAATAGGGCATAAATTCTTGTTGCTTTCATCGTATTATTCTTTTATCCATTTTCCGTTTTCCGCTTCTTTGCCGTTTGATATCACCTTCCAAACATAAACCCCTTCAGCCCAATCTCCAGCATCAATTCCCGTCACATTCTCCGTAATAGCCTCTCTATGAACCAGCCTCCCATCCAAATCATACACCTCCACCCAAGAATCCTGCAATCCCGTGCGGATATTCAGCACATCCTTCCCCGGATTGGGATAAGCCTCTGCTTGTCTTTCCGCTACCTCTGCCTCGCATACACCAACCCCTTCATCTTCAAAAACGAGAAGGAACATGTCATAAACATCGTTGTCCCACGAATAGCCGCACACCACCGCCGAACCATCGTCCAACACACACATGTTGAGCCCATAAGGGGAACCAGGCTCTTGGGGATAACGATGCCGCCAACGCACTGTGAGGTCAGCGTTAAGGCAGGTGATGTTCAGGTAGCCCGGAAATAACTGGAGATAATCCATGCAAGCATGATAGATGGTGCCGTCCTTTGTGACTTTCACACTGCCCTCTGGAATAGGATAGCAGGTGGTGTTGCCTTGTGTTCCCTCATTATGCACTTGGAAGTCGGCTTGGTATTGCAATTGATTGTCAAACTTCGTCAACTGGTTCCAGAACTCGCCACCGCTTTGCAATCCCATCCGGCACGAATACAGCCATTCGTCATCATTGAGCCGGGCAACAGCCTGCATGTTGCTGTAATTGACATACAATCCATTGATGGTAGTGATAGGCTGCTCAGAAACAACATTAAAGAGCGAATCGAGAATAAAAAGATGCGGTGAAGTGTTGCTTCCTTGAGTCGGCATTGCGATAAAACCGTATTGGAGCGGAGACTCCGAATAATGGAAAAATGGCGTTCCGGCAAAGGTAACTTTAAGCTGCTCGAACCTTGTGGCCTCAACGCAATCCAACAACTCGCCGTCCAAACTGACACGCGCCAAGCGATAATTTTGAAGTTGCCAATCGTTCAAGGCTATGACAAGATGGTTGTTCTTATCCAAGAAAAAACGGATGGACCATAATCTGGGCCATTGCACAGGAAGAATCACATCGTTTTGTGCGGTAATGGCCAAATGCTCATCCAAATGCAGGATCCTGACCGACACAACACTATCTTCGCATCTCAACGAAGCCATAATGTCGCCCTCACCCATAGGATTCGCGTTGATAAACGCCCACACTTCAGCTTCATCGTTAATGGGCAGTGAATCCAAACAAACGCCCTGCTTATTGAATTTCAGCAACTTGGAACCGATTTTCTCATTATCCTGGGTAATGTCGCATTGCACAAGGATGTTGCCGTCCTTGGCTTGGCACACGCTGTTTGGAACGTGATAAAGGGCATTGTGATAGTGGATTTCAGTCATGTTTTGCCCGTAGGCCTTCCATGTCCCAGCCACCAGCATCATCGCAACCAGTATGTAAAGTTTTGCTTTTGTCATAGGAAAAAAGTTTTAAATACCAAAACTATAACAAAAATCCATGAAAAAAGCAACTTCTCAGGCCAATCCACCTTTTTCACAAAGATCAGAATTGAGAATCAACGAATTACAAAAAATTTTTCCACTATAAAACCTGATTCAGGAGGCTCTCAACATCCTTAATCTGAGCTGCTTTAAAAAAAGCAGACACGGGAAGTTAAAAAAATGTTTTAAATAGTTAAAAAGTCAGTGAGAAAAGTGTATCTTTGCACAGAAAAGTCGTTTGAAAAAATGCTGAAAAGAAAAATAGAAAACACGCTGATCCAATGGAAAAACAGGAAAAACCACAAACCATTGGTGATTATGGGTATCCGCCAATGCGGAAAGACCTTCATTGCAAAACATTTTGCAGCCGAAAACTACAGAACTGTAGTTTACATCAACTTTATCAAGGAGCCTGAACGTATTAAAGCGTTCTTAGGCTCCAAAGATGTCAACACTGTTTTACTCAACCTATCGGCGCAGATTCAAGGGATAATCTTCACCCCAGGAGAAACCTGCTTTATCTTCGACGAAATTCAAGAATGTCCTGAGGCCAGGACCTCGCTCAAATTCTTTAGAGAAGATGGGCGTTTCGATGTGATTGCCACTGGCTCCTTGCTTGGGGTCCAGGGGTATGGAGACGAACTAAAGAAGAAGCATCGAAAACTTGTCCAAACAAAAGATCCTGGAATCAACTCGGTTCCCGTAGGTTCCGAGGATATCATCGAAATGTACCCACTCGATTTCGAGGAGTTCCTTTGGGCAAATGGTATCAACTCCGAAGTTATTGAAGCACTCCTGAAGTGTTATCATGAAGAAGTGCCTGTCCCCGCCGGCATCCACGTAGCGATGAAAAACCTTTTGAATCTCTATGTGGCTGTTGGAGGGCTTCCCGAAGCCATCAACGCTTTCTTGGAAACTAATAACATGAACGAGGTCGGCAAAGCCTACAAGTCCATTTTGAAAGAGTATCGCGATGACATGGTCAAGTATGCCCCGGATAGGGACAAGCCTCATATCCGTGAGTGTTTCAACTCCATTCCAAAACAGCTTGCCAAGGACAACAAGAAGTTCCAGTACAACAAAATAAAACCCGGAGGCAGAAGTGAGACCTATTTGGGCTCGCTCCAGTGGCTTGAGGACGCAGGTATCATTTGTCGCTGCTACAACACCGACATCACCGGCCTGCCTATGGAAGGCAACGCCAAGGACAATGTATTCAAGGTGTATATGGCCGACATTGGGCTGCTTATTGAGATGCTGGGGCCAGGCACTCGCGCCGACATACTTCAGGGGAACCTGGGGGGCTTTAAAGGCGCCATTTATGAGAATTTGATGGCCGACACGCTTCATAAGAAAGAGCAGAATCTGTATTATTTCCAGAAAGATTCAGGATTGGAATTGGACTTCCTGGTGCGAATGAATGGCGATTGCGTTCCGCTTGAGGTAAAAGCCAAAAGCACACAAGCCAAAAGCGCAAAGACCGTCCTGTCCCATCCTGAGAAATACCGTGTCAACCAAATCATCAAATTCGGCGATTACAACATTGGCAGGGTGGGCCGATTGCTGACGCTTCCCAATTACATGCAATTTCTCTTGGTTTTAGAGCCGGAAGAGATTGTTTTGGAGCCAATTAATGTGGATAGCGTAAATGCTTTGGCGAAGGGGATGCTCACCCCTTAATCCAAATTCCTGTTTAATTACTACGCTTCATCCTCTCGATACTCCAGTATATCCCCCGGAGTGTATTGCAGTTCCCTGCAGATGGCATCAAGTGTGGCCAGCCGGATGACCTTCACCTTGCCCGTCTTCAGTATGGAGAGGTTGGCCTGGGTGAGGCCGATCTTCTCCGCCAGCTCGTTCGAGCGCATCTTGCGAATGTTTTTTATTTTTACAAAAAAGCGACCTCAACGGCTGCTCCTTTAATGAACAATATTATAATAACATTTAAAACCAAACCTTATAACTCACCGACGGGATCAGCGGGAAATAGGTCCGTTGCCACAGTGAGGCAGGCTCTTCGGGATACATGCCCCAGCGGACGGGATCGCCGTTATGGTCGCCATAGAAATAATAGTAGGGATTGCGTCGGCAATACACGTTGTAGAGTGAGAACGTCCATTCCACCTTGCGGTTCTTTTTGTCAATGGTCTTGTAATGCGCCGATAGGTCGAGTCGGTGATAGTCACGCATTCGTTCGCTGTTGCGCTCGCCGTAAATGAAGGTTTCTTCAAAGCCCACCTCGCCATTGGAACTGACCTCGGGGACGGTCTGCACACCCACCACAGGCGTGTAAGGCAATCCCGTCTGGTACGTCCATAGGGCGCTCAGCGACCAAGCCTCATCAATCTGCCAGTTCATGTTGAGGTTGACAGAATGTGGGCGGTCATACTCAAACACATATTCCTTTCCGAAGTTTATGTTGTCGAACTGGCGGGTGGTGTGTGAATAGGTATAGCCCAAATAACCATCAATGATACCAAAGTCGGCTTTGACCATAGTCTCAATGCCGTAGGATTTCCCTTCGCCACCGCTCTCCACCTTGCTGTGCCAATCAGTGTCGCCGATGAGGATATTGGCCCCCTCGCGATAGGTGGCCAGGTCATGGAGTCGTTTATAGTAACCATCCACCTCCACGTTGAAATGCCCGTCGAAGAAATTGCGTTGCCATCCCAGCGACACCTGTTCCGAGGTGGCCGACTTGACACGGCCATCGGCAGGAATCCAAATCTCGTTGTTCATGATCGACCCTGGAGTCATCATCAGATGCGAGTTCTGCGTCACACGCATCACCGTGGCGTTGAAAGTGCTTTGG
>JAGCPG010000077.1 GCA_017645245.1 Bacteroidales bacterium
CTGCCGCCAGTACTTCGGCCTGCACTCGTCGCGCCCCATGCGGGCGTGTGGATTGAAACTAATGAATCAACAAACCACTAATAAGCTTTATCAAGACGTCGCGCCCCATGCGGGCGTGTGGATTGAAACTGTACTCGCACCTTGCCAAACGTAGGGGTAGGCAAAGTCGCGCCCCATGCGGGCGTGTGGATTGAAACTGATTTTGACCATATGGGTAATCGTGCTGTTTCTGGTCGCGCCCCATGCGGGCGTGTGGATTGAAACTAAGGTATTATTTGATATCTAGTGCTTTGACGGGTCGCGCCCCATGCGGGCGTGTGGATTGAAACCTTTTGTATATTTGCCGCTGAAAAGGAAAGAAATGTCGCGCCCCATGCGGGCGTGTGGATTGAAACATTTTAAGTGGAATTCGAAAACCCGTAAATAGTTAGTCGCGCCCCATGCGGGCGTGTGGATTGAAACTCGACTAGCCTATAATTTAAGGCTATAACGTCTCGTCGCGCCCCATGCGGGCGTGTGGATTGAAACTCCAAGACCGATGACCATTAAACCAAAATGTCTCGTCGCGCCCCATGCGGGCGTGTGGATTGAAACTGCTCGGCGGTACCTCCTCCTTGTCTAGTATTTGTGTCGCGCCCCATGCGGGCGTGTGGATTGAAACAGACCTAATATAATCATAAAACAAAACACGCCGGTCGCGCCCCATGCGGGCGTGTGGATTGAAACCCAAAAGTGCGTTAAATGGAACAAAATCGCGTTTTCGCGCCCCATGCGGGCGTGTGGATTGAAACAGAGGCGAAATGATACACAATTTTAAAAAAACCGTGTCGCGCCCCAAGCGGGCGTGTGGATTGAAACAATCAAGTCGCCCACGGTGGGCTTTTTCGTTGGGTCGCGCCCCATGCGGGCGTGTGGATTGAAACCGTGCGGTCAGTGTGTTTCATGTCGGCGAAAACGTCGCGCCCCATGCGGGCATGTGGATTGAAACAACCGGAAGGATATTCAAGACTTTTTGAAGCGGGTCGCGCCCCATGCGGGCGTGTGGATTGAAACTTAATTTCTGATTGGATATGATCCATTTCATATGGTCGCGCCCCATGCGGGCGTGTGGATTGAAACGAACCTATCAAATTTTTGTTGCGCACCTGAACGCAGTCGCGCCCCATGCGGGCGTGTGGATTGAAACCTGAAGCGGCTTCGTATTAATTATAAAAGACAATGTCGCGCCCCATGCGGGCGTGTGGATTGAAACATGGCAATGGTAATTCCAGCCGGTGCCAACTTCAGGTCGCGGTCCATGTGGGCGTGTGGATTGAAACATAGTTGCCGGGCTAATAGGCATTTTGAATGTCAAATCACCACTCAAAATGTCCACATGAACAAAAAAGTAGTGCGTGGTGAGTTTGCAGAAAGATGCCCCATGATCGTGTTCAACAAGAGGTCGCTGTCAAAGCAGTAGGATGGTGCTGGTCTTACTTTAGCACATAGGTTTTGTCGACCAACCTCAGTCACCCCATCAACTCATCCATCGTGAAAACCCCTGTCTTCCCAATGAGGAACTGCGCTGCGGCTAAGGCTCCTTGTGCCAGACCTTCTCGGCTGAAAGCCTCGTGGGTGAGGGTGATGCGGTCGGCATTCGACTGGGCGGTGACGCTGTGGATGCCAAACACTTCGCCTTCACGGGTGACCTCGATGGGAAGGGCTTCGGCAGGATAGGGTTCGTTGATACTCCAATACTCGTAACGGCTACTCTCAGCAATAATATCGTTGGCGAGCTTGGCAGCGGTGCCGCTGGGCTTGTCGAGCTTGTGGATGTGATGGGTCTCAGCCACGGTCATGGAATAGCCATACTGCTCAGCGAAGCGTGCCAGTTGCTTGTTCATCATAAACACCATGTTCATCCCAATACTGAAGTTGGGGGCGTAAAACAAGCTTTGACTTTCTTTCAAACAGCGTTGTTTGACTTCGTCAAGATGGTCGTACCATGCTGTGGTGCCCACCACGATGGGAAGATGTAAATCGAAGCAGCGGTTGATATTAGTGAAAGCCTGATTAGGTTGGCTGAACTCGATGGCAACATCGGCCTTTTTCAGGAGATCGAGACGCTCATTCCATTCTTGCTCGTTGTCGATGGTGACAACGATTTCGTGGCCTTTGGCGAGGGCGATTCTTTCCACCTCGTGGCCCATTTTTCCGTATCCTAAAAGTGCGATTTTCATGTTAAAAGCTGAATGATAGGGTGAGTCCCGTCTGTCGTACTCCGGCTAGGGCTAGATTGGGCGTCTCAGGTAGGGCAAAAACGGGATCGATGGCTAAACTGAGGTCGTCGCTGACATCGTAAGAATAAAGGTGTCCATCGACGGTGGCGTCAATGATGTTGAGCCCGTACCACACGGCGAGCAGGATGCAATTCAGCTCAAAGTCATGGCGGAACGCTTCCTTGTAGGTCTGGAGCTGGCCGGCCTGATAGGCTTGGGCGAGTTGTATTTCCAAGTCGGTGGGCGTGACGTCGGGATCCAAATCGCCGGTGCTGAGCTTGTAGGCGGTGAGGAAGGTCTTATATTCGGTGTAATTGCTGTAGGCCAGATAGCCGAAACCGGCAAAACCGCCGTAAATGATCGGCACTTTCCACCATTTGCGGTTGTAGATCTGTCCCAATCCAGGCAGACAGGCCGACATGATGGTGGCTTTCTTGGGGCTATGCTCCTTTTTCTTCACATTTTGGGCCTGTGCCGTTGCTGAAAGCAGCAGCAAAGCACTCAAAACGACGATGAGGTGTGAGCGTAGACGTGCCATTATTGCTTGTTGAAGAGTGCGATGATACGGTCGAATTCCTCCTGGTTCTTGAAGTCGATGACCACGCTGCCCTGACCTTTCAGGTTGCGTTTCACCTTAACTTTGGTGTTCAGCGCCTGCGAGAGGGTCTTGATCTGGGCTTTGAAGTGGTCGGGGAGGTAGTTGGTCTGCTTGCGCTGCTCTTTGTTGTCTTCGACGGTGTTCTTGGCCTTGTTGGCGAGTTCCTCGGTCTGGCGGACGTTGAGGTCGTCCTCGATGATCTGCTGGAGGAGTTTGAGCTGGGTCTCCTTGTCTTCCACATTGATGAGGGCACGTGCGTGAGCCATGCTGATGTGGCCGTCGCGAAGAGCGATCTGGATCTCAGCCGGCAGCTTCAGCAGACGCAGGAAATTGGCGATGGCGGAGCGGCTTTTGCCGACCTTGTCGCTGAGTTGTTCTTGGGTGAGATTGCACTCGTCGATGAGGCGCTGGTAGGAGATGGCCACCTCGATAGCGTTGAGGTTCTCTCGATGGATGTTCTCGATCAAGGCGAGTTCCAGCATCTGCTCGTCGTTGGCAATGCGGATGAAAGCCGGAATCTTGGCCAGACCTGCGATCTTGGACGCCCTAAGACGGCGCTCACCGGAGATCAGCTGGTAGCGGTTGTAGCCGAGTTTGCGAACGGTGACAGGCTGGATGATGCCTTGCTCCTTGATGGACTGGGCAAGCTCCTTCAGCGCCTCGTCGTCGAACTCGGTACGGGGCTGGAAGGGGTTGGCCTCGATGAGGTTGATGTCGATCTCGGCAACGGCACCGGCTACGTAATCGCCACTGATGTCGCGGCTGGTGATGTCGGTCTCGGGACTCTGGAGGATGGCATCCAATCCGCGGCCCAATCCTCTTTTCTTATTTTCTGGCATATTCTTTCTTCTTACTTCTAAATAAATTCTTAATTCTTCTCTAAAATTTCCCTGGCCAAATTCAGGTAGTTGATGGCACCGATGGAGCCTGCGTCGTGCATGATGATGGTCTTGCCGAAGCTGGGGGCCTCGCCGAGCCTCGTGTTGCGGTTGATGATGGTGTTGAACACCATGTCCTGGAAGTGCATCTTTACTTCCTCAACCACTTGTTTGGAGAGGCGCAGGCGGGTGTCGAACATGGTGAGCAGGATGCCTTCGATATCGAGGTTGGGATTCAGGCGGGTCTGAACGATCTTGATGGTATTCAGGAGCTTGCCCAAGCCTTCCAAGGCGAAATATTCGCATTGCACGGGGATGATGACGCTGTCGGAAGCGGTGAGGGCGTTGACGGTAACCAGTCCAAGTGACGGTGAGCAGTCGATGATGATGAACTCGTACTCATTCTTGATTTGGTCGAGGGTTTTCTTCATCATGTGCTCCCTGTCGGGCAGGTTGATCATCTCGATCTCAGCGCCGACCAAGTCGATGTGGGCGGGCAGCAGGTAAAGGTTCGGGGTCTCAGTCTCAACGATGACCTCGTGGGGGTTGGTGCCGTCGATGATGCACTCATACACGCTGGTGCCGATCTCCTTTGGGTTGAAGCCCACGCCTGAGGTGGCGTTGGCCTGCGGGTCGGCATCGATCAAAAGGGTTTTATGGTCGAGGACGGCGAGACTGGCGGCCAGGTTGATGGCTGTGGTCGTCTTGCCGACACCTCCTTTTTGGTTGGCTATTGCTATGATTTTTCCCATGGATTCAAGTCTGTTTTACGGTTGGCAAAAGTACGTTTTTTGGCCGTTTTTGTTGTTTCGGGAAAGTGAAAGTTATCAACAACGGATTTTATTGTTGATAAAAAAAGAGGCCGCATTTTTTGGTGCGGCCTCCTGTGCTTTTGTCGGGTTTGTCAAATGTTCTTGTCCAGATCGTCGAACCATTTGTCGAGGCCGTCCTCGTTGTTGGCGGCGGGTTCCTCGTTGTAGTCCTCCGGATAAACGCCGGTCTCAATGAAGTTGATGGCGTCGGTCAAGGCTTTGGAAACCTTTTGGAAGTCTTCCTTGTAAAGGAAAATTTTGTGTTTTTCGAAGAAGAAGCGGTTCTGTTCGTTGTCGAAACGGCGCTTGCTTTCGGTTATGGTGAGGTATTTCTCATCGCTCTTGGTGGTTTTCACATCGAAGAAATAGGTTCTTTTTCCGGCTCTCACTGCCTTTGAGAACAGATCTTCCTTTTCATTCATCATTTCATTTTCTTCCATCATGTCTTTTCTTTATTTAAGTTTGAAAAATCGCACAAAGATAAAACAAAATCTGCTATCTTTGCAAGACAGATGAAAAATTTATCAATCGATGCAACTGAACCTGAAACGACCTATAGCATTTTTCGATCTTGAGACCACTGGACTGAACACCACGCACGACCGCATTGTTGAAATCAGCATTTTACGGGTGAACGTCGATGGCACTGAAGAGCAGCGCACTTGGCTGCTGAACCCTGAGATTCCCATCTCCGCCGAGGCCTCGTCGGTGCATGGCTACACTGACGAAATGGTTAAAAACCAGCCGACTTTCCGCGAGAAGGCCAAGGAGATCGCCCAGTTTATCGGCAATGCCGACTTGGCGGGCTACAACATCCTGAAATTCGACCTCCCGATGCTGATGGAGGAGTTCCTGCGGGTGGATTGCGAGTTCGACCTGAAGTGCCGCGACTTCATCGATGTGATGAACATCTTCATGAAGATGGAACCCCGCACACTGAAAGGGGCTTACCGCTTCTTCTGCCACGCGGAGCTTGAGGGAGCCCACGGCGCCGGTGCCGACACCAAGGCTACCTACGAGGTGTTGAAAGCGATGCTTGATAAGTATCAAGGCGTTGAATATGAGGACTCTAAGGGCATCCGCTCGCAGGGGCCTGTGAATGATATGAAGGAGCTTTCGCAGTTTTCGGCACATCATCAGAACGCCGACCTTTCGGGGCAGATCATCTACGACGCCGAGGGCAAGGAGGTGTTCCAGTTCGGCAAGCACAAAGGCAAACGGGTGGAGGATGTGTTCCGCATGGAACCCTCGTATTATTCGTGGATGATGAACAGCGAATTCCCGCTTTACACGAAAAAACTTATCACTGCCATCAAACTTAGGATGGGTGGCAAAACCGCACGTTATTGATATGAAAATCATCTGTATAGGACGGAATTACCTGGCTCACATTGCTGAGTTGGATCGGGAATTGCCGACGGAGCCGTTGTTTTTCATGAAGCCGGCATCGGCGTTGCTGTTGCCGCATAATCCCTTCTTTTATCCTGATTTCTCAAAGGAGATTCATTATGAGACCGAACTGGTGATAAGGATCTGTAAACCAGGTCGTTCCATTGAGGAGAGGTTTGCACATAAATACTACGATGCTATCACGGTGGGCATCGACTTCACCGCCCGTGACTTGCAGCGCCGTTGCATCCAGAAAGGTCAACCTTGGGAGATCGCCAAAGCCTTCGATAGTTCGGCTCCTATCGGTGAGTTTAAGAAAATCAGTGAGTTACGGAATCCTGAAGACATCCGTTTTGGCATGAAGCTGAACGATGAATGGGCGCAACAGGGACATAGTACGGACATGATCTTCAGTTTTGACAGGATCGTGTCGTACGTCTCCCGTTTCGTGACCCTGAAAGAGGGCGATTACATTTTTACGGGCACGCCTCAGGGCGTCGGCGAAGTGCATGTCGGCGACAAGCTGGAGCTGTTTTTGGAGGACGAGCCTGTGTTTTGGTTTAGAGTGAAATAAAACCTGAATGATATGAAAAGATTACTGACCATTGTTTTATTGCTGCTGGGAACCCAACTGCTGGCCCAGCCATTGTGGATGCGCCACAACGTGATTTCGCCTCAGGGCGACAAGATCGCCTTTTGCTATAAGGGCGACGTGTATGTAGTTCCTGTGGGAGGCGGCAAAGCCTTGCAACTCACCACTTCATCGTCGTATGAAACCTCGCCGGTGTGGTCGCCTGACGGCCAAACGATCGCTTTCGCTTCGGATCGGAATGGCAACTACGACATCTATACCGTTTCGGCAGAAGGCGGTGTGGCCCAACGTGTTACCACTAACTCAGCTTACGAGACGCCATTGGCTTTTTCGCCTGACGGGAAGGAGATCTATTTCTCGGCGCAGATCCAGAAGTCGGCTCAGAACGTGCAGTTCGCTTCAGGATGGATCACTGAATTGTATAAGGTGAGCGTCGAAGGCGGTCGCCCCGAACAGGTGGTGGCGGTACCGGTTTGCAGCATGTCGTTTGCCAAGGATGGCAAGTCGTTCCTATATTACGACCGCAAGGGCAGCGAGAACATCTGGCGCAAGCATCATGTTTCGTCGGTGGCTCGCGACATTGTTTACTATGATGCCAAAAAGAAAACCCATACCATCCTGACCACCAACGTGGGCGAAGACCGTGATCCACGCTATTTGCCTGGCTACAAAGAGGTGGTCTTCTTGAGTGAGCGCAACGGGGGCAGCTTCAACGTGTACAAGGCACCTGCTGACAATCTGGAGAAGGCTGAGGCAGTGACCCAATACAAAACCCATCCGGTGCGCTTCCTGAGCGTGGCCAACAACGGGTTGATCTGCTATGGCTACATGGGTGAGATCTATGCCCATCATATAGGAGAGAAACCCAAGAAAGTGCACATCGAGATTGTCAACGATCAACCCGCTGAGCAGTTGGTGAAGCAGGACTTCAAAGGTGCAGGAAGCTTTGCCATTAGCGATGATGAAAAGATGATTGCCTTTGTGTCGCGAGGCGAGGTTTTTGTGACGGGTGTCGACGAATATGCCACCACCAAGCAGATCACGCATACGCCACAGGCTGAGCGCAGTCCTTCGTTTTCGAAGGATGGACGTAGCTTGGTGTATGCTTCCGAACGTGACGGCTATTGGAATATCTATCAAGCCAAGATCGTCCGTAAGGAGGACTACAACTTCCCTTACGCCACCTTGATTGAGGAAACTCGACTATTTGACGATGACGGCATCGAGCGCAGCAATCCCGAATATTCGCCTGACGGCAAGGAGATCGCTTTCATCGAGAACCGTAATATCTTGAAGGTCTATAACGTGGCCTCCAAAGAAGTGCGCCAAATCACCGACGGTAGTCAGCATTACGGCAGCATTGGCTATGAATGGTCGCCTGACGGGCAGTGGTTCGCAGTAACCCTCATCACCCACATGCGCGATCCGTATTCTGACGTCGGCATCGTGAAGGCTGACGGCTCTCAGAAGATCTACAACATCACCGAGAGCGCTTATTTCGATGACAATCCGCAATGGGTTTTGGACGGCAACGCCATCATTTTCTCGTCTGACCGGTATGGCATGCGCTCCCACGCCTCATGGGGCAGCCAAAGGGATGCTTTCATCGCCTTCCTCAACCAGGATGCCTACGACAAGTTCCGCTTGAACAAGGAGGAATACGCCTTGCTGAAGGAGACGGAGAAAGGTAATAAGGACAAGCCGAAAGACGAGCCGAAGAAAGAGGAGAAGAACGACAAGAAGAAAGGGAAGAAAGACGATAAGAAGGTGGAAAAGAAAGATGAAAAACCCGCTGAACCCAAGCGGATTGAAGTCGATCTGGATCACCTGCAAGACCGTTTGGTACGTCTCACCCCGATGTCTTCGAACCTGAGCGGAATCGCTCTTGGGAAAGACGGCGAGAAGTTCTACTTCATGACTTCGTTCGAGAAGGGTTATGATCTTTGGGAACTAGACGTGCGCGAGAAATCGATGAAGATCCTGAAGAAGATGGGTCAAGGTGGATCGCAACTGCGTATGGACAAGAAGGGCGACAACATCTTCCTGCTTTCGGGCGGCAACCTGCAGAAAGTGGAGGCCAAGGGTGGCAAGACCACCAATATCAAGTATGACGCCACCATGAACCTCGATCTGGCCGCTGAGCGTGAATACATGTTCAACCACGTGTTCCTGCAAACCGAGAAGCGTTTCTTTATGAAGGACAAAAACGGGGTGGACCTTGAACTGATGAAGGAAGCCTATCATCCCTTCCTGGCGCATATCAACAACAACTACGACTTTTCAGAGTTGCTAAGCGAGATCCTTGGCGAGCTGAATGTTTCGCACACTGGCTCGGGCTACCGTCCCTCAGGCAAAGGCGACGCTACCGCTGAGTTCGGCGTGCTGCTCGACCTCGACTATAAAGGTGACGGCCTTAAGATCGACGAAGTGATTGAAGGAGGACCTTTCGATAAGAAAGCCTCAAAGGTTACCGAAGGCTGCGTCATCGAGAAGATCGACGGGGTGGAGATCAAGAAAGGTATGGATTACTATCCATTGCTCAACAACAAGTCTGGCAAGACTGTCTTGGTTACCGTCAGCAAAGGTGGCAAGACTTGGGAGGAGACCGTGAAGCCCATCAGCCATGGTGCCATGAACGAACTGCTGTATGACCGTTGGGTGAAGCATAACGAAGAGACCGTCAAGAAACTCTCCGACGGCCGTCTAGGATATGTCCACATTCGCAGCATGGGTGATGCCAGCTACCGCGATGTTTATTCCCAGATTTTGGGCAAATACAACCTTTGCGACGGCATCGTCATCGACACCCGTTTCAACGGTGGTGGCCGTTTGCACGAGGATATTGAGATCCTATTTAGTGGCGAGAAGTATCTCGAGCAGGTCGTCAACGACAGCGTGGCTTGCGTGATGCCTTCACGGCGTTACAACAAGCCTTCAGTAATGATCATCGGCGAGGCCAATTACAGCAATGCCCACGGTACACCTTGGGTCTACAAGTACAAGAAGATGGGTACCTTGGTAGGTATGCCAGTGCCAGGTACCATGTCGAGCGTCACTTGGGAAACCCTTCAAGATCCTTCGTTGTACTTTGGACTGCCTGTGGTGGGTTATCGCACCGAGCAGGGCAACTGGCTGGAGAACACCCAACTGGAGCCCGATGTGAAGGTTCGCAACACGCCTGAGAAGATGGCAGAGGGTGTGGACGAACAGCTTGAGGCTGCGGTGAGAGAACTTCAAAAGGAAGTAAAGGCGTTCCACTATTGGGGGAAATAAGGAATCATCTTTTCATAAATGGAGCGGGAATAATCCCGCTCCAAATACTCGTTACCAAAGAGAGTTCCCTGTTCCGCTGCCAAAATAGAAATAGGATTGGCGGGGTCTGTCCAAGACTTGGAAGTAAGGTGAGTCACCCTTGCATAGGAAGTCGTGGGCAAACCGATTCTGGAATGTGTTACGGATCTGCTCGTTGTTTGCGCCGACTTTGAATGGGCCAAAGCCGACATAGAAGACACCAGCCCTGAACTCGTTGGGGTTTTCACCGTTGGCTCCGATGGTGTAAGTCTCACGACCGCCCATTTCCTCATCGAAGTAAGTGCTGACAGTGTTGGGATCATAGAAAGTGCGCCTGTCTTTGTGATCCACTCCGGGGTCGCCTGTAAAAAGGTTGACTCCGACTTGGAACAGACCAATTCTGATCCTGGCTGCCGCTGTGCGATATCTATCACCGCCGTCGGCAGCATAGCCCATCAGCAGGTGGTCGCCGAGGTGGAACATGTAGTCGTTTTCGTAAGTGAGGCTCCATTCGGGGGTGCCAAGAATGATTGCGTTGATAGTCTGCTTTCTGTCTCCTTGGTGGAACGAGGTTCCCGAAATGCCGATGAAGCCCAAGAAGCACCATTCCATTCCGTCTCTGAACTCCGTGCCGTGATAACTGTTGTCATAGTATCGCCAGTAGTAGGTTGCTCCACCATGGAATCGGGCTGCAGCCGGGAAGTATTTTGGCACTCCTATGGAGTAATCGGCTCCAATGCCCATCTGTTGCGATGATAGGTGGAAATCCAGATGGAAAGCAATGGGGGAGGTGTATTTTTGCAACTCATAGCCATAATCGGTGCAGTACATCAGATAGAATAGCAAGGCACTTTTGATGGCAGTGTTTCCGTCGGGATCGGTATAGTTCAGTGGATTGTTGAGGCAATAGGCATAGCGGTTGAGGTTTTGTGAAAAGTCGGGCATCTGGATGTTGTTGTCGGGGCTGAGCATACTGGAGGTGACGGGGTCGTAGAGGCGTCCGTTCATGTTGATGATGTCCATGCCTCGGATGTGCTCGTGGCCAGTGTAACCACGTTCGAACATCAGTTTGTCGGCATCTTTGCTGTTTCCCCAAGCGTCGAATTGAACATCTTGTTCGATGTTTCCGTCACTGTCTGAGATTGAAGTCCAACTGCCAAGATGGTCTTTGTGGACATAATGAAGCGAAGTGGTTCCGTTGACGGTTTCGGCAACGGCGAAAACACCAGAAGGACACGAAAGAAGGGTCCTGACTATGGGACTGCATCCCGCCTGGGAGATGAACTCGCAATGATCCACGTAGGTTTTGAGGCGTAATTCGCCGTCAACATTTTCGGTGGTTTGGATGCGGTTGTGGTCGTAGCCATACTCGAAGGTAACGAGATCGGTGCCTTGGGAGATGGAAGATACCTTGTCAAAAGCGGTGTAAGTTAGATCCATGCGTTCTTGTGGGAAAGTCCCAGGTGAAGCTTGAACGGCTTTGATGGCATGAGGTCGGGTGCCTGAATAGTCAGCGTTGGAGAAGATTGCTCCGTTTGAGCCGGTTTTTTCAGTCATGCGACCTAAAGCATCGTAACTGAAATAGCTTGATCCGTTATTGTCTGTCACACTGGTCAGTCGACTTAGATTGTCGTAGGTAAAGTGCTCAGCGTGGGCATGCTTCAGGTCGTCACGGTATGTCATGTTCGAGAAATTGTCGTACTGATAGGAATAGTCCTGAATGATTCTGTTGCCTTGTCTCGTGAGAATGGAGGTCAGTCGGTTGTTGTAAGGATCGTAATCATAGTACGAGACGAACCCGTTTCCGGTAATACATTTGGTGGGTTGCAATGAAGCGTTGGCTTCCGAAACCCTCCATAAATCCTTGGATTGGGCATCCATAACACTTCTAAGGAATCCTTCGGAGGTGTAACAATATTTGGCGGTGAAGTTGGATGGATGAATGATGCTTGCCATCCTTGAGGCATTGTCGTAAGTGTAACGGGTTTGATAGTTTGTTCCCAATTTTTTCTCTGTTTTCCTGCTCAATCTATTCAACTCATCGTATTCATAGTCAATGGTTTGGTTTGACGAAGTGATTTGCATCAACAATCCGTATTGGCCTTTGTCCTGACCGTAATGCCATTCGGTTGTTTCCGTCGTGTTTCCGTTTGGATCGATCTCCATGCGTTGGGTAATCCTTCCGAGTTCATCAAAGAAGTAATGCGTTTCGTCCAACTTTGCAGAGGTGCTTTTGGTCAATTCGTTGAAAGCATTGTATTCGCAGGTGGTCACTCCATAATTCGGGTCGTTCAGTGAGATTCGGTTTCCCAAACCATCATACGCCATTTCAATTCGGGTCTCTCCGTATCCGTCGATTTGGAACCATTTCGGCTTGCCGTCAGCATAATAATCATAAATGACGGTGTTGCCATCAGCATCGGTGCTTTGGATGAGCAATCCAACCGCGTTGTAGGTTTTGCTTTCGGATAGCGACGTGCCGTTGAGATCCACAAACGACGTGCTTCTTTGATTCCCATTGTATTGAATGGTCTCGTAGTTGCCGTCGGTATGTGTGATCCGATGAGCTCGATTGTGGCTGTCGTATTCGTATTGGATGGATTGTGGGCTGTCTCCGATCCTATAAGGGAGGGTTTTGCTGATGATCCTGCCGAAAGCATCGTAGTTATAATCGGTCAAAACCAACTCTCCGTCCAGGTCATAGCTTCTATTTTGAATGATGTCGCCACTCATGTCGTAACAGGTGATTTTTGTGGCCTGACCGGTTTTCTTCTCCCATTGGTAGTAATAGTAGCTTCCCCAACGGATGGCTTTGCATGAAACGGTGCCGTCAGGATGGATCGTTTTGCAAGAAATGCCGAACGGATCTTGCTCGTGATGGGTTTGGAGCCCGTTGCAATCAGTCGAAGAAGTGCAATGGTTGTAAACGGGATCATAGCTGTAGACAGTGGCTAGATTCAGGGCATCAGTGTGTTTGGTTAATAGCCGTTTGCCATAGTTTAAGCCATATTCAAACGATTCACTTCTTGGGTTAAGGTTGTCGTTAGGCGTGCTGATGGTTTTGGAAATGACATTACCGCAAAGGTCATATTGAAAGGATGTCAAGGTGGTCAATCGGTCTTCGGGATGACTTCCGTCATTGGGAATGTCAAGGATGGTCCTGATATGGTGGGCATCATAGTTGAAATAGGTGAAAACCTTATGATGGCAAATGTCGTCGTAGTCTCCATCCCGATGCATAGTCTCAGTAACGGTTCCTGGCTTATTGATGATCCAAAATGCAAGGTTGTGGGGGATATAGGTCGTAGTTGTGGTTTGTTGGTATTCGCATTGGGATGCAGTAAGCACATCGGTTTTGTCAGAAATGCCTTTGATTTGGCTTGTAATGCCTAGGATATCGTTGTATTTTCGGTTTTCAGAACAGTTGGTTGATACCGTCGTTTCAAGGATTTCCCTTTTGATCAAATTCCCTGAATGGTCGACGTCGTATTCGTCTTTGGTGACATCGGACATGGGAATGAAGACCCTATTGTTGCTGAGGTGAGTGTATAACGTGTTCAAATAGGTGGATTTTGCCAACATGAGGTTATTGCCGTCATAAACGTATTCCGAGGTGGGCATCATGTTAAAGGTTCCGCTTTCGTCAACGGATTCTATTCCATATTGTCGGATGGCCTTTTGACGCAATTGATTGTTGCAATAGTCTTCTTGTCGGGTCTTGCTGAATCCGAGAAAACCTTTGCCATTGGTACTCAGCAGGCCGCCTTCGTAAGAGCACTTGGTTTCAACAGGTTTGCCTTTGATGTTGTATTTGGTGACTTTTTGCAATGCTCTGACAGGGATGGCTATGTAGTGGATGCTGGGACTGGGGTTGGGTAGCGAGCGGTTGAGCCGATAGAAATCGTTTGCACTCGGATTGTTGGGCTTGGGCATGAGGTAATCGTATTTGAATTCGGTGAAGCGTCCGAAACCATCGGTGATTTTTTTGACTTCATGCCGTTTGGTCAAAGGGGGGAGGTGGGAGATGGTGTTGCTTCCCAAGTACGCCACGCCTTCTTGGCCCAGGAAGTTTCCCAGGCACATGGTCATGTTGTCGTAGAGATTGAAAAGTTGCGTGCCAATACGTTGGCTGAGCGCAAAAGGAGCACTGTCGCCGCTTGTTCTGAGCGGGCCGTAATAGACATAGAAGACGTTGTCCTTGAATAGTCCTAGGTCGGAGCACCCATTCCCGTCGAAATCGCCCACTTTGATGTATTGGCTGGTGTGATTGGGCTGGTCCAAGGAAAACAAATAGTTGCCTGGAGAACTGTAAGGGAAGTTCTCTGCCAAGGGGAATACGGTTTCGCTCATCCCTAGATGGTTGGAAAGTCGGATGGTCCAATGATTTGAATTGCTGGCATTGAAGAACAAAGCGTCAATCAGTCCGTCGCCATTGAAATCGCCAGGAAAACAATCGTTCCAATTGGATGGGGGACCGTTATAGGTTGTCGAATACAAATAAGTGTTGCCAGATGGTGTCAGCCTGACGATGCATGTGGCATTGTTGGAGCTTTTGTAAAGGATTTCAGTGATACCGTCGCCGTTGTAATCCGCCGCAAATAAACGATTTGTGGGTATGTTATCGGGGAAGGTTTTTTGCGAGAAACAATCGTTAGTTGCGTTATACGACAACAGTTTGGAACAATTGAGCTTGTCATTCCCAATCGCTTGGATCAGCACGGAACACTTCCCTTCTCCCAAGAAATCCCCAACCAGATGTGCGTCTATCATGTTGCGAGGAATGTCGCAGGTTGGGGTTTGGTATGAATTAAAAGTGAGTGTCCCTGCTGGTCCAATATGGCTCATTTTGATGCGAGCGCTGATTTGGTCAGGGTTGGGAAAGCTGTTCCTGATCCTTTCTGAAAGCAAGATGTCGTCAAGTCCGTCGCCATTGAAGTCGGCGACATGGATCCAGCTGATGTTGGAACCCAAATCCAAGACTGTGATCAGTTGAAAGATGGCATTGCCATCCACTCCTTTGTTGATGAACACCTCGGCGGTGGTGTATTTTCCTTGGCTGTTCGGTCGTGTGGCGATGACATCGGAATAACCGTCACCATTGAAATCTCCACTGAATTTGACGGCATTGACGAAAGCATTGGCAGAGCCATTGGTGGTGACGTTCAATTTGACATCCGCACCTGATCCGATGCCGTAATTGTTGTTTTCCCATTGGATTTTTGTGGGGTTGAGATGCTCGTTGCCCGCGGACAACTGGATTTCTGAAAGCAATTGGTACGGATAACCGTTTCTAGGATCTGTTGATTTAAATTTGAATTGATATGAAAACATCAACGCATTGCCGTTTTTTATGGTTATGCCTTTCAGGATCTTGTCCTGGCGATATAGGCTGTTCCCAATGTAAGAAACCTCAATGTCATCACGGTCATCGTATTGAAACTCAACAGAAAAAGTAGGAGCGATGTTGTCGTGACTGTTGCCTGAATAGGTTATTTGCGAAAGACGATAAGTATCCGATGCGTTGAAATAATGGTACTCCATGTAGTTTCCATCATGGTCCTCGACCTTTTTCAACAACCAAACATTGACGTAGTTCTGGCTGTTCACGAGTGCTTTCGAATCCGATGAATTGCCATAGTACAATATTTTGCCGTCGGCAGTACATACTTTGAAGTAGGAAGGCCCCGAAACCCCGGATTCATGATAGGAAACAATCTTGCTCAACTGGTCCTGCTCAGTTCGGTAAGTGGTTCCATCACCCCCATAGCTGTCGGAACTGACTTTCATAAGACGTTGACCATCAAGGCAAAAACGATCCTGACTGTAGTTGACGGCACTGCAGTATCCGTCATGGTAGTTCGTTCCGCCAGTTCTAGTGATGGCCGATATGCCGTCCAGATTCCAAGCCCAACCGAGCAATCCGTTGTGGCTCTGGTTGTTATAGAAGATGCTTAGCTGGGGCTTGATGCCACCTAGCCCTTGTGGAAGGTCGATAGGTATGGCATAGATGGCACTGCCCAAAAGCCCAACATCTACGATGCCTCTCAGTGTTCCAACGACGCCGTGGTCATTGTTGATCGGTGAACCTCCCGTGATACCACTTAGAGGGGGAAAGACTCCGTAATTGTCAATATCTAGAATGACTTCATGCCCTTGGTTGGGCTCCGATTGGAATCCGGAGGAAAGGATGATGTGGCTGTTGGCGGTGTAATGATAGTCCTGATCCCCATTGAGCGTATTGTAAAGGAAATGGCTTTGTTGCGCTTGGACCACAAAACATGATAGGAAGATGATGATGGGTAGAAAAATGCGTTTCATGGCGTGTTCCCTTTCTTTAACGTTTGATTACTTTCCATGTCTGAAGACTCTCAGAACCGTTGATTTCGAGCAAATAGATGCCGTTGGACATTCCCGACAGGTCGAACGTGGTTTTGTCGGCTTGGATGTCTTTCTCTTCGAGAATAACTCCCGAAACGGTGAGCAATGTTGCGTGTGTCAGGTGTTCTTTCGAAGCTTCTTTTAGGACTATGGAGAACTGGTCGGAAGTGGGATTGGGGTAGAGATCATACGACACCTCGGTAAAGGTTGCCACATCCTGGCGGTCGATTTTTTGGAAAGACAAACTCCTGGAGATCCTGTTTCCGTTGGCATCGTAGTTGAAGACGATAGAGTCGTTCGATGCAGATGGCTTAGCTTTCAGGTGGTTGATTTCGTCTTGCAACAATAGGATGTATCTTGTCATTTCTTCGATTTTTTCCAGCATGAGGTATTGCATTTCGTTGAGGTCGTAGCCGTTTTCCAGGACTTCTTTTTCGGACGGCACACCCGGGAGATGCTTGTTGGCATCAAGATAGCTCTTGAGCTCGTCCAATCCCAATAATTGGTGGCCTTCCGCAAATACATGGTCAGGCCATTGCTTTACCTCTTTGATATGCACTTTGGTTGAGATGATGCCACCATCGACGGCCAAGGCAAAATCTTCTGTCTTGTTGGGTGTATTGATGCCGATTTTTCCATCCACCGTGATGTTCAGGACGTTTTTCCAATTGGTGATTTCGGATCCTCTGGGATCTTGATAAGTCGCTGTGCGTAATTGGATGGCTTCCTTGTCGAAGTCGATGGCGTAGGAAGGACCTGCCTGTTCTCGGATCTCGACCCCATTATTGCGTTTAACATTCAGATAAAAAGATGGCCTGCGTTCGGTATAGAGTCTGGCTTTGCTGTCTTCTTTCTTGCCGAAACAATACGACTCTCCTTCGAAGGTCATGGGCCCGTTCCCGGCGTTGAGTTGCATGGCGGCTGTGTTGTCGACGCTGAGGTAATGGCTGTCGTCAAACAGTCGGATATAGGCTTTACTGCCGTTTTTATTGGATGGCTCCAAAATAACACTTGCGTCTTCATTGCTGTCGGATTTGATGTGCAGCTTGGCTTGTGGTGTCGTGACTTGTCCGATGGCCACTTTTCCAGTGTAGTTGTTGTTCAATGACTTGGTGATCAACATGGTGGGTTTGTTGCTGTTGACACCGAAGGCAATGCTGTTGGCTGTGCTGTTGGTTAATGGATAACTGGATGTGGAGCCGGTTCCAAAGACCAAGGCATTTTGTGCGGTTGCTTTGACGTAGTTGCCGATGGCGATGCTTCCAGAGCCAGATGCCAATGCGGTGTTGCCTAAGGCTATGGTGGTGGATTGGGAGGCCTTGCTGTTATAGCCAAAGGCGAAAGTGTTGCTGCCGGAGGCTTGCGAGTTGTATCCTCCAGCAAAGGAGTTGTTTCCTGATGCCGTGTTGTTCTTGCCAATGGCAGAGGCATTCGTTCCCGTTGGGCTGCATCCGCTGTATTGGACTTGTGCATGGACTTGTAGGGTTAGACATGAGATAATCAGCCCGAAAAGTATTGTTTTTTTAATTGTTGATTTCATAATTAATTGAATATTAAATAGTTGTAAAAATTTTTATAGCATAATAAGGGTATGATTCCGGCCAGAAGCCAGTCCTATAGCTTTTTGAGCAAGGACTGGCTCAAGCCATCGGGATAATGGATAAAATAGCGTTTTACTTTTTTATGAACCGCTCGGTGAGGAGTGTCTCACTGTCGGAATAGATCAGGTAATGGTAGATGCCAGATCTCAGTCTTGACACGTCTAGAACCATCGGTTCGCTTTGATCAACTCTTTTGTCAATGACGATCCGTCCAAGATGGTCGTAGACTTGACATCGGAGGTTGTTGTAGTCATGATCTGGAACTGGTATGTGAAGCAATCCCTCGCAAGGGTTGGGGTAGGCTTGTGTGATGTATGTATGGTGTTTTTCGTCGCTGATCGACAAGGGAATGGTTTCAAAATCTCCTATATTAAGTTTTTGGATGATAGGATGCGATTTTGATGCGACGCTGTAATAATTGCATGAGTCGTTAACGGTGATGCATCCTCCGTCAGCGGTGGCGAGGACGAGGCACGAGCGGTAACATTCATGGTCGTCATCAACATGCCTGCCGACGATTTCCATTTGGTCGTTGAGCAGATAAACACAGGCTGTTCCGGGGTAATAACTCCAGGTATGATAGTGGAAGCTGAAATAGAAGGTGCTGTCGTTTGCGGCAGCCATGCATTTCGCCCGAGCGGCATCGTCAATGGTGTCAGTCCGCTCGTTGAGACGGATATATTCCAGGATTTCACCATGGGTGTTGATCCTTGAGATCCTAAGTTTGTTGTGGTCAGCATCGCCACGGCTGCTGAAAAACAAGGCCTCGTCTTCGTTGTACCAGTAATCTGTGTAACAGTCTGTGAAAAGGGTATGATCTGATCTGCCAATGTCTTCTTGCCAAATTTGATACTCGTCGATGTAGTTGAACGCAGAATCGAAAGTGATGAATGACAGTACGTTACCGTATCCTGGGGTAAGACAGAGCAAGGTCTCCTCGTTTGGCTTATACCACATCTGTCGCAGTCGGAAGTCGAAGAGGAAATAAACTGGATCAGGGTATTCCTCAAAGAGATAACGATGACTGACCAAATTGCCGAGATGGTCGAACTTATAGAACACGCCTCGGTAGTCAATGCCTTGGTAAGCGTTGTTTTGCGTGATCACGGTGGATACAATGACGTGGTCGTGGCTGTCCAAAGCTGCTCTGCATGCCCCGAAGGAATTGCCGGCCACTTCTTTTTCGTATTGCCTTTCTTCGAGTAGATTCAGCTGTTTGTCAAGGATCAAAACCATGACAAAATCGTCGGTTTCACCATAGAGGTTGCCGGCCACGAAAAGGTTATGGTCAGGCATCTCGATGATGCAGGTTGCCCTTGAATGGAAGCCTTCCTTGACATATTTGAATTCCGAATGGCTTCCATTAGGCTCGATGCGCATAAATAGGGCGTCTGGTGTGTCGGTGCTGGGTCCTTCCTGACCTGCAAAAAATGTGACACCATCCCCGTCAATGAATCCATCATGAAAATGAATGCGTCCGGCCGGATGGTCTCCGACATAGTTGATGCTCCATTCCTGAGCTGATACAAAAAGGTTTGCTAGACAGAACGCTACAAATAATACGAGTTTTTTCATCATAAGGGTTGTTGGGAAGAGGTGTCACATTTAGTTCATTGTGTTATTCAGCCATCAGGTCCTTGGTCGTCCCGAACTCGTCGGTGCTGACCCGTACTCGGATGCCGTATTCGATTTCGTTATGATGGGTCAAGGCATCAGGATCCGTCAAGGAAACACCATCGATCTCAATGGAAATGGGGCTGTATCCCACCAGATGGTAATAGTCTGGGATGCTGTGCTGGATGATTGTCTTCTCCGCAAAGTAGTAATCGTTCATGTCCAAATGGTCGATGCATAAGTCATCGGGGTCGGTGGTGTAATAGATGGTCGGATAATTGGTACCGTCAAACACAAAGCGTCTTCGATCCACGTAAATGTTCCTGTATCCAGGTCCGGCATCTGTGTAAGGCTCGATGAGTTCGGTGAAAAGCTTTTCTTGGAGCTGCTCGTCAGCGCCGGAAGGGATGTCGGGATCGTTGCATTTCCCTAAAGGAGCGGCAAACATCCAGTTGTCCTCGTCGCCGAAGGGACCGGCAACATGCGCCGTAGGCGGATTGTAACTGCTGCGTTCACCCGTCTTGCTAGAGAAGGTGATGTGCATGGCACCGTTGACGTCGTTCATTTCCTTGACGGTCAACGAGATGACGCCTTTTTCATCAAACAGGTCCGAAGCCAACGCTTCGCGGGCTTGGACGATCACGTCCGAATAAAGGGTTACTGCGTCGTTTACCAAAACCTTTTGATCTTCATCGACGGGAAGAGCCAAAGTGAATTCATGGTCGTTGATCTGGCCATAGTACTGCTCCGCATCGGAATAATTGAGGTTGAAGGTGTTCTCGACATCCCAAAGCGCTTCTGACAGCGTGATGGTTTCTGAGCTTTTTTCATTTGGGTTGGCTTTCGCCCACTCAATCTGCTTTTTGAAGGTTCTGAGTTGCTCGATGGGGTCGTTGGCTGGACTGCTGCTACCTGCGTTCAGATTGGGCCCCGTGGCTTTGTCCTTGCTGCAGGCTCCAAGGACGGCGACGGATAAACAAAGCGTCGCGGCTTTAAATAAAGAGTTTTTCATAATGTTGATTTTTTAATTAATTTGTTAAACGATCTTTGATTTAATCGTTAGCAAATATACGACCTGAAAACCCGTTTGTCAAGTGTTTTTGTCAAATTAATTCAAAAAAAATCAACTTTTAATCTAATGTGCTGTAAATTAAATAGTTTAAATAATCTATATACACCTATTTAATTATTAATTCGCTACTCGGAAATTACAGGTTCAACTTAAGTTGTATTTCTTCCACTTTCTTTTGCAGTTCCTGCACGGTTTGCAGCAGCTGTTCCTCGCGGATGCGGTTCTCCTGTCGGTCGGGCATCTGGGCGCTGATGTAATGCACAAAGCGCCACACCTCCTTGATGTCGGCGGCGGCCAGATTGAACGACTTGTAAAGTGGATTGAGCGAGCTGAGTGTCAGCATGCCCTCGTCGTCGAGTTTGTTCTCCACGATCTTGAAGACGATGCCGTCGTCCTGCGTGAGGATGATGTAAGGCTGGCCGGTACGGATGTAGGTCCAGTCGATGACGTACTCGCCGGTGACGTAGGAGCCGTCGGGGATGGGTAGCATAGAGTCGCCGCTGATCTGGAAAGTGCGGTACTTGCGGTCGCGCGAGAGGAAGGGCATCGAGAAGGTGGGCAACACCTTGATGTATTCAGGATCGGCGAAGCCTGTGGCGTAGCCGGCTTTGGCTTTCTCGGTGACGAGCTCGATGTTTTCGCGATCGTCGCTATTGACGGTGGTGGCCAGCACACGGAGGTTGCCGCCCTTGAGGTGCACGTCGAAGCCACGCTCCAGCTGTGAGAGCTGGCCGGGACTGATGGTGCTTAAATCAACCTTCACCAGGGTGTCGATGGCGATGTTAAAATATTTTGAAAAGGCCACTAAAGCCTCGATGTTGGGCTCGGCTACCTCGTTTTCATAACCGCTCAGGGTGGAGCGCTTCATGCTGAGCGCAAACGCCACATCATCCTGGGTGCGGCCGCGATGCTTGCGCAAAAATTTTATGTTCGAACTGAAGTACATATCTTGGCAATGATTAAAAATTCGACGTATAAATTGACTAAAAACTCGTCAAAGATACGTCGAATTCCTGAATTGTCAAGAATTATTTGATGATTATTTTCTGAGTCTTCACGTTTTCTCCATTGACCAGTGATGATGACGTCGGTCAGGTTCACGGTGGTGTTGGTCTCGATATCAAGCGCACCGCCGTTGCCGCCCCAGCCGCCGGTCAGGGTGCCGTTACTCAGATTCAGCGTGGAACCGGTACGAATCACAATGACCTGGCTGCCACGGGATGTACATCCACGGTCCAGCGTGAAGCCGTTCATATCAATGGTTATCGTCCTGCTGTCACCAATCACAAGCAGACTTGAGGTGGCGATATCGTTGCCAAACCGGATGTTGGCGTTGTTGGTTTGCACAGCCGATTGCAGCTCAGCTTCGTTAGTCACTATCGTCTGTCCATAAACCACCTGCGCGACCGCACACAGCAGGGCGATAACCAATAATCTCATAAAATGATTATTCTTTCGTTACGACGATTTTCTTGTTGATCGTTTTGCCGCTTTCGGTCGTTCCTTGGATGATGTAAACTCCAATGTTGAGTTCGTTCAAGTTTCTGCACTGCATTACCTGACCGTTGACGTTGAAGACTTTTACTATAGTGACGATTTCTTCATCTTCGAAGATTTCTTCCACATCCAATCCCTGGCCCATTGAGCCGTCGACGCCGAAGTTTTGGGCATAGATGTCGCCGTTGTCGTCATTAGCCCAAGCTATGATGTTTTGTCCATGGTGGAAGCCCGAAATGGTTTCGGCAAATTCTCTCATAATGAAAGATGAGCTCAGTTCAGTTTCCCACAATTCATTGCAGTTCATGTCATAGCCCTTTGCCTCAATGTGGCATCTTGGGTCGCCTTGTGTCCAGCTAACACCCAAGCCATAAGTTACGGCGAAACCACTGCCGTCTTCGAAGGCTGCGATGGTAGGACGATATATCTCTTTATCTTCTGGGTTGTCAAAAACCAGAACACCATCGTCCCAAACACGCTCGCCAGTTGATGTAAGGCGGTTCATGTACATTTGTTCTTCATGCTGAGCCTGATTGTTTTTAATGTATGTAAGGAGCAGGTCATGAGAGATGGGATCAACTGAGACATAAGGTGATGTATAGTTGTGGTGATGGTCTGTAGAGTGTACTGTTGCGCCATACGGGTCGCTTATGGTGCTGTTTCCGTTAGCATCGTAATGGAACACATGTATGCTCATCACAGAGGTAATAGTATCGTTTGAAAACCAACTGTAGGTGTATGCACCGCCCAAACCGTCGGGTTCAACATAGTGGCAGTATGGAGTCACGCAATCAACCCTTGGCATCAGCATGATAGTAGGTGTGTTTTGTGTGCCATCTTTGGTATAGCCCGTGAGATAAAGTTCCTTGCTTCCCCAATTTGAATAGCCATTCGGGTCAATCCATACATTTTCGTAGGTCAGGAAAACGCTGTTGTCATCGCGAAGGACGAGCTTTCCGAACGTGGATTTTGTGGTATCGGTGGCCGGTTCGATGGTGATGAGAGGATTCAACGAGCCGTCAGCATTGATGTATTGCAGGTAAAGATTTAAGCTGTCACTGCCTAAAGCCCATGCGCCATTGTCTTTGCCAGCGATGATTTCGGCGCGGCTACCGCCTTTACCGCCGAAAAGCAAGACACCCTGTTCGCCCCAGGCATAGTTACCGTCTGTATTGATTTTCACAGCTACGGTTACTGTGTCGGCGGTTGAGAAACAGGCAATCAGGTCATGGTCGGGAGTGATGTCTATCGCGCGGCCATCCGAATGATCGAGAAATGCTAACTGTGTCATGCGGATACCATTGGGACCCCATTTTGGTGTGCCGTCAGCAGTGAGACGCTGAAATGTAGGTGCATAGCCGTTGCCACGCTGGAGCGAGCCCCAATGGAAATAGGTGTCGTTCGTCTCCACGTCTGTCACGGTTAAGATCTCTCCAGAAATTGTAGAGGAGCTTACATGGTCGCCAATAAGGTTGTTGTTGGCCGGATTGTCGGTCCACTGGGCTTGTAGCGTAAATGAGGCTACCATAGCCATAAATAGTAAAGATAATTGTTTCATAATATATGAATTTTAAAGTTAGTAATTAGTGTTCTAATTGATATATACATCTATTTAATTAATAACAGCGCCGTCGTAAATCTGGTCGTCGTCCAACCAGTC
>JAGCPG010000078.1 GCA_017645245.1 Bacteroidales bacterium
ACCCATGCTGCTGCGTTTTCCTGACATCCTTGACGACCGCATCAACAGGATCGACTCCTGCTTCAAGGAGGCCGCCAAGGAGTATGAATTCAACGGCAAGAACTTCGTGGTGATGCCCATCAAGGTGAACCAGATGCGGCCTGTGGTCGAAGAGATTGTGAGCCACGGCAAGAAGTGCAACATCGGCCTCGAAGCCGGCTCCAAGCCTGAGCTCCACGCCATCATCGCACTGAACACCGACTCCGACTCGCTGATCATCTGTAACGGCTACAAGGACGAGGAGTTCATCGAATTGGCCCTACTGGCACAGAAGATGGGCCGAAAGATCATCATCGTCATCGAGAAACTCAACGAGCTGAAGACCACGGCCAAGATTGCCAAACGCCTGAAAGTCACGCCGAACCTAGGTGTCCGCATCAAGTTGGCCAGCTCCGGTTCAGGCAAATGGGAAGAGTCGGGCGGCGACGGCAGCAAGTTCGGCCTCACCTCCTCTGAACTCCTGGAAGCCTTGGATTATCTCGAGGAGCACGACATGAAGGAATGTCTGAAACTGGTTCACTACCACATTGGCAGCCAGGTCAGCAAGATCAAGAAGATCAACGTGGCCTTGCGTGAGGCGGCACAGTTCTACGTACAGCTTTACAAGATGGGCTATCATATCGAGTACGTCGACATGGGCGGCGGACTGGGCATCGACTACGACGGAACCAGCTCCAGCAGCCCCAGTTCGGTCAACTACAGCATCCAGGAATACGCCAATAACGCCATCTATACCATCGTGGACGCTTGCGACAAGAACGAGCTGCCCCACCCCAACGTCATTTGCGAGTCGGGTCGCGCCCTCACGGCACACCACTCCGTGCTGATCTTCGAAGTGCTGGAGACGACCTCCTTACCCAAGTGGGACGATGACGAGGAACCCGAAGAGGACGACCACGAGTTGATCAAGGAGCTATACGAGTCGTGGGACGAGCTGAACAAGAGCTCTTCACTGGAAATCTGGCATGATGCGCAGGAGATCCGTGAGGAAGCCCTCAACCTGTTCAGTCTCGGCTTGCTCGACCTCAAGTCACGCGCCAAGATCGAGCGTCTGTTCTGGAGCATCGCCCGTGAGGTGAACCACATCGCCAACGACCTGAAACGCGTTCCCGAAGACTTTACCTCGTTGCCTAAGTTATTGGCTGACAAATATTTCTGCAATTTCTCGCTGTTCCAGTCCTTACCTGACCTCTGGGCCATCGACCAGCTCTTCCCCATAATTCCGATCCAGCGTCTGGACGAGAACCCGACCCATCTGGCCACCTTGCAGGACATCACTTGCGACAGCGACGGCAAAATCACCAACTTCGTCGCCAAGTCCACGCAACACACCATTCCGCTGCACAGCTTCAGCGACAAGGAGCACTACTACATCGGCGTGTTCCTTGTGGGTGCCTACCAAGAGATTTTGGGCGACCTCCACAACCTGTTCGGCGATACCAATGCCGTTCACGTTTCAGTGGATGAAAAGGGTTATTACATCGATCAGATCATCGACGGCGAGACCGTTGCCGATGTGCTTGAATATGTGCAATATAGCCCGAAGAAATTGGTTCGCACCGTGGAGACTTGGGTCACCAAGTGCGTGAAGGAAGGAAAGATCACCGTTGAGGAAGGAAAAGAATTCCTATCCAATTACCGCTCAGGACTTTACGGTTACACCTATTTGGAAAACTAAACGGCGTCAAACCTCTTTGCGAGGCTATTATTCCGTACGTTTGGAATCAAAATTGCCCACCACGGGAGCGATTTCCTGATCTGAAGCGGATTCAACGCTTGTTGGCTCAATGCCGCAAGCCTTCAATATCTTGGCTTTCACTTCGTTGTTCTGCATCCAGCCGGTGAACTGCTCGGCACCCGGACCGTAAGCGTAGATCATCACGGGCAGGCAAGTGTGGCTATAGGTCGAATAGTTGAAGCAAACATTGGAGTAATGTCCTTCTGGATCGATCATGGTTAAGCCGCCCGTCTCATGGTCAGCTGTGACCACCACAAGGGTATTGCCGTCAGCCTTGGCGAAATCCAAAGCCACCTTGATCGCCTTGTCGAAATCCACCGTCTCCTCAACCATGTTAACTGAATCATGGTTATGGCAGGCGAAGTCGATCTGCGAGCCTTCCACCATCAGGAAGAAGCCTTTCTCGTTCTGTTTCAAGGTCTTCAGCGCCGTCTTGACGCCTTCAGGAAGGAAGTCGCCGCGTTCCGGAGCTTTGGGCATGTGTCCTTTAGCCGCCAGCACCGCATATTTCATGCAAGTCGTGTCGATATCAGCCAAGGTGTCGTAGACTTTCCAGCCCAGCTCGTTCTCCATACGTTCCAGGAGGTTGACGCTGTCCTTGCGGTTCTCGAAATGCTTGCGACCGCCTGCGATCATCACGTCAAGCTTGTCTGATTCAGCCATTTGGATGGCGATATCCTCATACATGTTGCGTTTCGGCACTTTGGCGTAGAAGTCGGCCGGAGTGGCATGACCCGAATAGCAAGTCACCACGATGCCCGTACTCTTGCCTTGATCGGCCATAGCTTCAAGGACCGTCTCCATGGCCAAGGTATCCACATCCATGCCCACCATGCCGTTCTTGGTCTTCTTGTCGCAGGCCAAGGCAGTGCCACCAGCGGCGGAATCCGTGATATCGTTGCTGGCGGACCGGGTATCCACCACGCCGATGTATGGAAATTGTTGGAATGTCATTTCCTCGCCTGTGGCCAACATGGTGGCAAACACCTGTGGCAGGCCCATGCCGTCACCGATCATGTAAATCACATTGATCGCCTTGGGCGCTTCCTCCGCCTTCTTTTTTGTGCAGCTTAAAAAACTTAAGGATAAGGTAAATAAAAAAAGCAGTGAGCATGCTAGGATCTTTTTCATATTACGCTAAAATTCAATGTTTATTTTCTTTTAATGACTTTCTGCACCACCTCAACGATGTCAGGGGTGTCCAGATGATAGGCTTTCATAAGTTCATCAGGAGTGCCGCTTTGTCCGAACACGTCGTTGACGGCCACCATTTCCATCGGAACGGGGTTGTTCAAGGCCAGAACCTGCGCGATGCTGTCGCCTAGACCACCATTGCGCATGTGCTCCTCGGCGGTGACGACGCAGCGGGTCTTCCGCACTGACTTCAGCACGGCTTCCACATCCAATGGCTTGATGGTGTGGATGTTGATCAACTCGGCGTTGATGCCCATCTCCTTCAGGATCGGCAGTGCCTGGATGGCTTTCCAGACGAGATGGCCACAAGCGAAGATGGTGACATCGGTGCCTTCCTCGATCATCTGAGCCTTTCCTATCACGAACTTCTCGTCGGCTGGCGTAAAGTTCGGCACTTTCGGGCGACCGAAACGCAGGTACACTGGGCCTTCGTACTCGGCAGCGGCGATGGTGGCGTTCTTGGTTTGGTTGAAGTCGCAAGGCACGATCACGGTCATGTTGGGCAACATCTTCATCAGGCCGATGTCCTCAAGGATCTGGTGGGTGGCGCCGTCCTCGCCAAGAGTCACGCCAGCGTGCGAGGCGCCGATCTTGACGTTCTTGTTGGAATAGGCCACGCATTGGCGAATCTGGTCATACACACGGCCTGTGGCGAAGGCGGCAAAGGTGCCGGTAAACGGCACAAAGCCACTCAAAGCCATGCCAGCGGCCATGTTGGTCATGTTGGCTTCGGCGATGCCGGTTTGGAAAAAGCGCTCCGGAAATTCCTTGGCGAAGTCGCCCATCTTCAATGAGCCGGTAAGGTCGGCGCAGAAGGCGACCACCTTGGGATTGCGGCGGCCCGCCTCAAGCAAGCCCTCGCCGAATCCCGATCTAGTATCTTTTTTTTTGTATTCCATGATTCCAAAATTTCAAGATTAATAATCACCAAGGGTTTCTTCAAGTTGTGAAAGCGCATTAGCGGCCTGCTCGTCGTTGGGCGCAGTGCCGTGCCATTTGTGGGTGCCCATCATGAAGTCCACGCCCATGCCCATCTCGGTGTGGGCCAACAGCAGCTGCGGCATGCCCTGATGAGCGCCTTTGCGAGCTTGGTTGAGAGCGTCCACAACCTGTTGCATGTTGTTGCCGTTGAGCTCGATGACCTTCCAGCCGAAGGCCTCATATTTAGCCTTCATGTCGCCGAGGTTCATCACGGCGTCGGTGGGACCGTCGATCTGTTTCTTG
>JAGCPG010000079.1 GCA_017645245.1 Bacteroidales bacterium
GATTTTTGCCAACTGACCGAACGACAAACAGAGCATAAATACCGCAGTTCCCACGAACAGGTTGCCAAAGCCATCGCACATTATTCCTCCGTGCCTCAACTGGACTTGGTGAATTTCTATGAGGTAGTGCTATTCTGTTGGATGACAGGCAACAACGATATGCATTTGAAAAATTTCTCGCTATTATCGCGAGACGACAAGAATTTTGCGCTCTCTCCCGCCTATGATTTGCTCAACGTGGCCATTGTGAACCCTGCCGATACAGAAGAGCTCGCCCTTACTTTGAACGGCAAAAAAAGTCGCATAACCCGAAAGGATTTCGTAGAAGCCGCAAATCGATCAGGTGTTTCGGAGAAAGTCATAGATGGATTGGTAGCGCATTTCAAGCAATGCATTCCTTTATGGGAAAAGAAAATCGACGAATCCTTCCTTTCTGACGAAATGAAACAAGGCTATAAGGATTTGATAGCTAAACGAATGGACAAATTATGATATATTGTTGCGAGTTCTTTTGACATTATATGGCTTTTCAGAGGCTCATCTGTTTTTTAGTTCCATCTAAAAATGGTTTTAAAAACATATTATTAAAATTTATTTTTTAACAATAGTAATAATTACTTCTATTTATTAGTATATTTGCTGTTCAATAAATAGAAAGTGAATAGAGATATCAATATATCAGTTAGAAGAAAAGAAATCAAAAAGATAGCTTTGTCCTCATTGCGAAACAGCGAGCCAATTATCCATAAGAAAGCGGATCTAAAGATTTCTATCACAGGCGGAGGGATTGAGGAGTTTCTCAATCAACCTCACAAGCACTATGCTGAGAAAAACGAAATGCTACTTGACATCCGTTTTGTTTTGGAACACTCTGACTATTTGGGCGTTTCAAGTCTTCACGGAAAAACATCACATGTATTCGAAACTGAGTTGTGCGGAGAGAAGACGTGGCTTATCGTTAACGAAGTGAGAGGAAGAGGATTGGCGCTGTATAGCATCTCCGACAGCGACCGGGTGTTGTCGGGAATCAAGAAACCCATTTGAGACTGGTTCTTGGAACTACAATCCAAGGCAACATCTCAAATGGGTTTCTTTTCGCTGCAAAGATAAATACTTTTTTTATTCTTCGCAACAAAAAATCAAAGATTTTCCGTCACATCCCCTCTCTATTCAACCACGACTTTCTTAGTGGTGCTGCCGAGTTTCACGAAATAGATGCCCTTGGGAAGTTCCAAAGTGGTTTTCCCTTCGACCTCTTGGGTGAGGATTTCCTGGCTGAGGAGGTTCATAACACTCAAATGGCCACCGCCTTCGACGGTGAAGACGCCGCTGGCAGGATTCGGATAAACCTTGAATCCATCCATGCCGTATTCGCCGATGCCGACGGTCTCAGCACTATGGTTGGAAAGCAGACGGCTTTCTGGCTTGCCCGCCTCAACACCTTGGATAACGACATAGCCGTTGGTGAACTGGCTGGCCTGGCAAGTGTAGCTCGTGACGCTGGCTCCGACATAATCAATTACCCTAAGTTCACCGTCCTTACCATTGGGAATCCATTCGCAAATGTTGTAACCAACGAGGTCGTATCCCGTGGGAGTGTTCCTGCCGACTTCGATGGTGCCGTTGACACCAAGCGTGTAGCTCATGTGGATGGTCTCCTTCGGATAGCTCACGATGGGACACTCCATGCCATCGGTGGCAACTGCCACAAGAGTATAGGTGCGTGATGCTGCACTGCTACCGATGGCGTCTAAATAGTAACCATCGGAGTAGCTTGCTATGCCAACTTGCATACCATCACGTTTTACGATAACATGGTCGATATATTCAGCTTGCGCCGAAGTGGTCTGCCATGTAACCAAGTTTAAGTTGGATTCAAGGTCGCAGGTGGCCAGGTCGATTTCGACATTTTCTTTCACGACTTTCGTACGTGTGGCAGTGGCACATAGGTCGGAGATAAGGCATTCGTAATTGCCTTGGCTTGTGACTTCGACAGTTGGTGTAGTAGCACCATTGTGTGGCCAGAAGTAAGTGTACATGTCTATTGAATCGGCTCCGACGGCTTCAAGGGTAATAGTCTCGTACTGATGTTTCCACATCTCTTCGGTGGTCTCAGTAGGGACATTTGGTTGTAAAAATTTTACTAAGAATTGAAAACTTGTAAATCCACAACCTCCAAATTCACCGTAATATTGATTCATCAAATTACCGTCCAAAATTATTGGATTTTCGTTTCCGAGATATTGGTTATTGATGAACCAACCAAAGTCATTACAGCCTTCTGGAGCATAGATAATAGCTCTGTCGTACTTGTTTGCACATATCATAGTAGTTCTATGTTCATATATTTGTGCAACTGTCATGATTGTGTCGTTTTGCGCTTGTCCAATTAAACATATGAACAAGCAGATTAGCGTAACTAATTTCTTTTTCATCTTTTGTTTTCCTTTCTTTTATTGTTAATGATTTGATTCTGTTTAATCTTACCGCCAAAACGCCCGTCATCATCAAGCAAGGAAAACTCCGAAAAAGAAAAAGGGCGGAATTGTCCGTTGGCTTATTTCTAATGAAGGCTCTGGTAAACCCGTGAGATAAATAAGTTGGAATCAATCCACGCCCAAGGCGCGAACCTCCGCAATCCTATTCCCATCTCAAAATTTTACCAGAATTCTCATTAGGAGAATAAGAGCGTCAGCTCTATGTTATACTATGTCGTTTTTCGTTTGTGCGCTAATGCGCTGGGGTCATTCAATATCGTTTTAATATTCAACAATCAGCTTTGCCCATTCAGGCAGAACATCTACATATCTTTTGGCAACCAACCCATCGGAAAAACGCAGAAGAATCTTAGCTTCGGCATTTTCGATGGAGTTGTCGTACAAATAGGTTCGGTCAACTTTCGTGGCAATATACCTGCAATTCAACACCGACTTCTGGTAACGCGAAATGATTTTGGGAATCGGCACATCGTGGCCGCCTTCCAACACACGTTTCGCAATACGTGAAGCATTGATGATTGGCGAGTTGGTGCAGACAAAAAAGACTCTGACAAAGAATCCAGCTTCTTTGGCTCTTTGAATATAGTCCACTTTGTCAACAGCGGAAAGCACCGTCTCAAATATCAGACTTTTCTGTTCAACAAGGCATCGCTCTCTCCACTCTTCACAATACAGTACGGCTTTGCGGATGGCATCAGGTGAGTTCCAGTCACCAAAACGCTCTTGAGCAACCATGTCAGGATTGATATATACCGCATCCTCCATCCACTCATGATGAAGGATTTTGCTGGTCACGGAAGTCTTTCCGCTTCCGTTAGGACCGGCAATGACAATCAATACTGGCTTTTTGTCTTTTGCGCTCATCAGTTGTTTCCGTACTGTTGTTGGTACATCTCTTTGATTTCAAGGAAATAGCGTTCGATAGCTTGGTCGTATTTCTCTTTCGCCTCCTCCGCCACTTCGCGCATGATGTATGCCAACATCTCATCCGTTGGATCTTCCAACGAGGTCAAACGATAGGCATTAATCTCTTTCTCTGACATAACCTATTAACTTTGTTTCGGCAAAGATATTACTTTTTTTCAAAATTCCTCAACCGGCACCGCATGTTTTCCACCACATTGCCACCGAAGAGCCAGGAATCGGCGATATGGAGGTTGCCGTAGGGGAACGCCTCCTTGAAGGCCTCAATATAGACCATCCCCGGATCAACGTCGGTGCAGATCATATTGTGATTCTCGAGATGGCCTCCCGTGACGTGAGGAATAAAAATGATGCTATCCCAATCGTCGTTGACTTTGGCCAGGCCGAGATGCAGAGACTTATCCACCTGCAAGGTGTCATCCGTCCAAGTCAAAGGATTGATGCCCACTACGCCTTCCTCGAACAAAGGCACCGCAGCCGCCACATCCGTCATGGAGTTGAAGATGATCACGCCTTGCGAGACACTGTCCACGGCGGGTTTCAAGGCCTCAGGGTACTTTTGTAAATCTTCTTCCGTGATAAAATAACCGATACAATACGCGGCCACCATCCGACTGCGCTGCTCATCCGTCATGCCATGTTTCAACAACTCGATCAGCATTTGAGATCCTTGCGAATGTCCCATCAAAAAGAAAGGTCGGCCGTTATTGAAGTGTTCCATATAATATTGGAAAGCATCAATCACATCGAGCGAAGCGATCTCCGCATAATGATTTAGGCTATCCATCGGCTGCAAATAAACCCCGAAGATCATCTGCCGATAATACGGAGCATAAAAGTTGTAATCGCTGTACAAAAGCTTATTAAAGAATTGATTTTCATTGGCTTCCATCCTCACATTAGGATCGGTGATATCAACAAACCAAGAGTTGCCGTTCTCCTCGTAGGAGATCATCGACACCGTAGGATAGATATAAAACACATCGGCCGCATGGCTTTGATCGCCATAGCTATACCAATAGGTGGTGTCGGCATAGTCGATCACATTAGCGACGGGTTTGTTTTCCTTACAGGAAAGGCAAATCAGACCCAATAATGCCAAGGTTAGAGCGGTATTTCTCACACTTTTCATAAAAACATTTTTTTAATCCGACAAAAGTACTAATTTTGCATGTGGAAAAGAATCTTTAAATCTTAAATATCCAAATTAATGAAAAGAGACGAAAAAATCTTTGATCTGATCCGCCAAGAGAAAGAGCGTCAGATGCATGGAATCGAACTTATCGCTTCGGAAAACTTTGTCAGCGAACAGGTGCTTGAAGCCATGGGTTCAGTGATGACCAACAAATACGCCGAGGGCTATCCTGGAAAGCGTTACTATGGTGGTTGCCAGATTGTTGACCAAAGTGAGCAACTGGCCATCGACCGCGCTTGCGAGCTGTTCGACGCCAACTTCGCCAACGTGCAGCCTCACTCAGGCGCACAGGCCAACATGGCTGTGATGCAGGCCATCCTGCAACCCGGCGACACCTTCATGGGTCTCGACCTGTCGCACGGCGGCCACCTCTCACACGGCAGCCCGGTGAACGCTTCAGGTATGCTTTACAAGCCAGTCGCTTACCACGTCAGCAAGGAAACCGGTCGTGTCGACTACGACGAGATGGAGAAGATCGCCCTCGAGTGCAAACCTAAACTCATCGTGGCCGGCGCTTCAGCCTACAGCCGCGACTGGGATTACGCCCGCATGCGTGACATCGCCGATCAAGTCGGCGCCATCCTGATGGCCGACATCAGCCACCCCGCAGGCCTCATCGCCAAGGGCATCCTCAACGATCCTCTGGACTACTGCCACATTGTCACCACCACCACCCACAAGACCCTCCGCGGTCCCCGTGGCGGCATGATCCTCATGGGCGAAGACTTCCCGGATCCTCAAGGCCGTACCACCCCGAAGGGTGAAGTGAAGATGATGAGCGCATTGCTCAACAGCGCCGTGTTCCCAGGCATCCAAGGCGGTCCTCTCGAGCACGTCATCGCCGCTAAGGCAGTCGCTTTCGGCGAAGCCCTCTCCGACGAGTACTTCGAGTACATCCTCCAGGTGAAGAAGAACGCTGCCGTCATGGCCCAGGCCTTCATCGACAAGGGCTACCAGGTCATCAGCGGCGGTACCGACAACCACTCCATGCTGATCGACCTCCGCGGCAAGTTCCCGGAGATCACCGGTAAGATGGTGGAGAACACCCTCGTGCTGGCCGACATCACCGTCAACAAGAACATGGTGCCGTTCGACAGCCGTTCACCGTTCCTCACCTCTGGCCTGCGTGTTGGCACTCCCGCCATCACCACCCGCGGCTTGAAGGAAGACAAGATGCCTGTCATCGTGGAGATGATCGACGACGTCATCAGCGCCATCGACCCGGTTGCCAAGACCGCTCCTGACACCAAGATCAACGCCGTCAAGGCCGAGGTCAACAAGATGATGAAGGATTATCCGCTCTTCGCTTGGTAAGAGACCTCACAAGCCCTCACCCCCGGCCCCTTTCCTTGAGGAGAGGGGTGGAGACAGTCAAAAGGTTGACTGTTGCTGAGGGATTGATAGAAATAAAAAACAACCAAAACGAAGAAAAAACCAAACCCTACCTCTCCCCTCTCCCTCGGGGAGAGGGGTCTGGGGTGAGGGCATTAGATTATGAAAATCATCAACTTCGCCGATAGCAATAGCGTCATCAACCAATATGTCGCAGAGTTGCGTGACGTGAACGTCCAGCAGGATCGCAACACCTTCCGCCACAACCTCCAGCGCATTGGCCAAATGATGGCATACGAGGTCAGCAAGACCCTTAATTATTCTGAAAAGGAGATCCAAACACCCTTGGCCTTGGCCAAAGCCAATACGCCTGACGATGAGATCGTTTTAGCCACCGTGTTTCGTGCCGGACTGCCTTTCCACCAGGGATTCCTCGATGTGTTCGACCATGCCGGCAACGCCTTTGTCTCGGCTTATCGTTACTATTTAGATGAAAAGCATGAAGACGTAGGCATCAAGGTGGAATACCTCGCCGCGCCCGACCTGACTGACAAGACTTTGATCATTGCCGACCCGATGCTGGCCACAGGAGGCAGCCTGGAACTGGCCTACCAAGCGCTGTGCAGCAAAGGCATCCCAAAGCACTTGCACCTCTGTTGCGTCATCGCCGCACAAGCCGGCATCGACAACCTCATGAAGCTGTTCAAGCCCTTGGACAACGTCACGCTGTGGTGCGCCGCCATCGACCCAGTGCTCAACGAGCACAAGTATATCGTCCCAGGTCTGGGTGACGCGGGCGATTTGGCTTACGGCGACAAGATTTAATGACGTTTTATTTTACTCCGTCGAGACATTCTATCACCGCCTCGACCATATTGAAAGCGCCATCATAAACATCCTTTATGGTGGCGTTTAGCATGTAGGCTGGCGTGGTGAAGATCTTGTTCTCGTTGTCGGCGCACACGTCGCCATTCTCGGTCTGCACATGATTGGCGCCCCAACTGCGCACCTCGTCGGTGACAGGCGTGCCTTCGGTGCCAAGGGTGACGCACACATCGGGGATGAGACGGGCCAGCATCACGGGAGCAATACACATGGCGCCGATCGGCTTCCCTGCTTCATGCATCTCGAGGATGACACGTGCCACGTCGGGCTTCACCTCCATGGCCTCGCCCTTAAAGGCGTAGTCGCAAAGGTTTTTGGCTGCGCCGAATCCACCTGGGAAAAACAAAGCATCATAGTCAGAAGCCTTAAACTGCTCAATAGGCAAGACGTTGCCGCGAGCAATACGGGCGGCCTCCGTCATGATGTTGCGCTCCTCCTTCATAGGCTTGCCGGCAAGATGGTCGATGACTTCCGTTTTCGAACGATTCGGTGCAAAACATTGATACTCGCATCCATGTTGATCAATGGCCAACAACAAAGTGACGGCCTCCTGGATCTCAGCGCCGTCCTTATGGCCGCAACCGGCCAGAACTACTGCAAATTTTTTCATTTCAGGTTAGGTTTGTTGTTGCAAAAATAAAAAAATTCAAAAAAAGTTCTTGCATGTCCCAAAAAAGTTCTATTTTTGCAGCGCAAAAGCAAGCAAGGGGGCATTAGCTCAGTTGGCTAGAGCGCTTGCATGGCATGCAAGAGGTCATCGGTTCGACTCCGTTATGCTCCACGAACCCCGCACAAAGCGGGGTTTTTTCATTAAAACAAACACCGGGTCATGGTCAAAGCCATTATTATCGCATCTTATCTCTTAGTGATCAACATTGTTGGGTTCATTCTCTTTGGCATTGATAAAAAACGGGCTTTGAACCACGAACACAGAATACCGGAAAGTACCTTATTGTGGATGGCCAGATTAGGCGGAGGCTTGGGCTGCTGGCTGGGAATGACCCATTTCCACCACAAGAAAAAACACGCCAACTTCCTTACCCTTGTGCCTTCGTGGATCTTGATCTGGATGATTATTATTGTGCTCCTCCTCGCTTTTGGTAATGGAAACGCCTCTGATGGCGTGGAAATCATCAAGAACACCTTGCGTTGATCACAAAGGCCCTGCCGTTCCTTCCGTAATCATTTGATATGACTGTTGAATCATGCCAAAAGCATAGTCGCGCATGGCATGGGCTCGCTCAGGCATGGCTTGGATGAAATCATCCTGCAGGGTGTCGCAATAGTGGTAAAGGCTCTCATGTTCCCCCGAAATCCTATATAAATAAAGGTATTCCCCGTCCACAACACTGACTTTGTCATCACTGCTGAAGTAGGCGTATGTGCGTCGATGACGCAGCAAGTCCATACCCAAGGTATGATTTTCAAAATGATACGGCAACATACCCTCCAAAGTGGGAGCCATATCCAATTGCAACGCCAGTCGGTCAATGTGTTGCGCAGGGATGTATTTCGGCTGATAGTATAGCAACGGGATGTGGTGATAGGACAACGACACATCGTAAGGCGAAGGCCTGGAAGCCCCATGGTCGGCAATGAAAACGAAGACTGTATTCTCAAACCAAGGTTGCCGCGATGCGTTTTCCATGAAATGACCGATGGACCAGTCGGCATACTCCACGCTGCGCTGCGACAGTTCCTTGCTCTTGGGCTTGAAGTCGATGCCCTCAGGGATGATGTACGGCGTGTGGTCGCTGCACGTCATGACAGCGGCAAAAAACGGGCCTTGGTCGGCCACGGCATTGCAATGCGCCACCACATGATCGAACAGGACATGGTCGGGAACGCCCCAAGTGCCTACACTTTCCTCCGACGGGAAACTGTTCTGGCCCAGCACCTGATCGAAACCGTTCGCCATCAGGAAGCCGCGCATGTTGTCGTAATCCTCGTCATGGGTCAAGAAGAACGTGTTTTGATAGCCGACATCGTGCAAATGCTGGGGCAGACCGCACATCACGGGAAGCTTGGTTTGCTTCATCGCGTGGCGGGCCAAGATGGCAGGATGTGAGTAAAGCGAGGAATAAATGCCGTTATATGTATGAATACCAGCGGAATAGCACTCGGTAAAGACCAATCCTTGAGTCATCAAACCATCCAAATTGGGGGTCAGTGAATGTTCAGGATGGAACAGTCCCGTCTTATCGACCGTCATGGATTCCATGATGACCACGACCACATTGGTCCTTTCGGGCAAAGGAAGCAACAAGCCTTCAGGCATCAAGGTGCTGTCCACCGGCAACGCCTTTTCGGCCTCATAGATCTCGAGAGCCTTCTCGCGTGTGGTCAGGGCAATGGGACGGTTTGAGGTCTTGCTGATCTCCTCAGCACTTTTCACAAAAGTAAACACAGGATTCAGTCCCAGTTGGTTCAAGAAGCCATTGTTGCAAAAATAGGCGGTTCCGACACGGATGGGACTCTTTTTGCTCAAACGGCCGCGCATCCCCACGAAAACCAACAGGAGCAGCACCAGCGACACAGGTATCGCCAATCCCATAGGCAAGCACTCATTGAGACGGTTACGCAACAGTCGGCGGTACACCCATCGCATCAGGAACACATAACCCACCGCAAAGGCCACGTATGCCACAAAACCAGTCACATACACGGGATCGCTGAAGATCATGTCGACCACCATCCCGAAAGAGTCTATCTCATTGGCTGACACAGCATTGAGTCGGTTATAAAAATAACTGAAGAAAGGAACGTCAACCGTGCAGGCGAAAAACGCGATCAGATACCCCACCAGCAACATCACATGGATGATCCGGTAATACCATTCCTTCTTGATGCGGGCCAACTCTCCCACAACCATCAAGATTGCCGGAATGGCCAACAGATAACAGCTGACCACCGTATCGAAGCGCCATCCCATCAGGAGGGCCCGCCCGTACAAGCCCTCAAAATTCGGCCACGGGTCGGAATTGATACAAAAAACCAAGGTGTTGATCAGTCTGAAAATCGTAAAAACCACGATACCAACCAAATAGGTCGCCAACAAATAATCCAGTCGAGCGTTGCGTTTCATTGGATGAAAAAAACAAAAAGGAATGCAAAAATACAAAAGATTACCAAAATAGCATCTCTGCAACGCCATCCGCAAATAGCATCTGATTATCAGTAAGATAAAGGAATTCTCTGGTCTTGGAAAGACGGCCTTGGGTGATCAAAGGCTCCGCTTGCCGCTCGCAATGTGTCGAAAAACGCTCACCCAGTTCACGTTTTATGTATTTCAGGTCAATGCCCCACATCGTGCGGAGCTTCAGCATGACGTATTCGTTATATTGCTGTTCAGGGGTTAACGATTCGGATTCGATTTTTTGATTATACCAATCCAAACTAGAGCTATTCCACTGCCGCGAAACGCCGTCGAACGAATGGGCCGAAGGGCCGAAACCCGCGTATGGAATATGACTCCAATAGGAGGAATTATGTCTGGATTGGTGCTGTGGCTTGCAAAAATTGGAGATCTCGTAATGCAAAAAACCGTTTTCAGCAGCCCTTCGGCAAAGGATCTCATAATCGCGAACGGCATCCTCCTCGTTCACAGGCAAGGCCTTCCCTAAGTCGATCTGCTTGGTCAGGATGCTGTTGGGCTCCAAGGTCAAGGCGTAGGCCGATAGATGCGGGACGTTCATCTCAAAAAAGAGATCCAGATTCTTGTTCCATTGATCGGCATCGGACGTGGGCAAGCCATAAATCAAATCAATGCTAATATTCTCAAAACCAGTGTCTTTTGCCATTTTGACACATTGTCGGGCGTGCTGTGAGTCATGGCGTCGGCTAAGGTATTTCAAGTCGTTGTCGAAAAAACTTTGGATGCCAATGCTGAGCCTATTGACGCCCAGTGCCCGCAAGCCTTTCAGGTATTCCAGCGACAGCGTGTCGGGGTTGGCTTCCAGCGTGATCTCAGGATCAGGAGCCAGCTCGTAATGCTTCTTGATCAAGTCGAGCAATGCCCCGATTTCATCCACCATTAATAAAGAAGGTGTGCCTCCCCCAAAATAAACCGTCTCCACGGGCTCGCCATGGAGATAGTCTTTCCGTGAAACGATTTCACGACCTAAAGCCTCCCGAAAGGCGTCTTTCTGTTTCAACGACGGCTTGGAATAGAAGCCGCAGTAGGCGCATTTCGAGAGGCAAAAGGGAATATGGATGTAAATACCAGACAATCTTACTTCTCACATTTCTTGCAGCAGCCGCCGAGGCACTTGTAGCAAAGGCCGGCGAGGCAAGCGCCAACGAGAGGAGCTACGATGAAGAGCCACAGCTGAGGCATAGCCAGCGGGTTCTCCGAGAAGATGGCAACGCCGAGTGAACGGGCAGGGTTCACGGAGGTGTTGGTCAACGGGATGCTGATGAGGTGGATGAGCACCAGTGTGAGACCGATGGCCAAACCGCCGAACTTGCCGTTGGCGTGACGGTCGTCAGTGACGCCGAGGATCACCATCAGGAACACGAAGGTCAACAGCGCCTCAACGAGGAATGCACCGCCACAGCTGGTCTGCAGATAGCCGCCAGCCACATCGGCAGCGCTGAAGAAGTCACCATAGCCGTTAGCAGCAAAGGTGCCGAGTGTCATGCCTGCTGACTTGGCAATCACCATCAGCAACAGGCCGGCGATGATACCACCAATGATCTGGGCAGCCCAGTAGCAAAGCATCTCTTTCAAGGTCATACGACCATTGACAAACACGCCGAAGCTGACGGCGGGATTCAGATGAGCACCGGAGATGTGGCCGATGCCGTAAGCCATAGCTATCACGGTGAGACCGAAGGCAATAGCCACGCCAAGGAATCCAACATGTCCGAAAATGGCGGTACCGCAACCACCAAACACCAAAACGAATGTGCCGAACAATTCGGCGAAAAACTTGTTACAAATCTTCATAATAATTTGATTTTTAAGAGTTTAAAGCAATAATAATGAGTTTTTTCAATTCACGTAGCAAATATATGCATTTTAACCACGTTTTTTTCCATTTCATCAAAAAAAATAATTTGCAATCCAAATTTTCGTTTCCTTTGTACTATGAAAAAATTGATTCTATTCACCTTGTTTATTTGGCTTTCCTGCACGATGACGGCACAGGAAAGCGCTTCCTATCGGTTCACCCTGGAGGATTGCATCCGTTTCGCCTTCGCCAACAGCTATGAGCGACAGTCAATGGCACTCACCGGCAAATCGCTCGAAGCCACCTACGAGCAGTCGAAACTGCAACGCCTGCCTAACCTCAGCGCATCGGTGGGACAAAACATCTCCAACAACTCCAACGGCTGGTCCAGCTCAGGCAACGTGGGCGTCGGCTCCTCCATGACCATCTATCAAGGCGGTGCCATCAACAACACCATCGCGCAGAACAAACTCAACCTGGAGCGCAACAGTGTGCAGATGGAACGTTACGATAACCAGACTACCACGCAGATCCTGCAGAGTTTCCTCACCATCCTCGGCAACCAAGAGCTGCTGAACTACCAGCTCGAAGTGCTGAACACCAGCGGCGAACAGCTTCGCCAAGGCCGCACCAAATACGAGGTGGGAACCATCCTGGAGAGCGACCTACTGCTACTCGAAGCCCAATACTACAGCGATTCGAACAACGTGGTCGACACCCGCATCAACATCGAGAACAACCTGCTCGACCTCAAGGTGCTGCTTTCCATGGATCCCACGGATGAGCTGGAAATCATCTCGCCCGATACCGACAACCTTGATGGCTTGAAGGCGTCGCTGCCCTCGGAAGAAGAGGCCGTCAGCCTGGCTATGGACTACATGCCTGACATTCGCATGAGCGACTACGACATCAAGATCGCCGAAAAGAGCGTGAAGATGGCCAAAGGCAACTATCTCCCTTCTGTCTCCGCCAACGCCAACGTGGGTGTGGGCATCCTCTCGTTCGACGGTACCGGGATGCAGCAATTGTACAGCTCCCCAACGGAATCGGCAGGTATCTCTGTGAACATCCCCATCTTCAGCCGCGGCTCCACCAAAGCTAACGTCAAAAAAAGCCAAATCGCACTGGAGCAGGCCCAACTCGACTATGAGCAGACCCAACTCAGCGTCCGCCAGACGGTGGTCCAGGCTTACCGCAACGTGGTCTCAGCCTACAACGCCTTCAAGGTATCGGAAGTCAGGGAACACGCCTACAGCAAGAGCTTCGAGGCCTACAACACCCAGTACCGCTACGGCAAAATCACCACGGTGGAGCTCCTGCAGCAGCAAAACAACTACCTCAACGTCCTGAACACCTATATTCAAAACAAATACAGCCTGCTGATGAAACGTAAGATCCTCGATGTTTACATGGGGAAGAAGGTGGTTTTATAGAAGACAGAATTCAGAAGAAAGAAGAAAGAATTTTAGATATGAAAAAGAAGAAAAAAACTTGGTTAATCATTTTATGTGTGATCGCTGTGGTGGTCATCGGTTTCATCATTGTGAACGCCACCAAATCCGGAAAGAAAGAGCTGGTGATCCGCACCCATGTAGTCACCCAATACACCGTTGAGAACACTGTCACGGCGACTGGTACCATCGAGCCGGTGGAGACCGTTGAGGTGGGCACCCAGGTGTCAGGCAAAGTTGAAAAGATATACGTCGATTTCAACGACGTGGTCAAAAAAGGCGAGTTGCTGGCTGAACTGGACAAGCTAACGCTCAACCAAAGCCTTAGCAGGGCCAAGGCAAGTCTCACTTCGGCCGAAAGCCAACTAAATTATGCAAAACTCACATACGATCGTACTAAACAACTTTATGAGTCCAACGCAGCCACGCTCGCCGCTTTTCAGGAAGCCCAAAACACCTACACGCAGGCCCAGATGAGCAAGAAGAACGCCCAGGCCGCTTACGACCAGGCTTTGGTCGACTTGGGCTATGCCGAGATCTACTCGCCCATCGACGGCGTGGTGCTCGACCGTGCCGTGGAGGTGGGCCAGACCGTGGCCGCCTCGTTCAGCACGCCTACCCTCTTCACCCTGGCCAACGACCTCACCAAGATGCAGGTTGAAGCCGCCGTTGATGAGGCCGACATCGGACAGGTGAAGATCGGACAAAAGGTAAAATTTACCGTCGACGCCTACACCTACGAGACCTTCGAAGGCTCCGTGAATCAGATCCGCATGAAAGCCACCACCACCAGCAACGTGGTGAAATACACTGTCATCATCAGCGCCCCGAACCCCGACCTGAAGCTCTTTCCGGGTATGACCGCCAACGTGACCATCATCACCGAGGAAGAGACCGGCCTCGCCGTTCCCGCCGAGGCCCTCAACTTCACTCCCGACGAGCAGGTGATGAGAACGATGCAAAAGCCTGAGAGACCCGCCGAAGGCCAACGTCCGCCTATGGGCGAAGGCCAGCCAATGCCTCAGATGGACGGCCAGCAACAAGGTTCTCATAACATGGTCTGGATCCAGAAAAATGGCAACCTTGAACCGCGTCCCGTTAAAGTGGGCATGAGCGATGTAGCCTACAAGATCATCGAACAAGGTCTGCAAGAAGGCGACTCGGTGGTGCTTTCAGCCCAATATGTGGTCAAGGAGAAAGAGAAGAAGACGGGCGAGAACCCCTTCATGCCAGGCCCTCCAGGAAGAAATAAGAACAACAGCAACAATAAGAGCAACAAAGCCCCCAGCGGCCCGCCGATGTAATCAATATGAGTACGCAAAATTCCATCATCAAGGTTGAGAACCTCAAGCGCACCTTCATCGTGGGCAGCGAGGAGGTTCATGCCCTCAAGGGTGTCTCGTTTGAGATCCACCAAGGCGAGTTCGTGAGCATCATGGGCTCCTCGGGCAGCGGCAAGTCCACTCTGCTCAACATCCTCGGTTGCCTCGACCAGCCCACCTCAGGCGAGTACCTCATCGACGGCATCTCCGTCCGTGAACGCACCAAAAACGAGCTCTCAGAGATCCGCAACCGCAAGATCGGCTTCGTGTTTCAATCATACAACCTGCTACCCCGCACCTCCGCCTTGGAGAATGTGGAACTGCCCTTGGTCTACAACCCTTCCGTCTCTCACCGCGAACGTCATGAACGGGCGCAGCACGCCTTGGAGTTGGTGGGATTGAAGGACCGCATGGACCACATGCCCAACCAGCTCTCCGGTGGTCAGCAACAACGTGTGGCCATCGCCCGCGCCTTGGTCAACGACCCTGTTATCGTGCTCGCTGACGAAGCCACCGGCAACCTCGACACCCGCACCTCCTACGAGATCATGAGTCTGTTCCAGAACCTCCACGAACAGGGCAAGACCATCGCTTTCGTCACTCACGAGTCCGACATCGCCGTGTTCACCAGCCGCACCATCTTCTTGCGCGACGGACACATCCTCCGAGACGAGCCCGTCAACACCAAATCGGCATCAGAGGCCTTAAAAGCCCTCCCCGTTGACAACGACTATTAACTCCCAACTTCTAACTACCAACTCCTAACTACCGTGGATATCTTAAACTTAATCCGAATATCAGCCAAAGCCCTGTTGCGCAACAAGACGCGCTCAGCCCTCTCCATGCTCGGCATCGTGATCGGCATCGCCGCCGTCATCGCGGTGGTCAACCTGGGCGAGGGACTGAAGGAAAGCACCGCCAACCAGCTCTCCGACATGGGCACCAACCTCATCATGGTGATGCGAGCCAACCAACGCCGAGGCGGCATCAGCATGGGCTCCTCCAACGTGGAATCACTCACGGTTCACGATTGCGAGCTGATCGAGAAAAACGCCAAGAACATCACCATGGTCAGCCCTGTGGTCAACAGCGGCGGACAGATCGTCAACGGCTCCAAGAACTGGTCGGGAACGGTTTATGGCGGCTCACCCGATTATCTCGAAATCAAGAAATATGAGATCGCCACGGGCGTCAACTTCACGGATGATGACGTCAAGAAATACTCCAAAGTGGGTCTGATCGGCCAGACCATCGTGGAGGAACTCTTCGATACCGACGAAGACCCCATCGGCAAGACCATCCGTATCGGCAGCATGCCATTCATGGTCATCGGAACCCTGAAGGAGAAAGGTGAAAACGCCATGGGCATGGATCAGGACGACATTGTCATCATGCCCTACTCCACTGTGCAAAAGCGCATGTTGGGCATCAATTATATCCAACAAATTGTATGCTCAGCCGCCTCAGAAGACGTAGCCGAGGCCGCAGTGGAAGAGATCGAGACCATTCTCCGCACCGCGCACAAGATCCCCACAGGCGGCAACGACGACTTCGAGGTGCGTACCCAACAGGAGATGCTCGAGATGATGACCTCCATGACTAGCATGATCACCACCGTGCTCATTGCCATCGCCTTGATTTCGTTGCTGGTGGGCTGCATCGGCATCATGAACATCATGTATGTCACCGTCACCGAGCGCACCAAGGAGATCGGCCTCCGCATGTCCATCGGCGCAAAGAACGCCGCCATCCTTATGCAATTCCTCACCGAGAGTATCATCCTGAGCCTTATCGGTGGTGTCTTCGGCCTGCTGTTGGGTGTCGGCCTCTCCTACGTGGTTGCCCTAGCCATGTCGCTGCCTTTCGTCATCAACACTTTGTGGATGGTGATCTCTTTCGTTTCCTGCGCCATCCTAGGCTTGATCGCCGGATTCTTCCCTGCCTTGAAGGCTTCCCGCACCGACCCGATAAACGCTTTGCGTTACGAATAAGCGTGAAAACCGTATTTTTGTATAAGAGAAAGAAAAATGACCTTCCTAATTGAATCCCTCGTCGCGTGTGCTTTATTCACGCTGTTTGTGTTCCTGATGTCGAGAAACCCCATCAAGAGCATCTTCAACTACCCTCCTGCCATCATTGAACGGTGCGACAAATTGGGCCTAGTGGATGCGAGCAACCGTCCTGGAGGGGTGACGTTCTATGTCAAGAAGATTGTCGCCATGATGGTCTTTGGCGTGCTGTTGGGCTTGTTGGTCAAGTACGTCAACGGATGCACGACCTTCCTGTGCGGTGCGATGACAGCATACGCCCTGTGGGTGGTGGTGAACTGGTTCGATGCGCTGGTGCTGGACTGTCTGTGGTTCTGCCACGACAAGCATTTCGTCATCCTCGGCACGGAAGATATGACCAAAGCCTACCACGACTACTGGTTCCACATCAAAGGGGCACTCATCGGAATGCTCTTGGGTATTCCTGCCGCGCTGGTGGCCGGAGGGATTGTGGCGATTCCCCATAATAACAACGACAAAGCCATCCGTCAGATGTGCGAGGAAATCCATGAGCAATACCCACTGGCAACCTTGCAGGATGTTTACAAGACCTGCTATCAGGACTATTTCGGTGCCGAGCATCTGATGAGCGACACGGCAGCTGCCCGCAATTACCTGTTGATGGAACTTGAAGCGTGCCGCAATACCGATATGAGTGCCATGCCCAAGAGGGAACCGACGGGATTCAGGCATCGTTTCACACGTGTCAATCTTTCCTGTGTTGTTGACGGTGAACTGACCGAAGAGCAATTGCTTGCGATGTTTATTGATGCGGCTGCCAAAGACAATGCTTTCGGTGATTCGTGGGCAGAAGAATGGCAGAAGATAGAGAGCATTGCCTTACAAGTTTGTCCCGATTGGGAAGATGAGTCGCTACAAGCAGAGCTTCGGTTAGCGGCAGAAGGCAAGCACGCCGTGAGGCATAGTGAAGCATTCCGGAAGGCCTATAATCCGCATTATCGGATTGTTCGGGTTGGAAGCCAAAATTTCTTTGTGTATAAAGAATAAAAATTAAATAAATCTATTTTTATTGTCTATAAACAAAGAAACTTATATCTTTGCAGTTGAAAAACGACAAAGAAAATGGAAGTTCTCACCAGAAAACACTATGCCGACATTGTTGATTCCTGGATTGGCAAAGGCAATATCATTGCCCTAACCGGCTCACGGCGCGTCGGAAAAAGTTTTGTTCTCAAAGATTTCATCCAACGCCATAAAGACGATCCTGAGGCCAATATCATCTATATTGACAAGGAAAAGAAAGCTTTTAAGGACATTAAGACTAAAGACGACCTTGATCATTGGATTGAGGCTAGATTCATTGACGGCAAACATAACTTCATTCTTATTGACGAGGTTCAGGAAATCGAACACTTTGAAGAAAGCATCTGCAACTGGTACACGGAGGATAACACAGATGTCATCATAACTGGCAGCAATTCCAAAATGCTCTCAGGCGAACTGGCAACCTTAATTGCGGGTCGCCATGTGGAGGTCCGCATACATCCTCTAACCTACTCGGAATTTTTGGAGTTTCACAACCTCGCAGACAGCGACGAGAGCCTGATGACCTACCTCAACTACGGTGGTCTTCCTGGATTGAGAAAAGTGGGGCTCGACAACGACGAACAGGTGTGGGCATACCTCACCAGCGTCTTTAACACCATTGTGCTCAAGGACATCATTGAGCGGCATGACATCCGCAACATTCCGTTCTTGAACAACCTTATCGCTTTTTATGCTGACACCACAGGCAAACTTACTTCAGCCAACAGCATCGCCAAGTATATGAAATCGCAACAAGAGAACGTGTCGGCCAACCTCATCCTCCTTTATCGGGGATTCTTTGCCGAGGCTTTTCTGCTTGACATCGTGTCCCGCTATGATATCCACGGCAAAAAGATTTTCGAATCCAATGAAAAGATTTATTGGGATGACTTGGGACTTCGCAATCTCAAAGCCGAAGGTAGCATGGATTCCTATATTGAAAAAGTAATTGAAAACGCCATTTACAAACATCTTTGCTTTCTTGGATACGAGGTGAAAGTGGGTGTCCTAAATGCAGGTGAAGTGGATTTTGTTTGCACCAAACCTGGCAAGACCGTTTACGTTCAGGCAAGCTACATCATTGCCGAAGAATCCACTCGAAATCGGGAATTCGGTCCTTTGGAAAAGATCCGCGACAACCATCCAAAATACGTCATCAGCGCCACCCCGCTCTTGACGCAGCGCGACGAGAATGGCATTACGCATCTCTCGCTGAGGAAATTCCTTAAAGAAGGGTTTTAAACAAAAAAAGTATGTGCACGAGCATCGTAGTAAACAATTTTTACGCGCCTCGCTTCGGTAATGTCTGCTTTCGAAATAATAATAGACTGCTAAGAAACGTTTCTTTTTTGTATCTTTGCCGCCGGATTAGGGTTCTTTCATCAAGATCAATAGGGAATCCTGTGTGAATCAGGAGCTATGCCCGTAGCTGTATGTTCCTAGAATGATCCGTGGCACCTATGTCACTGATACCCGTATCGGGAAGACGTCGCGGATTGGAACGAGCCAGAAGACCTGCCCTTTTCCATGTATTTTCAACTTTCGGGAACAAAAGTTTGTAAGAGACATGAAGAAACAGTATCAAACCGTTACGGCTGAAGAAGCCGTCAGAGTCATCAAGTCGGGCGACCACGTCCACATCAGCTCCGTATCCAACGTACCACAATGTTTGGTGAAAGCCCTTTGCGACAGGGGCCGGGCTGGCGAATTGAAAAATGTTTACATCCATCACCTCCACACCGAAGGCGCCGCGCCTTACGTGAACCCTGAGTTCGAGGGCATCTTCCAACACAATGCCTTCTTCGTGGGAGCCAACGTGCGCGAAAGCGTCCAAAAGGGTCTGGCGGATTACATCCCCGTCTTCCTCGGGGAGACCTCAAAACTATATCGCGAGTGTTACATCAAGTGCAACGTGGCCATGATCCAAGTGTGCCCACCCGACAAGTTCGGGTACGTCTCATTGGGTTCATCGGTCGATGCCACCTTGGCCGCTATGGAGAGCGCCGAGTTCGTCATCGCCGTGGTCAACAAGCACGTGCCTCGCACCTTCGGCGACGCGCTGGTCCACATCAGCTACATCGATTATTTCGTAGAGGACGACACGCCGCTGCTCACCGTGGAAATGCCCGTACCTAACGAGGTGGAGAAAACCATCGGCCGCTATTGTGCCGAGTTGATCGAAGACGGCGCCTGCCTCCAGATGGGCATCGGCTCCATCCCCAACGCCATCCTCTCGTGCCTGCATAACCATAAGGACATCGGCATCCACACCGAGATGTTCTCTGACGGCATCCTGCCTTTGGTGAAAAAAGGTATCATCACGGGAAACAACAAGAAGCTCGACAGGGGCAAGATCGTGTCCACCTTCGTGATGGGCTCCCAGAAAATCTATAATTTCATCGACGGCAACCACGAGGTGCTGCTGAAGGACGTGGAATACACCAACGACCCCTTCATCATCGCCCAGCAACCCAAGATGACCTCCATCAATTCAGCCATTCAGATCGACCTCTCCGGTCAGGTCTGCGCCGACTCGTTGGGCGATAAGATCTATTCCGGCGTGGGTGGTCAGATCGACTACGTCTACGGCTCATCGCGCGCCAAGGGCGGCAAGGCCATCATCGCCATGCCTTCCACCACCCGCAAGGGCATCAACAAGATCGTCCCTGCCTTGGATTTGGGCTCGGGCGCCGTCACCACACGCAACCACATCCATTGGTTCATCACGGAATATGGCGCCGTGAACCTCTATGGCCGTTCGCTGCAAGAAAGGGCAAAGCTCATCATCTCAGTGGCGCATCCTCAGTTCCAGGAGCAATTGGACGAGGCTGCCTTCAAACGTTTCGGACCGCATTTCCATTACCTCTGGAGCCATGTTTAAAGACATCAACTTCGTAGAGATCTTCAGCTCCTTCATTGTGATGGCGGCCATCATCGACATCTTTGGGTCGATCCCCATTTTTGTGGGCATGAAGGAACAGAACAAGACCATCAAGGCGGGACAGGCCTGCCTGACGGCCTTGGGGCTGTTTTTGGCTTTCTTCTTTGCCGGCAACGCCCTGCTGAAGCTATTCGGCATCGACGCCGCATCGTTTGCCGTGGCGGGTTCGTTCGTGCTTTTCATCCTAGCCGTTGAGATGATCCTGGGACGCGAGATCATCAAGAACGAAGGCGGCAAAAGCGGGGCCAGCATCGTCCCCATCGCCTTTCCCTTGATCGCCGGTCCAGGCGCCCTCACCGCCTTGCTCTCCCTTCGGGCCGATTATGCCGTCGTCAACATCATCATCGGCCTGTTACTCAATATCTTACTGGATTACATCGTCATTGGCCAACTTGATAGGATCCAACGGCTGCTGGGCGAAAACCTCATCTTCATCCTGCGCAAGTTCTTCGGTGTCATCCTGTTGGCCATCGCCGTGAACATGTTCGTCAACAACATTTCTGTCATCATCTCACAAGTTCCAAGAATAAACTAATTGCCATGAAAAAATATCTATTCCTATGCCTGTCGCTTCTGATCGCGACTCTTTCCCAGGCCCAGCTGTCAGGCACCTACAGCATCAACAGCAACGCATCTCAAAACCCCGACTACACTTCGTTCAGCGCGGCTGCTTTGGCGCTGTCGGCCGGCGTATCGGGTCAGGTGATCTTTGAGGTGGCTCCAGGCACTTACGAAGAATATGTCACCATCAACCAGATCAATGGATCAAGTGCAACCAACCGAGTGATTTTCAGAGGCATGGGGGCCGACAACCAGCAGGTGGTGATCACCAGCAACGCCGGCTACACCGACAACAGCACCCTCAAACTCAACGGCGCCGACTACGTCACCTTCGAGAACATGACCTTGACCACGACCTCTACGGGCAAGGCCGTTTTGATGAGATTCGAAGGCCAATGCGACTACGACCGCTTCCAGAACGTGCGTTTTGTGGGCGTGGAAGTACCTTCCAACTCGTCGGACAACGACAAGAACCTCGTTCACATGAACAATGGCGACGGCATCATCAATCATGACACACAATTTGTTGGCTGTCAATTTATTAACGGTTGTATCGCTCTTTACGTTCAAGGCAAGAACATGACCCAGTTCAACGAAGGCCTACTCATCGAGAACTGTTACTTTGAAAACCAGCAGTTCAAGTCGATTTATCCCACCTTTTACAATAATATTGTAATTCGAGGCAACACCATCGTCAACGCTAACGACTTCAAGACCGATTACAACGCCATCGACGTTTTCCAGTGCTACAACGGCGCCATTTTTGAGAAAAACGTGATGAACATCACGAGAAACACGAGCTATTCCACCGTTTTCAGGATCCGTCCCTGCGTTGGAACGGCCGCCAATCACGTGATTATCAAGAACAACATCGTCAACCTTCAGGCCAATTCCGACAGTTACGCCTTCGCCATCGATTACAACGACTGCGCTTACATCGATTTTGCGCATAACACCCTAAAATGCACCGGATCAGGAGAGAACATCAACATTTTCGTGCAGAAAAACGGCACCAACTTCAACTTCTATAACAACCTGCTTGTGAACACGACCAACGGCTATGTGTTCCGCTTCAACAACAGCGTTGACAGCCGTGTGTGCGATTACAACCGCATCCAATACACAGGCACCTACCTCGGAAGGTTCACTTCCACCGATTGCGCCACTTTGAGCGCTTGGACCGCCGCTTCAGGTTTCGACTCCCATTCGGCACTCTGCACGCCACAATTCGTGGGCCCCAACGATCTCCACATCACCAGCGCAGATGGCTTGACGGTTGCCAATCCCCTCACTTACGTTCCGAAGGATATCGATGAGCAAAACCGCTCAGCGTCAACACCTTGCGTCGGTGCCGATGAATTTGCGAGCGGCACCAACCTGCCTCCCGTAGTGCAAAACCCAGTGAGTAACATCACCTTCAACACCTATCCGGCCAGCCAGACCGTCAACCTGAACAACACCTTCAACGACCCTGACGACCCGAACGAGAACATCGTGATCACCGTTGCCTCGAACAGCAATCCATCGCTTGTTTCGGCAACCTTGGACAATAGGATTTTGACCGTGACACGTCTCGCTGCCACGGGTGGAACCGCCACCATCACGCTCAATGCGGAGAGCGCAGGACAATCGGTACAGACCTCTTTCTCAGTGGAATGTATTGCCGAAGACCTGCCACCCGTTGTGGCTAACCAGCTGGCTCCAATCAACTTCACGGATTATCCCCAAACCCTGACCTTCGACCTCAGCAACACCTTCGATGATCCCGACAATAACAACCAGTTCATCGAGATTTCGGTGCAAAGCTGTCCTTCGGAGATCACGGCAACGATTGACAACAAGGTGCTTTCGGTGAGCAGAAACACCTCCAACGCCTTCACCAACAAGACTTTGGTGATTCGCGCCACCAGCAATGGCAAGTTTGTCGACATGAACGTCAGCGTGTCAGGCGTCGAAGTGAGCGTGACCGTGGGTATCGCCACTTTCGACGATGTGGCGTTGGGTTCGACCGGCTACTGGCAAGGCGAGGACGGTGAGAACGAGATGTTCAGCGGCGGCTGGATTTTCACCAACTATTACTATCAGGAGTGGAGTTTCTGGGGTGGTTTCACAGCCTCCAACCATACCGACCTGACCCAAAGCGGCCTGGATGCCCAGTACACGGCAATTACCGCCGGCGGCTACAACGGCTCGGCACAATACGGTGTCGCCTACACTGAAGGCGTTCAGACCGAGGTTTACGCCTCCGACGGGGCAGCCCACACCGTCACGGGATGCTACGTCACCAACAACCTCTGGGCTTATCAAAGCATCACGGAAGGCGATTACAGCTCAACGCCTTTCGGCGGCCCCAGTGGCAACGATCCCGACTGGTTCAAGCTGACGGCCACAGGCAAGAACGCCAGTGGCCAAACTGTCGGCACCCTGGATTTCTACCTTGCCGACTACCGCTTCACCAACAATGCCGACGACTACGTCGTCACCACTTGGGAATGGTTTGACCTTAGCCCGCTCGGCGCGGTTTCGACGATCGCCTTCACCCTTTCTTCCACCAAGGGCAACCAATACGGCATGTTGACGCCGGCATATTTCTGCATCGAGAACTTCAACGGCGAAGCACCTACGCCTCCTACTCCACCGCAAGATGAACCGCCATACGTCGTCAATCCAGTCGATGACGTGATTCTCGAAACCTATCCTGAGACCATCACCATAGATCTCAATGGGGTGGTCACCGACCCCGACGATCCGGACGAGGGCATCGTCTACTCCATCGTGTCAAACTCAAATCCTGATGAACTTGAAGCCCAATTGAATGGCACGACGCTCACCCTGACACATCGCTCAACGAATTACGCCGAGGCCGTCCTTGTGATGAGAGCCACCAGCGACGGACAATACATCGACTTTGAGATCCATGTCATCATGAGTCAATATGAGAGTATTAGCGAGAACAGCATGGAAATCAAGGTATTCCCGAATCCTTGCAAGGATCAGTTGCATCTCTCAGTGGGCAATGCCCAGACTTTTGAGTACAGCATCCATAACCTGTTGGGACAGGCCGTCATCGCCGGTCAGGCCAATGGTCAGGAGGCCATCATCGATCTGAGTCCGTGCCCGAGAGGCATCTATTTTGTCACGGTGACCCAAAACGGGAAGTCATTCGTAACAAAGATAAGTCATTGATATTAAACAGATTATAAACAACAATTAAAAAAATCCAAAAAAACTGTTGCCATAATCAAAAAAGGTTGTACTTTTGCAGTCGCAAATGATGCTTCCGTAGCTCAGTTGGTAGAGCACCTGACTCTTAATCAGGGTGTCCAGGGTTCGACCCCCTGCGGGAGTACAACACAAACCCTTGCAACAAGTTGAAAACCAACAAGTTGCAAGGGTTTTTTCTTAATGCTTTGAGATACGAGTAATGGTTCTCGCACCATCACTGGTGTGGATCATCAACACATATACGCCTTTACGGAAGTCTGTCAAGTCCAACTCAGCTTCATCAGAGTTGACTTCCAAGGTAATGATTTGCTGACCCGTCATTGAAACCACCGTGATGGATTCCATGTGCTCACAGCGCACCGTGATCTTGTCGCTGGTGGGGTTGGGATAGACCTCCAAACGGTTAGCCTCATTCTCATCCACTGCAGCCTGGCTCATCACCACAATCCACGTCCCGCTTGAAGGCGTCCAATCGGTACAGGCGTCCATCACCTCACGGGTGAAGGTGTAAGTGCCAGGCTGAAGATTCACAGGAGTGTATTGCGCTACGTTACTATTGGCGATCACTGTTCCGTTTTGTTTCCAACGATAAGTAAAACTGGATTGACCGCTCGAAGCATCTTGAACACTCAGAATTGTTGAAGCCGGAGCTCCATTGACTATCGTCTCGGCGCCATCGCTGATTGCTCCTGCCGACAGCCCTGCAGGCTCATTCAGTGTGACATTGGTGACAAGCTCATTTCCCAAGTTGTCTGTGACCTTCAAGGAATACGTGCCAGCACTGACGTTCTGGAAGGTGTGATGGCCCTCTGAGACCGTTGCAGTCTGTCCTCCGAGTTCAAAGGTAAGCGGCATGAAGCCACCAATGACGTCAACGGAGACCGTACCATCATTGCCGCCATGGCACGCCACATCCGTAACGGCAACATTGGTCACGGCATAACTTACCGATCCCACAATGGCCGGGGCGATAGCAGAGTGATCCGACAGATTGCCGTAATAATGGGTTCGAACCGTATATTGGTAGAATCCATCCGAAAGACCTGTGTCATTGTAGCTCGTTTGGGTAATATTCGAAGCAATGCATTGTCCGTCTCTGTAAACAGAATAAGCATAGCCATCGTCATCGACAGCATTGACCTTGATGAGCCACGAGATATCCCTATCAATAGCATACCAGCTGCCATCATCACCCACGAAGAGCCTTGCATTGGCACTGCCCTCATAGCCTTCCGTATAGGCCGCTATATATTGATAGTCACTATTGCTATTATAAAACACAATCCACAAATTGCTAAAATAATCTATCGGGATGGGCTCCGGCAGAACCACCGTGCACCATCCGGGGGATTGATTGTAGAAAAAGTTGGAATACAGGCCCTCCCATTCGTAATTCATTTCTTTATTAATCGCCAAGGTATAATCAGTGACTTTCGGTAGATACACTTCCACCGAAGTTATCGCCTTACCTGCATAGGGTGACAGTTGATCCGGGGTATAGCACTGCCCCCAGGTGAATCCCGAGCTGGTGGGGCTTCCATAGTAAGTGTCAGAAGGCTGTCCATCGCCATACATCATCACACCGCTCTCGGTGGGGGGCGCTATCCAACTGAGATGCACGTTGTTGCCTTGTACGTTGGCCGTCACATTAGAGGCCAAAGGCCCTGGAAAAGTCAACTCAACAGCGATTTCATTTGATTTCAACGAGCAGAGGCCACTGGCATTCACCGCCTTCACAAAATAGGTATGATGGCCATATAAGGGATTGATATCGGCATAAGAAGCGCCCATCACATTCGTTTGGATGACCATGCCGTCGCAATACACTTTATAGTGGCTGGCCCCCGACACTGGCGACCATTGGAGCTGCACCGTCCGATCTGACACCGAAGCCGAGAGGTTTTGCGGGGCGGCGATGGAGGGCGTATTGGGATGAATGCAGATAAATGCGGAGTTTTCATCGTTGTAAACACCGGCGCCGCTTCCTGCGCCACCTGCTCCCGGTTCAAGGGCGCCGTAAGCGTAATAGCCGTCACACCATCCAGACCAGCCCCAGTTGAAATGCAGGTAATCGTCAGTGTCATAGCCATCACAGATAAAGGCATGGCCGCCGCCGTCGCCCTGTCCCCTGTACAATATCGGACGTCCCAAATCCAATTCCGCCTTGAGGAGTGCAATCCATGAATTCGCAGTATAGTTGGAGGCAACTTCCCAACGCATATCGTTTTGATTGTAGTCGAAATAGGTATACAACGCTCTTCCAATTCGATCGGTGAACGCCGTGCTACCCCAAGGGCTGTAATCCATGTCGACCGAGACGCCGCAACAGTACATCAAAGTGGCCACTGCCGTCTGCTGTGCCGCGGGGCTGTTAAAGTACATCTCGTCAACCATGTCGTCCCAATCAAAAACGGTGTTGCCAAAATTTGCAGAGAGTTGTCCATAGGTCGCATGATTGTATGAATAGCTTCCCACGCCTTTATAGGGCCAATCCCAGTATTTCATGACCTGGGCCATGGCGGTGGCGACGCAACCCGTGAGGGAGCCACCGGGACACAGGTTGTTGTAAGGTTCATACTGGTCCCAATGCGTTGTTATGAGGGGAACGACTTCCGCACGTTGTTTTGAGGCTGGTTTCATGCCTTGTGACAGGAGTTCCCATTCCTGACGGATCGTCTCCGTTGCCTCCAGATGCCTGTCAACTGCATCTTGGATCTCTTCGTTCAACGACGACAGCCAGCTCTTGATATTTTCCGGCATGTTTTCCGTTTTGAAGGGGAAATCCGTGGAATAGGCCAGTACCGGTCTCACGCAATCGTCGGCGGCAACGATGACAAAACCTTTTTCAGCGTTAAACACATACAGATTCTCGAACGACTCCACGGGGAGGAGAGTGAATTCCTTGTTTGGAAGCATCGTTTTGGCCACGTTTGCGGCTTTGTATTGGTCGACCCGTTCGGCCAGCAGTGAGCATGACATGGCCAGCAGCATGGCAAGAGTAAGAAGTCTTTTCATGATCTTGAGAATTACATTTTTTGCAAATTTAAGATTTTTTTGTTTTTCTCGAAAAAATAGCTTATTATTGCAATTCTTTAGGCAATTGCAAACAAAACCATTCCTTATGGCACAGATGAACCCCACCCAACTCAGCATCGACAACGGAAAGAAAGCCTTGATGAGGCATGAGATCAACCAAGCCTTCGACCATCTTTTCCTTCCTGCTCTCGAAAACGATGAGGCCAAGCGGCTGTTTTTGATGATCATCAACACCCGATGCCGTTTGTTTATCCTCAACGAACAACAAATCGCCCTACTCAAGGATTATGCCGAGAAAGGCTTCGCCTTGGCGCAATACGCCTACGGACGCTATCTCGAGGCACTCCGGCCCGATGCCAAAGCCCTCAATACCGCCAACGAGTATTTCAAATCCGCTGAAAAAGCCGGTTTTGGCGACGCGCTCTACATTCAAGCCGTGCTGTTCAATTCAGGACATTACGGATTGATTGACCTTGAGGAATCCAAAAGGATGATGGAGGAAGCCCTCGACATGGGCAGCATCATGGCTGAAAGGTCTTTCCTCAAAGGATACATCTACGGTCGCCGCGACGTGGAGGCCGATCCCCAGAAAGCCATTGACATCCTTCAAGCTATGTTCAACGGCAATGAGAGCGACGACATCTCTGTGGTCGATCCCTCGTATTACCATCTTCTTGGCGACGCCTATTATCAACTCGAGGAATACAAAACCGCCGAGAAATACTATCTGAAAGCCATCCAGATGGGCTATAACGAAGCGTTCAGCGACTACTGCCTCCTCTTCCAGCCCGACGACATTGACGACGAGGGAGAAGAAAAATACGAAAAACTGCTTGACTTGGGCTGCAATTCAGGCGACCCGTCATGTTACGTCTACAGGGCTTGCATCTACATGGACAACTACGACCGCTACGACGAGGCCACCCAGAAAAAGATGACCGAGAAGATCCGCGAAGACCTCACCACAGCCTCCGAATTGGGCAGCGATCTGGCTTCGGAATTCCTAGGCGAGGCCTATCATTATGAAAGATATGGCTTCGAGAAGAATGACGTCAAGGCTTGGAACTGGTTCCTCGAAGGCACCCATCGCGACAATGGCGACGCCTTTAAGATGCTTGCCGTCATGATTGCCGATGAAGACAACCCCCACGAAGTCCCCGACGGTTTTGTGGATTACTGCGTGATGATGGCTTTGCGCAACGGCTGCGACCAGATGCTCAACACCGTGGTGGAAAGCTATCGCAACGGCGAACTGACCGACTATGCCGCCGAGATTGAAAGGTATTACATCCCAAGATACGACAGCATGCCTCACGATGACGAAGATGAGGACGATGATGATGAAGACTACGATGATCCCGACCTGAAGCTCATCGCCATCATCAAGACCAACGGCAAGGCCGACATCATAGAGTTTGACGTGGAAGAAGGCTGGGATGAGCTTCCCGAGTTCGTCGGGGCCCACCGACTGGATGCCATCAGGGTGCAGCCCCTCTATGACATCAGCAACCAGTTGGGCTATGACGACCACATCACCGGGTGGGTCGACAACATGGGGCTCCTCAAAGACCTGCCCATGAA
>JAGCPG010000080.1 GCA_017645245.1 Bacteroidales bacterium
AAGATTGAATATATTTGCATCTATAATTCACAGCCATTATGGAAAAAATGATCGCCCCTTCCCTGCTTTCGGCAGATTTCCTCAATCTAGGAAGAGATATCGAGATGGTCAACCGCAGCGAGGCCGACTGGTTTCACTGCGACATCATGGACGGCCGCTTTGTGCCCAACATCTCCTTCGGCATCCCCGTGGTGCAAGCCATCAGCCGCATGGCCGAGAAGCCCCTTGACGTGCACCTGATGATCGTGGAGCCTGAGAAGTATTTTGAGGCTTTCGCCAAGGCAGGTGCCGACATCCTCACCTTCCATTACGAGGCTTGCAACCACATCCATCGTGCCGTGCAGCAAATCAAAGCCTTGGGTATGAAAGCAGGCGTGGTGCTGAATCCCCACACCCCGGTCAACGTACTTGAAGATATTCTAGGCGATCTTGATCTGGTACTGCTGATGAGCGTCAATCCCGGATTCGGCGGACAGCAGTTCATCGAACGTACTTTTGGGAAGATCCGCAGGCTGAAAGCCATGATTGAAGACCAAGGGCTCGACACATTAATCGAAGTCGATGGCGGGGTGAATCTCCAAAACGCGGCCGCCCTTTACGAGGCTGGAGCCGATATTTTGGTGGCGGGCAACGCAGTGTTTAAATCAGAAAATCCATTAGAAACCATAGCATCATTGCGAGGACGCGAAGCGATATAACCTCCGAGGCGCCTTCGTAACGACCGAAGGGAGTTATGCAGCGCCTCAGAGGTTATATCGTGGAGCCCCTATGAACAGAACATTAACATTTAAATCAATAAACAAATGAACGATTCCATCTTAAAACTCGCCCCTGCTGGCATGTGGAAGGAATTCCAAGGCATCCTCGGTGTGCCCCGTCCTTCGAAGAAAGAAGCAAAAATGGTCCAATACCTTGAAAAATGGGCCAAAGACCACAAGGTAAAATATGTGAAAGAAAAATGCGGCAACATCATCATGACCGTCCCTGCCACCAAAGGCATGGAAGACCGCAAGATGATTGCCCTGCAGGCCCACATGGACATGGTCTGCGAGAAGAACGGCGACAAGGTCCACGACTTTGAGAAAGACCCCATCGAGGCTGTGATCAAAGGCGAATGGCTGCATGCCAACGGCACCACCCTCGGCGCTGACGACGGCATCGGCGTCGCCGCTGCCTTGGCTGTCATCACCGACCCGAAGGTGAAACACGGCCCGCTGGAGTGCATCTTCACCGTGGATGAGGAGACCGGCCTCACCGGCGCCATGGCCCTCGACCCGAAACACATGAAATCACGCATCCTGCTCAACCTTGACTCCGAGGACGAAGGCGAGATCTTCATCGGCTGCGCCGGCGGCATGGACACCATCGTGAAGATGTGGTATGAGCTGGAGCCCGCTCCGGAAGAAGCCACCGCCTACCGCGTCACCGTGAAAGGCCTCAAAGGCGGCCACTCAGGCGACGACATCAACAAGAACCTGGCCAACGCCAACAAGCTGCTGACCCGCATCCTCTGGGAAGCCACGGGTCGTTACGACCTCGCCCTCTACGACTTCCAAGGCGGCAACCTGCGCAATGCCATCGCACGCGAAGCCACCGCTGTGGCTTACCTGCCCAACGACTGCTGCGCCGACTTCGTGAACTACTGCAAGGAAATGGAAGCCAACTTCCGCAACGAGTACCAAGTGGCCGACCCAGGCATCACCGTGGTGGCCGAAAAGGCTGAGATCCAACCCGACGTGGTCATCGACGAGATGTCGCAGTTCGAGCTGCTCAACGCCCTCTACGCTTGTCCTCACGGCGTCATCGAATGGTCGCAAACCATCCCGAACTTCGTGGAGACTTCGACCAACCTCGCTTCCTGCAAGAAGAGAGAAGGATACTTCTTCATCCAGACCTCGCAGCGCAGCTCCATCGACTCGGCCAAGGTGAACGTCGCCAACATGGTGGAGACCGTCTTCAACCTCGCCGGCGCCGACGTGGAGCACACCGACGGTTATCCAGGCTGGACTCCCAACCCCAAGTCGCCCATCTGCGACATCGCCAAGAAGGTCTACAAGAAGCGCTTCGGCAAAGACCCGAAGGTCCGCGCCATCCACGCTGGACTGGAGTGCGGCCTCATCGGCGACAAGATCCCGGGCATGGATATGATCAGCTTCGGTCCTACCCTCCGCGGCGTGCACTCACCCGACGAGCGCCTGGAGATCAAGACTGCACAGATGTTCTGGGACTTCCTGTGCGATATCCTTAAAAACGCTCCGAAATAAGCTTTTGTAAGCTTCGCGAGGTACACCAACGGCACTAAGAAACTCCCTTCGGTCCGTTTCTAAGGTGCTTTTTGGTGTACCTCGCAAGTTTTATTACGTTATCTTCTAAACGGGCAATCCAGTGAACAACTTGAACAACCTGTTTTTTTTGTCTTTCCATCACAACAGGAGCGGTTGCCTTTGCGCATGGTAACAATGGCCAGTACCACCAAGGCCAGCACCACAACCAACACTATGCCTGTAGCCCAGTTCATCCTATGACAGCGTTAGCGATGAGGTAGGCCAAACCAGCCATGATCCAGGCCACCACACATTGGAACAGAATCACGAAGGTGACCCACTTGCCGCCCAGCTCGCGACGGATGGCGGCCACGGCAGCTACGCAAGGCGTGTAAAGCAAGCAGAAAACCAGCATGGAGATGGATGTCACCGTGGTGAACAACGGCATGGCGTTGAGCACCTCCAAGGTTGCCACCACACTCTCCTTGGCCATGAAGCCGCTGATCAGGGCAGTAACGATCTGCCATTCGCCCAAGCCAATCGGGCGAAAGATTGGGGCGACCCAGCCTGCCACGCTGGCCAGCATGCTGCCTTCGCCGTTTTCCACCATATTGAAATGGAAATCAAAGGTTTGCAGGAACCAGATCACCAATGATGCAATGAAGATCACCGTGAAGGCGCGTTGCAGGAAGTCCTTGGTCTTGTCCCACAGCAGATGCGCCACGTTCTTCACGCTCGGCAGGCGGTAGTTGGGCAGCTCCAGCACAAACGGCGCCACCTCGACCTTTCGGCCCACCCATTTGGTGACCAAGGCCGTAACGATACCGACAACGATACCCAACAAATACAGGCCGATCAGCACCAAACCGCCATGATGCGGGAAAAACATGCTGGTGAAAAAGGCATAGATCGGGATTTTGGCAGAGCAGCTCATAAAGGGCGTCAACAGGATGGTGCGCCAGCGGTCGTGGGTGGAATGTAAGGTGCGGGAGGCCATGACGGCAGGCACGGTGCAGCCGAAACCGATGAGCATCGGGACGATGCTGTGGCCGGTGAGACCCAGCTTACGCAGGAAGCTGTCGCTCACAAAGGCCACGCGCGCCATATAACCGCTGTCTTCAAGCAGACTCAGGAAGAAGAACAGCAGGATGATGATGGGCACAAAGCTCAACACGCTGCCCACGCCACCGAAGATGCCGTCCACCACCAGCGACTGAACGGCGGGACTGACATTCCATCGGGCCAAGGCATCGCCGCAAACGCCGCCAAGCCATTGGATGCCCTCATCGAGCCAATCCTGCAAGGGCGCGCCCAAGGCATCGATGGAAAGCCATATAATGGCCACCATCACCAAAATAAAAATAGGTATAGCCGTCCATTTGCCGGTAAGGATCCTGTCGATCCGCCTGCTGCGCTGGTATTCCTTGCTTTCCTTGGGCTTCACCACGGTCTTGTCGCATAAGCGTTTGATGAAGGCGAAACGCATCTCCGCCATGGCAGCGGCACGATCCAGGCCACGCTCCTCCTCCATCTGAACGATGAGATGTTCAAGCGTTTCTTTCTCATTCTGAGAGAGTTGCAAAGCTTCCATCACAATTTCATCGCCTTCTACAAGCTTGGATGCAGCGAAACGCACAGGGATCTCTGCCCGCTGGGCATGATCCTCGATGAGGTGCATGATACTGTGCAGACAACGGTGAACGGCTCCCTTGTGGTCGTCCTTATCGCAAAAGTCCTGACGGACCGGCGCTTCCTGGTATTTGGCCACGTGGATGGCATGGTCGACCAACTCAGCCACACCTTCATTCCTTGAAGCGGCGATGGGCACCACAGGCAGTCCGAGGATGCGTTCCATCTCGTTCACCAAGATGCTGCCGCCATTGTTACGAACCTCGTCCATCATATTGAGTGCCAGCACCATAGGAACGCCAAGTTCCATCAGCTGCATGGTCAGGTAGAGGTTGCGTTCGATGTTGTTGGCATCCACAATGTTGATGATCGCCTTGGGCTTTTCTTCCAAGATAAACTGGCGCGACACCACCTCTTCGGAGGTATAGGGCGACAGCGAATAGATGCCCGGCAAGTCAGTGACCGAAGTGTCGGGATGCCCTTTGATGACGCCGTCCTTGCGGTCGACGGTGACGCCTGGAAAGTTGCCCACATGTTGGTTGGCGCCTGTCAGCTGGTTGAACAAAGTGGTCTTGCCGCAGTTTTGCTGACCGGCCAAGGCGAACGTGAGCTTTGTGCCTTTCGGCAGCGGGTTTTCATGGGTCTTGTCATGGTAAACGCCTTCCTCACCCAAGCCAGGGTGGGCGTTATGATCATGCAAGGCGGTGATATAAAGCTTGTCGTCATCAAAAAGATCATGGCTTTCGGCTTCATCCGTCAAGGTTTGCGGATCCACCTCAATCAAGGTGGCATCCGCCTTGCGAAGCGTGAGGGAATAGCCATGGATCATCACTTCCATGGGATCGCCCAAAGGGGCATATTTCACCAGTTTGACAACAGCGTCGGGGATCACGCCCATATCCAGGAAATGCTGACGGCGAGAGCCTTCGCCGTTCACTGCCTTGATGAGGGCCGACTGTCCGATTTCAAGTTGATCGAGGGTTTTCATGGTTTACATTCTTTTGAATGTGCAAAACTAGTCACTTCCCCAGCACAGTTTTCTCCTAATTAATGAGGGTTTTCCGATTAATACCTACCCATTAGTGATGAGGTGATGTAACGCAGCGTCACCTCGGGTACGGCGCCTTCCTTCTCAGTCTCTCCATAGAAATGCACCTTTGAAGTGCCTTCGGGCAACAAGGCAACACCTTCTATCGTGATCTCTTTCAGTGTTTTATAGTTCTCATCCATCAGATAGGCGACCTCTCCCCCGTCATACAACAGACGTTGACCCGGCTTTATGGTGCATGGAAACATCAAAAGTCCCTTTTCGGTGTTGATCATGGGGTCCTTAATCGACACTTTGCCGCTCACCTGGAGACGCAATCCGAAAGCGCCATCTGCTTCGGCTTTCCAATCCCATGGCTCGGCGCCGATAAACAGGGAGTCAGCCTCAACAAAACGGCAGTTGTAACGGCGTGAGATATTCCATTGATATAGTGCCAATCGGCCATCCTCTTCCTGTTCCAGATGCCAATCCCCATAGGGATCACGCAATTCGTCGCGTTGTGCCTGAGTGAGGTTGCCTGTTTGACGGAGTCCTTCCCATTGCCTGATCTTTTCAAGGATGGCATCCAATTGGCCATATTCCTTCATGGCTTTCTGGTCGATCAGCAGGCCATAACCAGCATCAAAGCCGACCGCTTTCGACATCAGCCATTCCACATCATCCATTGAAATGGCATCACGCTTGTTGTTCGCGGCATAGATGTAGATCCAGCCCAAACAACCCGTTTTCGCGACGCCGTCGCTTTCAGCCCAACGCTCAGTCTGCCGCACCCTCAAAGAGCCGTCGAGTAGCTCCTGTCCAGGCTCACCAGCTTGAAGGGTGACGGTGATTCCCGAGGCTTCGATGCGACGGTTAAGATGCCACTGCACCGAATCGCGAAGCGTCTCGTCAGGAACCACAAAACGTCCAGGGGAATCCCAAATTTTATATGCCTCAGCGTTGGCGGGATGGGATGCAGCACGTGTGCCGCAGGCGCCACGGGTGCAGTGGTGCAGCAAGAGCAGGTCGCCGGCACGCTCGATGGTGCCGTAAGAGATCAACTCGTTCTCAACCAAGATCAAGTTCAGGGATGACACACCTTGAATCACCTCCGTGTAGTGCAAAGCGATGTCGATATCGTTCTCGGCAAGGTCGGAATACAGCTCCACCCTGCCTTCACGCAAAAAGTGTTTGCTGTATCTCGCCGCGAAATAAGCGTCATTTTCGCTGATGGCATCCGGCTGGACCAGCAATCCCAGGTGGACTCCAGCAGCTTCGGCCTTCACGGCCATGCGCGCCACCGCCTTATCGTTGAGGGCAAACTCAGGATTCCATTGATAATGGCCGAAAGTGGAAAACGGCGTACGTTCCACCAAATACTCGATGCCTCCTTTCTGGCAGAGCGCCAGCATGGATTCAAGGCTTTTCTCGTTGAAATCAGCCACCATATAGGGTTGCTTCGGTTCGAGGCCTTTTTGGGCTGCCATTCGACCTACCAACGACAGGCACAGCAACAGATACACCAGCTTTTTCATGTTGTCAGGATTAATTGTTTAAGGATTGCCTTGCATACGGCGTTAAATCTTGTGTGGCGAACTCTCCTCTCAAATATTTGAAATAGCCTGCCACAGCCACCATGGCGGCATTGTCGGTGCTATAGCTGAGTCGCGGAATGAACACTTTCCAGTGGTATTTCTCGCCCATGGCCAGCATGGCGTCATGAAGTCCACTGTTGGCGCTCACACCACCAGCGATGGCCACCGTCTTGATACCGGTTTGCTTGCTGGCCTTCACCAACTTGTTCATCAGAATGTCGATGATGGTCTTCTGTACCGAAGCGCACAAGTTCTCCTTGTTTTCTTCAATGAAATTAGGATTTACTTTAAGGTTGTCACGAACCGTATATAAGATACTGGTTTTCAGACCACTGAAGCTATAATCCAATCCAGGGATGTTGGGCTTGGCAAATCTGAAGGCGTTGGGATCGCCGATCTTGGCCAACTTGTCGATAACGGGTCCACCAGGGTAAGGCAGGCCTAGAATCTTGGCCGTTTTGTCGAAGGCCTCCCCCGCCGCATCGTCGATGGTCTTGCCGATGACTTCCATGTCGAAATAGTCCTTCACCACCACGATTTGGGTGTGGCCACCCGACACCGTCAGGCAAAGGAACGGAAAATCAGGCACTTCGGTATGTGTGGCATCAGTTGCGAAATGCACCAGGATGTGTGCGTTCATGTGATCGATCTCGACCATCGGGATGTTCAAGGTCTGTGCAAAAGCCTTCGCAAACGAGGTTCCGACCAAAAGTGAGCCTAAAAGTCCAGGTCCACGTGTAAAAGCGATTGCGGATAATTGTTTTTTATCTATATTTGCATCCTTTAAGGCCGTGTCGATGACGGGGATGATATTTTGCTGATGGGCGCGCGACGCGAGTTCGGGGACTACGCCTCCGTATTTCTCGTGGACCTTCTGCCCGGCAATGACGTTGGAAAGCACGCACGTGCCTTGAAGGACAGCGGCAGAGGTGTCGTCGCAAGAGGACTCGATGCCTAAAATGTATTCGTTCATGAACTGCAGTTTGGAGGCTCAAAATTATTAAAAAAAAGATTATCCATAGTATCCTCGTGCTGATTGTGGTGCTCATCTCGATCATCATGAGCATCTTTGTCGCCATCCAAGATCCTATCATTCAAAAATTTACGATCAGGATCGCCGGAGGATACATCTCTCAAAAAACCGGAGCCGACGTCAGGATTGGACGACTGTACATCTCCCCCGATTTCACCATCCAAATCGATCACTTCTTGGTTAAAGACCTGAAGGACAACGATATACTTATGGTCGAAGAACTCAAGGTTCGACCAATCATGGAAGATATCATCCACGGCAACATTCACGTGGGCCGTGTGGAGCTGACCAACGCCCATGCCAACCTAATCACCTACGAGGGCGAGGAACACTTGAACTTCCATTTTTTGATTGACGCCTTCGCCTCCGACAAGGAAAAAAAGGAAAAGGACAACGTCACCGAGGTCATGGTGGACAGGGTCCTGTTGAAATCCCTTGATTTTCAGTTCTGGAACCAAAACAAGGACAATCCCGAGAAGACCGCCGACGGGCTGATGGACTTCGCCCACCTTGCGTTGACCAACATCAACCTCGATGCCGAGGGACTGGAGATCATCGGGGATTCCATCAACGCCACCATTCACCATCTGGCTGCCGCGGATACCTGCGGATTCAAGATCAGCTACCTGGAGTCGAAGGTCGTCTTCTACTCCAAGGGCATCTTGCTTGACGACCTGTTCCTTGGCTTGCCCCACAGCAACCTGAATCTCGACCTTCACATGCTGTATCCCAACCTCCAGGCGTTCAGCAGCTTCGTGGATTCCGTGAATTTCGACGCCAACATCAAGCTTTCACGCATTCAGGTCAGCGACCTCGGGCCATTCTCCGAAGTGCTGTACAAGATGACCGACCCCGTGATGTTCGAAGGCTGGATGAAAGGCCCCGTGAGCAACTTCCTCATCAATGACCTGAAACTCGCTTTTGGCCATAACACCAACTTCGAAGGCAGCCTCGCCTTGCGTCCCTTGAACTTCAAAAAAGGCAAGCAGCAGCTGAATATCAAGAGGATGAACTATTCCTACGAAGACCTTGCCAATTTCCACATTCCTACCTCTTCGGGTGTCATCCCGATGCCAGCGGCGCTTGAACCGTTGGGACGAGGCACCATCAAAGGCTATTTCAGCGGCTCCATGGAGCAGTTCAAGACCGACATCACGGCGACCTCCGAGATTGGCAACCTAAGCGCCGAGCTTCACAAGAGCTTGAACGGGATGCGTTGTGACGTCTACGAAGGCAACATCGGGGCCGAGCAACTCAACGTAGGGTTGCTGGCCAATGCCCCCAAGGTGATCGGCAGCCTCGACATCTCGGCCAACGTGGTAGCCACCCAGGATAAAAACGGCAACATGGACCTCGACATCGAGGGAGGTTTCTCCAACGTGATGCTTTTGGGTAACGACATCAACGAGATCGTAATGAGCGGAAACCTGCGCAACAACTGCTTCAATGGCGACATCAACATCGCCGACGACGAGCTCAACCTCGACTTCAAGGGGCGTTTCGACTTCAGCAACCCCAAGTCGCTGGGCGGCGATTTCACCATGAACATCGCATCGGCCGACCTGTACAGGCTCAACGTCATGAAAAACGACAAGACTTCGTTGCTCTCCGCCTCCATCACGGCCGACATGACCAACCTCAACAACTTCAACCAAGCTGAAGGAACCCTCGCCATCAGGGATCTGTCGTTCACCAACAGTAGCGGCGACTACGTGATGAAGCAGTTCGACGCCTCCATCGTCAACGACAACCTGTTGCAGAAGCGCATCGACGTCAACTGCGACTTCCTTGACTTCGAGATGGCCGGAAAGATGGACTTCCCCACCCTCGGCACCGCTTTCAAGAAATACATCTACTCCTACGTGGTGATCCCACAATGGACCGAGGAGCTCGCCGACTTCGAGAAGAGCAAGAAATCATCCGATCAGGACTTCATCGTCACCTTGGACCTCAAGGATCCTAAACCGCTCACCAAGCTCTTGATACCCAACCTTTCCATCGCAAAGAACACTACGCTGAACGGCACCTTCACCTCCAAATCCAGGTCAATGAACCTGTCGTTGCGGTCGAAATACATCCAATACAACAACATCAAGATTGACTATGTACAATGCAGGAGCTTCAGCTCGCCGCGACGTTCCATCACCAGGCTGAACATCGACCAGATCCTTCTGCGCGACTCCACCGAGCTCGACCCCAACGTCATCAGCCTCGACGGTTTCAACATCGTAGCCACGCTGGAGAACGACAGCATCAAGACCCAGATCGGATGGGACGACCTCAGCCCCGACGACCACAACCGAGCCACCGTCAACACCTCATTCATCCCTTCCGCCACCGGCGGCAGGTTCAACATCAACTATGCTGACATCCTCATCAACGACTCCATCTGGAATGTCAACCCGATCAACTTCATCGTCATCGACAACGAAAACATCCAGATCTCCAACCTGGAGCTGGTGAGCCTCAACCAAAGCCTGCGGATCGACGGCATGGTGCCGATGACCAAAAGCGACACCCTCGACGTCTCCTTGAACCGATTCGACCTGTCGACCCTCGACTTTGTCTTCAAAGGCATGGGGTTCGACCTCGACGGCATTGTCACAGGCCACGCCATAGTGAACGACATTAAAGAAAACCTCACCCTCCTGGCCGACCTCAGAATAAACGAGCTGGGCTTCAACGGCCAAAGATTCGGCGACGCCTTGATCCTCAGCGAATGGGACAAGGATGACAAGGCCGTCAAACTTGATTTCGGACTGGTTGACAAAGAGCAGAAAACCGTCACCCTCAACGGCGCTTTCTACACGGAGCGTAAAGACGACAACCTCGACTTCAAGTTGGGCCTCAACGACCTGAATCTGGCCGCCTTGTCGCCCTTCCTGAACAGTTTCGCACAACGCGTCCATGGCCTCTGCCAAGGCAATGTCGACATCAAAGGCTCGTTGCAAAAACCTGATCTCCAAGGCTCGGTGAAGATCCATGACGGCGGATGCAAGATCAACATGCTGAACACCTATTATACCTTCAGCCCCACCATCAAGCTGACCGACGGAGTCATCACGATAAACGACATGACGCTCAGGGACACCTTGGGCAACACAGCCATGGTCATGGGAAGCATCCAACATGACTATTTGAAGAACATGTACCTCGACATCAAGATGTATCCGAAGAACTTCCTCGCCATGGCCACCACTGCCGCTCAAAGCTCGTCGTACTACGGCACCGCCATCGCCAACGGCATCGTCACGGCACAAGGCCCCGTCAACGACCTCAATCTGAAAATCAAGGTCATCACCCAGAAAGGCACCTCCATGACCATCCCGCTCGGCGGCACCTCAAGCGTCAAGAAGCACGAGTTCATCACCTTCGTCAGCCATGAAACCGACACCCTCGCCGAAGATGATCCGACCGTTGTTATTCCCGTCAAGAAAGACCCCAACAACATCAACATCGGCATGGATCTCAACGTCAACAAGGACGCCCAAATCAAGATCGCACTGCCCAACGGATTGGGCAACATGGAAGCCAACGGCGAAGGCAACATCAAGCTGGATGTGGGAACCGCCAACAACACGCTGTCGCTCATCGGCGACTACGTCATCAACTCGGGAAGCCTCTCACTGAACATCCAGGACATCATGAAACGAAACTTCTCGCTTGATCCGGGCAGCAGCATCTCGTGGACTGGCGATCCCGTCAACGGCACCATCAACGTGACCGGTGTCTACCAAACCAAGGCATCCATCTCGTCATTGGGTCTGGTCGACTCCACCGCCGTGGGCTCCAGCAACATCAAAGTCGAATGTCTGGTCCACCTGAAAAACAAGCTCATGAACCCCGACATCAGCTTCGGGTTGCGTCTCCCCAACGCTTCCGAGGATCTCCAGCAAGCCGTGTTCTATGTGATCGACACCACCAACCAGGCCGACCTCCTGATGCAGGTGGTCTCGCTGCTGGTGTTCAACTCCTTCAGCTATGGCAGCTCCTTCAACAGCGCTGGCCTCATTACCAGCCAGGTGAACGACTTCATCTCGCAATTCACACAGGGTATCGACATCAACATCAACTATAATGCTGGCGACGACCTAAGCAACGACGAGATGACCGTCGACCTCAGGAAACAATTGTTCGACGACCGATTGACCATCGAGACCAACTTTGGTGTGGTCATCCCCACCACCACCTATTCGTCAAGCTCCTCCAACATCATTGGCGATGTCAACATCGACTATAAGATCACCAAGGACGGCCGTTTGAGCGCCCAAGCCTTCAACCGATCCAACTACAGCACCACCTATTACCAGTACTCCTATTACAAGATGGTGCCATACACCCAAGGCATCGGCCTTTCCTACAACAGGAACTTCGACAACTTCAAGGATCTTTTCAAGCGTAGGACCAACAATATGAATCTGCCCAGCAGGCCCATGGTCGAAAGGCCACAGGGTTCCATGATTCCTAAGCCCCAAAAGCCCAAAAGCGATGAATCGACCGAATAATGCTTTCAAGGTTTATCAAGCCTCCGCGGGGGCGGGCAAGACCTATACCATCGTCAAGGAGTATCTCAGTCTGTGCCTTAAAAGTCCCGCCGACACTGCCAATTTCAACCAGATTCTCGCCATCACCTTCACCAACAAGGCGGCCAATGAGATGAAGGCCAAGATCCTCAAAAACCTCAACGACATCATTAACAGCGACCCAACGAAGGAACCAAAGGACATGGAAGCCAGCCTGCTTGAAGAGCTCGGCATGGACCGGACAATGCTGAAAGCCAATGCTGAGCTGCTCTTCCAAAGGATCATCCACGACTACAGCAGCTTCTGCGTCAGCACCATCGATGCCTTCGTGCAAAGGCTGTCGCGCTCCTTCGCCAAGGACCTGAAACTGCCCACCCAATTCAACGTCAGCATCGACGAGGACGAGGTGGCCGACGCCATCACCGAACGCATCGGCGAAAAAATCGGCGAAAACGTCAGCGAGGACGACCGCTTCCTGACCAATATCCTGAAAGACTTCAGCGAGTTGAAGTTCGACAACGAGAAAAGTTCCAAGATCGCCGGCAACATCCACGAATTCATCAAGAAACTCTTCTCCGAAGAAGCCTTTCAAAAGAACGAGCAAAACCATTTTACCGGCGAAGCACCATACAAGGAAACGCTTGATTTCCTCAACCAAAAAGTGTTCCCCTTCGAAGCCGAGTGCAAGCAGTTCATCAGCGATTTCGAAGCTTTCATCAAGACTAATGGACTGACCGAGGAAGACTTCAACTTCAAGGCCAAAGGCCCTTGCCTGAGCTTTTTGAAAAACCTGAAGGATAAAAAGTTCCCCACCCTCGGCGAACGGCAACTGCAAGTCATCGAAGGCAGCTTCAACTGGTACTCGAAAGCCCTGACAAAAAAGGCAGGTTTCGATAGTATTGACGCCGACTTCCAGCGGGTGTTCGTCAGCTTCCTGAAAAAATACCAACAACGGATCGGATCCTATCTGTTCTATCGCAGCCAACTTAACCTATTGAGCCTCTACGTGTTGCGGTCCATCATCAAACAGGAAATGGCTGACTATATCGGCGAGGAACAGATCGTCCACATCTCTGAGTTTAACAAGCGCATCAACGAGCTGATGGGCGACTTCTCTGTGCCGTTTGTCTACGAGCGGCTTGGCGAGCATTTCAAGCACCTGTTCATCGACGAATTCCAGGACACTTCGGTGCTGCAATGGCAGAACCTGATCCCCTTGCTTGACAACAGTCTCGCCAACAGCAACATGAGCATGGTGGTGGGCGACGGCAAGCAATCCATCTACCGCTGGCGCAACGGCGAGGTGGGACAAATCGTCAGCCTGCCGAAGATCTACGGCAAGCCCGAGGCCAGCCCAGCTTTCGACCAGTTTGAGCACAATCTCCTCAACAACTTCAACTTCACAGAACTGAAGGTCAACCACAGGTCGTTTGAGAACATCATCAATTTCAACAACGACTTCTTCCTGTTTAGTGTAGATTACCTTCCCGAAGAATGTCGCAAGGTGTATGTGGATAAAAACGAAGAGTTCAACAAGACTGTCTCCATCAAGCAAGAGCTGTTTTTGGAAGACAAAGGCTACGTCCAGGCGGAGCTTTTCGATCCCAAGGACGATGACACGGTGATGCTTGACCGTATCAAGGAACTCATCGAAGAACTGTCGACCAAGGGATTCAACAAACGCGACATCTCCATCCTGGTTCGCAGCAACCGAACGGGATCGATGATTGCCAACTACCTGAACGACAATGGCATCGACGTGGTCTCGGCCGAATCCATCCTATTGAAGTCGTCCGACAAGGTCCAGCTCATCATCCACACCTTGGATTACCTGATCCATGACGATAACGCCGCCGTGGTGGCTGCGGTGCTGTATTTTTGGCACGCCACCCACCGAAAGGGCTTCGACGGCATTGTGGATGGCATCTTCGACCGTGCCAACAGTATCGCCAAGGGAGAACTTGAAATCGAGGAAGAGATGGGCATGGAACCCGGATCGCTCAAGCTACTACTGGCCAAGTCGTACAGCCTTTACGACCTTTGTTCCGCCATGATGCGGCTTTATGGCTTCAATACCGTCGGCGACGCCTACCTTAACTTCCTGCTTGATTTCATCTATAAATGGCAATCGTCAGACGAGGCGGGCATCAGCAGCTTCCTTGAATTCTGGGAAAAGAAAAAGGACAAGCTCTCGGTGTCCACCGGCAATGCCGATGCCGTCAACATCATGACCATACACAAGTCCAAAGGCCTGGAATTCAACGTGGTGATCTGTCCGTTCGTCGTCGACAACCTGGACGACAAGAAATCAACCACCCTTTGGATTTCGCCTGAAGACTTGGGCTTTGAAGCCATCCCCAACATCGACAAGGTACAATTTACCCTCACCAAGGACAGCGCCAGCTGGTCGCCCCAGGCCAAGCATCTTGCCGAGCAGGAGAACGCCAAGATCAGGCTCGACAACATGAACATCAACTATGTGGCTTTCACCCGAGCGGTGCAACGGTTGCACATCCTCGCCTACCAATCCAAAGACACCGACAAGAGTCCTCTCAACGCCTTCCTAAAGGATCATCCCAATAGCTATGGCGATCCCGAGACCCGCAAGGTGGAACCGAAAAAGAAACAACCCAACCATAAGGATGTCTTCACCGAATCGGCTGCCAGTGAGTGGTTCAACAAGATCACCATCGACGCCAACCCCAGCATGTTCTGGATCTCGAGGGAAGACAAGATGAAGCCTCAGGAATGGGGCGAGTTCGTGCATCAGGTACTGTCAGAGGTTCAGGATGCCAAGGACATCGACCATGTGTTGAGCCCCTACATCGACTCTGGCGTCATCGACAAGCCAACCGCCTCGATGCTATTCGGCCTCTTTTCGCAAATGGTCCTCCATCCCGTCATCTTTGAGGCTTTCACCGACCAAGCCAAGATCAAGAACGAGTGTGATATCCTGACCAGCGGGCACGAGATCGTCCGTCCCGACCGTTACGCGGAGCTTCCCGACAAGATCATCCTGCTGGATTACAAGACCGGAAAGCCGTCCAAAAAACACCATAAGCAGCTGCTGGAATACATGTCGGTCCTGAAAAAGATGACAAGCAAAACGATTGAAGCCTATTTGGTTTATTTGGGTGACGCCGTCGAGGTGGTTCCCGTTACAAACAAAGAACAACAATGATCATCAAAATATAAAACGCCATGAAAAAACTACTCACTATCACGCTCTTGCTCCTTACCTGCCTGACTGTCAGCGCACAGCAAGAGGCAAAAATGCTCCGTTTCCCCACCATCCACGGCAACGACGTGGTGTTCAGCCATGGTGGCGACCTCTATCGTGTTGACATCAAAGGCGGTGTGGCGCACAAGCTCACCAACGATGTCGACGGCTACGAGATGTTCGCCTGTTTCTCCCCCGACGGGAAACACCTGGCCTTCACCGGCCAATACGATGGCAACACCGAGGTTTATGTGATGCCCTATCCCGAATGTGGCACCCCTACCCGACTCACCTACACGGCCACGCTGGGCCGCGACGACGTGAGCGACCGCATGGGTCCGAACAACATGGTGATGGCCTGGAAGGACAACCAGAACATCGTGTTCCGCTCGCGCAAGCAGAGCTGGGATGACTTTGTGGGTCAGCTCTTCCTCGCCAACATCGAAGGCGGCATCGCCGAGCAACTTCCTTTGCCCGAAGGCGGCTGGATCAGCTATTCGCCCGACGGCAAAAAGATCGCCTACAACCGCGTGATGCGTGAGTTCCGCACCTGGAAATACTACCGTGGCGGCATGGCCGACGACGTGTGGATCTATGACTTCAAGACCAAGAAGATCGAAAACATCACCAACAACGATGCCCAGGACATCTTCCCGATGTGGGTCGGCGACAAGATCTATTTCTGCAGCGACCGCGACCGCACGATGAACCTCTTCGTGTATGACACCAAAACCAAACAGACCAGCAAGGTGACCGACTACACCTATTATGATATCAAATACCCCTCGCTGGGCGACAACGACATCGTTTACGAAAACGGCGGCGAGCTGTTCCGCTACAACCTGAAGGACGGAAAGATTTACCCGATTCCCGTCCAGATCGTGGATGACGGCAACTCCACCCGCAATAAGTATGTGGATTGCAGCAAGTTCATCAACTCGAGTTCCATTGCTCCCGATGGCAACCGCGTGGCTTTCGGCGCCCGTGGCGACGTTTGGACCGTTCCTGCCAAATCGGGCATCACCCGAAACCTCACCCAAAGCGACGGCGTGCATGACCGCGAAGTGGCTTGGTCGCCCGACGGCAAATACATCGCCTACATCAGCGACCGCACCGGCGAGGACGAGGTCTACATCCAAAGCCAGGACGGCAAAGAGGATGCCATCCAGCTCACCAAGAACTCCGACACCTACAAGTGGGAACCGAAATGGTCGCCCAACAGCAAATACATCACCTGGTGCGACAAGATGAACCGCCTCAACATGGTTGAGGTCGGCAGCAAGAAGGTCACCGTGGTGGCCGAGAACAAGACCGGCGAGATGGACGACTACTGCTGGTCTGACGACAGCCGCTGGATTGCCTACACCATGCCCAGCACCTTCGGCGTGAGCCGCATCCACATCTACAACGTGGCCTCAGGCAAGGATGAAGTGGTCACCGAAGCCCTCTTCAACTGCTCCAATCCTGCCTTCGACAAGAATGGCAAATACCTGTATTTCACCTCACAGCGCGACTTCCGCCCCACCTATAGCTGGACCGAGTGGAACCATGTTTATACCGACATGACCCGCATCTACATGGTCACCTTGCAAAAGGACACCCCCTCGCCTTTCCTCACCGAAAACGATGAGGTGAAGATGGACGGCGACAAGAAAGACGGCCCCAAAGATAGTCCCAAAGGCCCCGAAGGCAAAGAGCCCAAAGGGAAAAAGGGCGGCAAGGGAGGTCCCGAGGGATTCGGTCCTGAAAAGCCCGGAAAGAAGGAACCCGTCGAGGTGAAGATCGATTTTGAGGACATCACCCGTCGCGTCATCGCTTTGCCCGTCAACGCAGGCAGCTACTTCAACCTGACTGGTGTGGAAGACGGCCTTTACTACGTGGCCGGTGGCCGTAACGGCGGAGGTCTGGGCTTCTTCAACGCCAAGACCAAGAAATGCACCAGCATCGGAGGCGGCATGGGTTACCAGCTCACCGCTGACGGCTCCAAGATGCTCCTCCGCGAACGCGGCGGCTACAAGATCATCGACGCTCCCAGAGGCCCGATGGGCGGTGGCGGTGCACCCAAGGACGGCCCCGGTATGTCCGGGCCATTCGGCCCCGGCATGGGCGAAGGCAAAGTCGAAGGTGGCCTTGACCTCAGCCAGATGAAGAAATGGGTCAACCTCAAGGAGGAATGGACCCAGATCTTCAACGAAGCCTGGCGCCAGGAGCGCGACTTCTTCTACGCCCCCAACATGCATGGCGTGGATTGGCCTGCCATGAAAGAAAAATACGGCAAGCTCGTGCCCTACTGCTCCGACCGTTACGACCTCACCTACCTCATCGGTGAGCTCATCGGAGAAATCAACATCGGCCACGCCTACGTCGGCGACGGCGACCGTCTGAAGCCCCAACGCATTGAGATGGGACTGCTCGGCGCACAGATCCACCGCGACAAGTCGGGATACTTCCAGATCGACAAGATCCTGAAAGGCGAAAACTGGAACGAGAAGACCCGCTCACCCCTCACCGAAGTCGGTGTCAACGTGAAGGAAGGCGACTACATCATCGCCATCGACGGACAGAGCGCCAAGGACATGAAAGACATGTACCAAGCCCTGGTCGGCAAGGCCAACACCCCTGTGCTCCTCACCGTCAACAGCAAGGCCTCCGAAGGAGGCAGCCGCGACGTGGTGGTGAAACCCATCGCCGACGAAAACGGCCTCTACTATTTTAATATGGTGCAAGACAACATCGAGAAGGTGAGCAAGGCCACCAACGGCCAGGTGGGTTACATCCACATCCCCGACATGGGCGTCGAGGGCCTGAACGAGTTCGCCAAGTACTTCTATCCACAGCTGGACAAGAAGGCCTTGATCATCGACGACCGTGGCAACGGCGGCGGCAACGTCAGCCCGATGATCATCGAGCGTCTGCGCCGTGAGCTCTCCATGTACGACATGATGCGCAACTGCGAGCCTGAGACCAAGCCCACCAAGATGGTGCTCGGTCCCAAGGTGCTGCTGTTCAACAAATACTCCGCCTCCGACGGCGACCTATTCCCCTATCAATTCAAGAAGCACAAGATCGGCACCACCATCGGCACCCGCTCTTGGGGCGGCGTAGTCGGCATCCGCGGCAGCTTACCTTTCATCGATGGCGGCTCTTTGACCCGTCCCGAGTTCGCTCCTTTTGATGAAAACGGCAACTGGGTCATCGAGGGCTATGGCGTTGATCCCGACATCGTCATCGACAACGATCCGGCGCATGAGTTCGAAGGCGTCGACGACCAATTGAACAAGGCCATCGAGGTCATTCTGGAGCAGATGAAGGACTATCCGGAAATCCCTGCGGTACCGGCTTTCCCAGATAAATCAAAGTAATTCTAACGGTTACATACGATGGAATACAACAATCTTAAAGGCCTCTGCCACAGCGAGACGCTGGTGGTGGAACATAAAGACACCGCTGCCGTCTATGGCTCCGGTTCGTTGGAGGTATTTGCCACTCCCGCCATGATCGCATTAATGGAAAAGACCTGTTTGGAGGCCGTCAATTCGAAGATCGGCGAAGGCAACACCACCGTGGGCATTTCCGTCAACATCAAGCACCTGAAGGCCAGTCCGACAGGTGCTTTGATTCGTTGTGACGTCAAGCTCATCGATGTTGATCGCAAGCGTCTAGTCTTCGAAGTCCAATGCTTCGAAGGCAACACCTTAATCGGCGAAGGCCTTCACGAGCGCTTCGTGGTGGACAGTGATATGTTCATGGCGAAGTTACAACAAGGCTGAAATAAAAACTATTCTTTTCGTTTTAAACCCCCATTTTTTTTCTACCTTTGTGCTTTCGGTTTAGGCCGGAGACATGACCCTATATTGTGTGTTCCGAAACAGATAAAATTAATTAAATTTAAAATATAACACTATGAAAATTAAACATTTACTATTCTTATTACTGCTGCCACTCGCGGTGATGACGACGTGGACGGCAAAAGCACAAAACGACTTGCTGTTTATCGAAGACTTCGAGAACGGCACCTCCCTGCCCGCAGGCTGGACCACTGAAGGCGGCGGCCTATGGCTTATTGGCGTGGGTGATGACGGCGGCACAACCCCAGGCGCAGGCCATGGCGCGCAAAACATTTACTACAGGAGCACCTATTCTGCCAGCGCCAATGTCAAACTGATAACCCCCGTAATCGACCTGTCAAATGCGACCAACGCCGAACTCTCATTCATGCATTTGATGCGCCGCAGATGGTGGGATAACGGCCTCGACCAGATGAGCGTGTACTACCGTAGCACACAAAACGATTATTGGACGTTACTCAGGGCATACACCGACGAAATACCCGACTGGACTACGGATTGCATCTTCCTGCCAAACCTGAGCAGCACCTACCAGATTTGCTTCGAGGTGAGCTACCGTGTTGGCCTCGGCACGGCTATCGACTATGTGAGAATAAATGAAGTATCTTGCCCGACGCTTTACAACTTTTCTGTCTACGCCAGTGACACCATTGCCGAGATGAGTTGGGACTGCACTTCCAACAGCGGAAACTACACGGTGAGATACAGGGCTGCGTCTGCCGAATGGCTGACCTTAACCACGAGCAACACCCATGTCACCATCACCGGCCTCACCCCCGAAACCGACTACGAAGCCCAGGTGAAAATCGACTGCGACGATGTTTTGTGGAGCGATATAATTCCGTTCACCACGTCTCCAACAGTCACGCACATTCCTTACGTCACTACCTTTGATACTATCGACGGGTGGCAATTCATCAACGGTGACCGCATCAATCATTGGGGATATAACGAATCGGCTATTCGTATTATGGACGACAGCGGAACCTGGAGCTACACCATCGACCAGGCTGCCACGGTGTATGCCGCCAAGGCCTTCTATTTCGATGCCGGCGTTTACAACTTCACCTACACATGGATGGTAGGAGGATATGAAAGCGCTGACCACATGAGGGTTTTCCTGGTGCCTGACAGGATAAAACTGAAAGCCACTGCAGAAGCTCCTACTTATTTCCACTATGGAGCGCCTTCTGGCTGGATTGCTATCGACGGAGGCGTTCCACTCAGTGAAGGTGGACGTATTGAAAAACATGAAGTCCAAGTACCCACTGCTGGCATTTATAAAGTGGTGTTCGGATGGACAAACATTGAGAGAGGTGGGGTCCTACGCGTGCCAGCAGCCGTCATCGATTTGAGCATCACCCCTGTCAGTTGCCCGGCACCCGTCAACCTGCACAGCACTGATGTGAGCTACACCTCGGCCACTTTCGACTGGACGGAACTTGGCGATGCCACCGCATGGCAGATTTGCCTCAACAACGACATGACCAACCTCATTGAAGTGCTCGAAAAACCCTACACGCTGACAGGCCTCAACACTGAGACGGAATACACTGTCTTATTGCGTGCCAACTGCGGCGACGAGTTCAGCAAATGGGTTGAAGACCCCGTCAGCATCACCACCCTCGGCTACCCCAAGCCCACCAACCTGCAATGCACCGACATCACCGACAACACCATCACCTTCAGCTGGACTGAGAACGGCGGCGCCGACTCATGGCAGATTTGCCTCAACGACGACGAGAGCCAACTCTATGATGCCGACAGCAACCCCTTCACGCTCACCGACGTGCCCGAATACACGGCATTCACCGCCAAGGTGCGCGTCAATGGCACTTGGGGCTCCAGCCAATGGAGCGACGGTATCGTAATCTGCCCTAATCCAACCGAGCTGCAATACACCACTGCTACCACAACCACAGCCACCCTTGACTGGACAGAGAACGGCGAGGCCACCTCGTGGCTGATAAGCCTCAACGACGACGAGACCAACCTCATCGTAGCCGACAGCAACCCCTTCATGCTTACCGGCCTCACCGAAAACGCCACCTATTCCGTCAAGGTATGCGCCAAACGCGGCGGCCAGCGAAGTGTCTGGAGCGAAGCCTTGAGTTTTGTGGCCTCTGACAGAACTATCATAGGTTCGGGCAATGAATACAATAACCATATACCTCTAAATTTATATTACAAATATTCTATATCGCAGCAGATTTACACTGCTGAAGAATTGGGCTTAACCGGTGATATTGTGAGTATTGATTACTATTGCCGCTTTCGCGGTAGTGTATCTCCAGATGATTGGCATAATTGGGCAGGCCGCCAATTGGACATCTACATGGTGCATACCGACAAGTCACAATTCATTAACGACGCAACAGCGAAAAAGGACTGGATTCCTGTCACCACTGAAGACCTCGTTTTCAGCGGCACGGTACAACTCACTGTAGGCGACTGGACTACCATCATCTTGGACACGCCATTTGCCTACAACGGCCAGCAAAATGTGGCCATCCTCGTTTACGACCACACGGGAATTGACCAAACGAGTCATTATGCTTTTTCATCCTTTTATGCCTATCACCAAACACTCTATGTGTATAGCGACAAAGACTATATAATTTTTGACCCTACAACAATAAATAGTGAGCATTCTCCTTTTGGTACCTTTTTAGGAGACGAGAAGACCCAAATCCGGGTGATGAAGGATGCTTCGTCGCCCAATCAGTTGCCTGTGCCCACCAACCTGCAATGCACTGAGGTGGGTATCAACACCGCAACCCTCAGCTGGAACGACGGGGGAGGTGCCACCTCTTGGCAAGTCTACATCCAAGGCAAGAGCAACAACATCCTCGCCGCTGATGAGAACCACTTGACGATGACTAACCTTAAACCAGGAACCGATTACATCGCCAAGGTGCGTGCCTGCTACGGCAACGAACTGAGCGATTGGAGCGAGGAGACAAGTTTCACCACCATGCACCAGCCTATCCCTCCATACAGCACCGACTTTGAAAGCGACTGCGACTGGACGTTCATCAACGGCGACCTCACCAACGCCTGGGTATGGGGAGAAGCCGCCCACAACGGCGAAGGCACCCACGGCCTCTACATCTCCAACGACGGAGGCGAGACCAACGCCTATACCAACACCGATACCGCCATGGTATATGTCGCCAAGACATTCCATCTCGAAAGCGGCGAATACTGCTTCTCCTACGACTGGCTTGCCAACGGTGAAGAAGGTTCCGACTACATGAGGGTGGCGTTGGTGCCCGACTCGAAAACCTTGGTAGCCGGCATGGAACTTCCTTATGGTTGGATTGCCCTCGACGAAGGCAACCCACTCTATGGTGCAACAGAATGGCAGACCAAGAGTGTCATGGCTACGGTACCGTACACTGAGGATTGGAAAATGGTGTTTGTCTGGAGCAACAACAATTCTGGTGGAGACAATCCGCCAGCGGCCGTCGACAACGTAAGCATCAATCCTGTTTGCCAAACGCCTACCGACTTGCAATGCACCGCTGTTACCGGCGTCACTGCCACCCTCAGTTGGACTGAGAACGGCGATGCCACCGCATGGCAGATATGCCTTAACGGCGACGAGAGCAACCTCATTGATGCCGACAGCAATCCATTCATCATCACCGGCCTCGACGAGAACACCGCCTATACCGCCAAGGTGCGCGCCACAAGCGGAATACCAAGCGGATGGAGCGACGAGGTAAGTTTCCAAACGCTCTTGTTAACGCTGTTCATTGAAGACTTCGAGGATATCACCGCCCTGCCCGATGGCTGGACCACCGAAGGCCCAGGCACATGGATAGTGGGCGTGGGCGACTACAACTCCACCACAGGCGCAGGCCACGGCCAGCAAAACGCCCTCATCAAACACAGCTCCAACGGCAAAGTCACCAAACTGATAACCCCCGAAATCGACCTATCCACAGTAAATGATGCCGAACTCTCGTTCATGCACGTGATGCGCAACTGGTCGAACGACCTCGATGAGTTGAGGGTATACTACCGCACCGCGCCAGCCGAGGAATGGATGCTGCTTGCTGAATACACCGACGAAACGCCTGCATGGACTACGGAGCGCCTCACACTGTCCGACTTTAGCGGCACCTACCAGATTGCCTTCGAGATGACAGACAAGTACGGCTACGGCGTGGGCATTGACTATGTGAGAATCCGTGCCGTATCTTGCCCGACTCCTTACGACGTTACTGTCGGCGACGTCACAGCCACCACCGCCGAGATGAGCTGGAACATTGCTTCCGACGCGGAAAACTACACGGTTAGATTCGCCGTCGTTCCAGATGGCGGATGGCAGACCGCGACTACCGACAGCACGAGCATCACCCTTACGGGTCTCACTCCCGCAACCACCTACAAAGCTCAGGTGAAGAGCGGCTGCGACGAGACTTTATGGAGCGATGTGGTAATGTTTACCACGACTCAAATTCCGACAAGCATTCCTTATAGCACCGACTTTGAAAGCGACTGCGACTGGACGCTCATCAACGGCGACCTCACCAACGCCTGGGTATGGGGCGAAGCCGCCCATAACGGCGAAGGCACCCACGGCCTTTACATTTCCAACGATGGCGGCACCACCAACGCTTACGACAACTTGGCAAGCACCATGGTTTATGCAGCTAAGACTTTCGCGTTTGAGGCGGGCACCTACAACATCTCCTACGACTGGATTGCCAAAGGCGAAAACACTTACGACTTCTTGAGAGTGGCCTTAGTGCCCACCTCTGTCACCTTGGAGGCCAGCACTGTGCTTCCGACGGGCTTCAACTACAACACTTTGCCCGATGGCTGGATAGCCCTTGACGGAGGCTCGAAACTCAATCAGACCACAGAATGGCAGACCGCAAGCAACGATATTCTGTTATCTGATGCGGGAATCTACCAGTTAGTATTTGTATGGCGTAACGACGCAAACATAGGAAACAATCCGCCCGCGGCCATCGACAATGTGAGCATTGACATTGCTACATGTCCAACCCCTGTCAACCTCGCCGTTGACCACGTAACCAGCACCACCACCGAGCTCGTTTGGAACAGCTATATAGACTTGGATGGTTACACGGCAAGATACAAGCCGACACAAAGCATCGTTTTAAGAGAAGGCTTTGAAAACGGCCTCGGTGACTGGACGCTCCGCGATTGCCATAATAACACAGGAATTAGCAGTGAGGGCTATTATTCCGGTCAAAATGCTTTCTGTTTCTATTTCAGTACCATTCCAGCCCAATACCTCATCTCGCCCGAGTTGTCGGGCATTGCCGAAGGCACGAGTCTGGAATTCTATTACCGTAACAAACATAACAGTTATCCGGAGACCTTCTATATCGGCTTCAGCAGCACCGACGATGCGACCGACTCGTTCACCTTTGGAGATGTAATCACCGCTTCCGACACGCAGTGGCATCTCTACAGCGAGACTGTGCCTGCCGGAACGAAATACATCTGCTGGAAGTACACCTCCTACGACAAATACTATTTGTTCATCGACGACATTGTTGTAGGTTCAAACATTACCGATAGCGAATGGCAGACCGCAACCACAGGCACCAACAGCATCACCCTCACTGGCCTCACCCCAAGCACCACGTATGAGGCATACGTTTATCCCGACTGCGATCCCGACAAGGTGAGCGAAACGGTGTTCTTCGTGACAGAGGAAGTGGCAAGCACGGTGACCCAGACCCTTACCTTGTCAGAAGGCTGGAACTGGGTGAGCCTTTATGTTGAAGGCGACCCCATCGACCTGCTTCAAGCACTGGAATCAGCCCTCGCTGAGAACGCCACACAAATCAGCTCGGCTGAGCTCTTCACCGAGAATGAC
>JAGCPG010000081.1 GCA_017645245.1 Bacteroidales bacterium
AGTTCCCGAAGTGGGGTTTGGGTGGATGTCAATATCGTTTGTGAAAGGCTTTTCGCTTATATCGTACGAGGGATGAGTGGTGTTGGTATAGAACAGTTCCATTGAAGCAATACCCCTGTCAGAAATAAGGGTTTCTTGGCTATTCAAAAAGTCTTCGGTGAATAACGTAATATCATTGAAATAGTATTGATAAATAGTGCTGCCATATTTAAACTGAACAAGGAAAAATTTTGAAGATCCGGGTACCCATCGTTGACCATCCCAGTCTTCGAAACGAATGTGCGTAGGCATGCCGTTATCATCCAGGTCGTACACAGTTCGGAATTCGTTGACAACCTCGCCGTTCATCATCTTTTGTGTCGTCGAACCGGTGATTCGTTCCTGTTCATCGTAATGGTAAATGGTGAGTCGCGTGGAATCGTTGGCCAATTCTCTAAGGCTTTGTATCGGAAGGCCGTTATCGGAATAAGTCTTTGTAGCACGACTCATAACCCGCCATTCGCCCGACGGATGGAACGCTTCAAAGGTCTCACTAACCTGATGATCTCGGTATTCATAGCTTGTTTTGGTATTGCACATAGACATAGAGTTATATCCTGAATACATTTTCAATGTCTCAACAATCCTTCCTTCGTCATCATAGGAATAATCGGTGTTAATATAAGTTGTTCCGCCGCCATATTGTGGTGGGCAAACAAGTAGGTTTGTTTCTTGCTCGTTGATGAGTAGGTTGTCTTGATAGTTGAAGATAATGTCTCGTATCCTGCCAGCTATGTCATAATCCGTCGTAATATGCGCTGAAATGCAATTGTGATGCTCATCGTAAACATAATTTGCCTGTGTCGTATTGCCATCTTGGCCGCTTCCACATCTATCATGGTGCTGTGTCAGCAGTCCCATGCTGTCGTAGGCAAAAACAATTGTCCTTGTTTTGTCGTCAACAGGACTCCAACTCCACGAAGGATCATTATAGTACATATAGACAGAGTCTGGCTGAATAACCGTAACATTCTGTGCCAAGGCCATCATTATGAAGCCAAGCATCAGCGAGAGAATTAGTAGTGTTTTTTTCATGACATGACTTTTTTGGGTTCTTGTTGCAAAGAAATACCAAAAACAAGCCTTTGTCAAGGGGAGACATTGCTTTGTCTATGTATTATTGATAGTATTATTTTTTAATCAGTTGAAAATCAACACTATAAAAACTACTCTATCAACGAGTTGTCTATTCTTTCAAACCTATTTCACTTGCTCCAGCGAGTGCAGTTGCAGTTTTTCGATGTCCTGCGCTGACCGAAATTGTCGTGGCTTCGGCATCCTGCCAACAGGGCAACGACGAGCAGCACCAACAGGGACACTATGAGTCTTCTGCCTTTCATTTCGCCAGCCATGTTGAAGGGTTCAAACAATCTTTGCCTTGTCGCAACTCGAAGTGCAGCTCCGTCTTGCCTTCCGAGCGGTCGGTGTGCACGCGGCCGATGTCCTGCTTGGTCTTCACCTTGTCGCCACGGTTCACGTATGCTTCGTCAAGCTGTGAATACACGGTGAAATAGTCGCCATGGCGGATGATAACGCCTATGTTGGAGGCGGAAGGCTTGACCACGGTGACCACCACGCCATCAAACACACAGCGGGCCTTGGCGTTTTCGGTGGTAACGATATCGATGCCGTTGTTGGTGATGACCACCTTGTCGGAGATGCTTGAAGCGTGCTTGCCGTAAGAGCTCGAAATGACGCCTCTTTCCACTGGCCAGGGGAGCTTGCCCTTGTTGGCGGAGAAACTCGTCGAGAGGGCTTTTTCGGCTGGTGTAAGGGCCATTTTATCGGGTTTGGTGCCTTTCTTCTTGGCCTCCTTGGCGGCACGTTCGTTGGCTTTCCTGATTTCCTCGGCGATGATGTCGTCGATCTGCTTTTGGAACTTCTTGGCCTGGGCCTGCTTGTCCTTGATGTTTTGCTGGATCTTGCCCTCCTGTTTCTTGAGCTGTTTTACCTGGGAGTCAAGTTCATTCTTTTCCTTGATCAAAGTTTCCTGTTGGGCCTTTTGTTCGGCCAGCAAGGCTGCTTGTTCTTCCTTGTTTTTCCGCAGTTCCTCCACCTCTTTGCTTACCTTCTGGCGGGTGTTGGAAATCTGGTCCATCTTGGTCTTGCGGGCATCGGCAAACTGCCGTATGTAACGCATCCTCTGGAAGGCCTGGTTGAAATCCTTGGCGGCAAACAGGAACTCCAGCTGGTCGTAATGGCTCTTGTTCTTATAGGCGAACTGCACCATCTTGCTGTATTCCCCTCCCAGCTTCTTGAGCTCGCCGTTCAGCGACTTGATGTTCTTCTCTCCTTTAGCGATGCTCCTATCCAGCAACTTGATCTGCTCGTTGCAGGCGTTGATCAGCTGCTGACGGTCCTTGATTTTCTTGTTCATCAGCGAGACCTGGTTCATGGTTACTTCCTTGTTTTTCGAAGTCTCCTTCAGCAACTTGTTGGCCGTCTCAATCTCCTTTTGTAGCGACTTGATCTCCTTTTCAAGCGACTCTTTCGTGCGCTGGGCATAGCCCATGGAAAGGACGAGCGTCAGCAACACAAGCAGGCAGTATTTCAGTCCGTGTCTCATAGCTTCATCCTTTCATATTTTTTGGAGATTTTGATCGGGAAGGAGGTCGGCTCGTCCCAACGGATGTCGGAGTACCGGATTTTGGCCGTATAAGGCCCAAAAAGCACCTCCACGTGATCGCTGGTGCCGTTGCCGATCAACTTGACCTGACACTCGCGAAGCGTCATGGGAACGTTCAATTTCTGCGCCACGGAGTCCAGCGGCTCGGTGAGGTAGGTTTTATCGACTCTGTTGAGCAGGATGATGGAATCCTCGGTGATCAAGGTGCGGACATTCTCCATACCCATCATGGATGCGGAAATCCAGATGGCGCTGTCTCGGCGCATCCTGAGGGCGCCTGAGACGTTGTTCAGCTCCAGCCCGGGCGCGGTGATGTCCATTGCCATCTTGGCGGTCACCCACTGATAATCGGCATGTGACTTGATCGCGGCAAGCTTCTTCCTCGAAGTGCACGACGCGGTGAGCAACAGCACCGCCATCGCCACCACCAAAATACCGATGCCTCCTCTCCTACTGACCATCTTTCAAGGCTTTGGCTTTGTTACGGTAGATCTCGGCCTGGTCGGGCTTGTTCACTTTCATGAGGATGTCAGCATAATGCTGGTAATAGGTCTGGTCGGGCTTGTTTAGCAGTTTGATCGCCTTCTCCATCTGGGCCTCGGCAGCAGTATATTCGCCTTTCTGGTAGAGCACCCAAGCGTAGGTGTCAAGATAAATGGCGTTGTTGGGTTCCAGCTCTACGGCACGAAGCGACATGTCCTTGGCCTTGTCAAGGTTTTCCTTCCGCAACGAGAGGTAATAGGCGTAGTTGTTCAACACCAGGACGTTGTCGGGATCTTGGCTCAACACGCGGTCGTAGGCCAGGAAGGCTTTCTCCGGCTCGCCGACGGAATGGTAAAGGTCGCCGAGATAACTGTCGAAGTCGACCAAAGCGGCCTTGTCGGTCACGAATTTCCGACCTTTCTCGAAATAGCCGATGGCCTCACGATCCTGCTTTTCCAAGGCACATGCCACACCGGCAAACCAATAGAACAGCGGCTGCATGGGAAAGAACTGCAATGCCTCGATAGAGTGCGTCTTCAGGGAATCGGTCTCGCCCAAAGGCCCTTCGCTCAGCACGAGGTACTGCCAAGCAGAGTAATTGCCACGGTCGTACTTCAAGGCTTGCTTCGCCATTTCCTTGCAAGGCTGGTAGGCCTTCTTGTTGATATAGTAGGAAGCCAGCACCAAGTAACCCATCTTGTTGTCGGGATAGTTCTCCAAAAAGGCATTGCCCGCACGGAACGCCTGCTGGTCGATGTCCTTGCCGTCTTGGTGCTTGTTGAACCAATAGTCGTAGATGTTGGCTTTCGTGTTGAAATCCAAGTTTTTATTGTTAATGGCCTCGATCAGCTCATCGAAGGCCTTTTCGGGTTCGTTGCTCTTTTCGTAATACTCCAGCAGGGAGATGTTGATGTAAGGATCGGTGGGATCGATGGCCTTGATCTGGTTGTACAGCTTGATGGCTTCCTTCTCTTTCTTGTTCTCCATATAGACCTTGGCCAACATGTTGTAATACCTGGTGCTTTCAGGGTTTTCAGCAATCAACCGCTCCAACTCGGAGATCACTTTCTTGGTGTTGCCCTGGCGTTTGTAGATCTCCACCTTCTGCTCGCTCACCATGGCGCTGATGCCGGCTTGCTTCTCCAGCAGGTTAAGCTTTTCGATGGCTTTGTCGTAGTTTTCGGTGATCAGATAAGCATCGATCAAATCAGACAGCATCTCAACGTCGTCGGGGTATTTTGCGGTCAGCTTCTCATAGATGGCGGCATACTCGTCGAACTGCTGCATGGTGCGGTAAAACATGGCCAGACGCATCTGGTACCACTTGTTTTCCGGATCCAGCTCGGCCGCCTGTTTGATCATGGCGAAGCCATCATCCACCCTACCCGCCTTGACATATTGTTCGCTCAGCTCGAACATGCTGGCGGCATCGTCGGGCATGAACTTCAAGGCTTCCTCGAAATGCTTGATGGCACCTTGCACATCCTCCTGATACTTACATTCGATGCCCTTCGAAAATGCCGTGGCGTTCTTTCGGATGTCCACCTGCGAGAATGACGAGATGGCTAGGAAAAAAAACAATACAACAAATAATAATCTTTTCATTCTACAGAGCTATCATCCTTCGGATGATTTCAACTATTATCTTATATCTCTTATCTTTTATCTCTTTCCAGTGTGTCCAAAACCGCCAGCGCCCCGTTCCGTTTCCGA
>JAGCPG010000082.1 GCA_017645245.1 Bacteroidales bacterium
TACCGCCTCAACGTGAAAGGCGTCCCGGGGAAACCGGACATCGTGATGCGCCGCTACCACACCGCCATCTTCGTCAACGGATGTTTCTGGCATGGACACCAGATGGAATGGAAGGTGGAAAACGGAGAAGGGGAGAACCCCGTTAGGGGTTCCATATCGGTAGCCAAGGGTGTCAACCCCGGGGAAACGGAAAACGGAAAGTGTTGTAAGATTCCACAAACCAATACGGAGTTTTGGGTGAACAAGATCCAAAGGAACCAGCAACGGGATCAACAGAATTACCAACTCCTCATCGAGAACGGCTGGCAGGTCATCGTCATCTGGGAATGTCAACTGAAAGCCAATGTCATCGATCGCACCATGTGCGAAGTGGAACTGCTGCTCAACGAAAAGCTATTGTCGCTCTACCAAAAACATAAGCCGGTTTTCTATCGCCAAAACAAAGAAAATGGCAATCTATCGATAGCGGCAGAAGAAATCTGTTATCAAAAGGATTAATCTGCTTTTTCTATTGCCTGCCGAATGGCTTTCGCCAACTGATCAGGACATGAAGTGGGCTTGAAGCCACAATGAATGCCCTCCAGCCGTTGAACGACCTCCTCGGCTTTCATGCCTTCGACAAGACGACCTACGCCCTGGGTGTTGCCATCGCAGCCTCCATAAAACTGAACATTGTGAATGGCTCCATCAATGATTTCGAACTCAATGACTTGACTGCAAGTGCCTTTGGGGTAGTAGGTGTATTTCATAAAAGTAAGGTTATCCGTGATTTGGGATGCAAAGATAAAAGAAAAAGATGTATTTTTGTGCAAAACATATTTCGCAGTCAAATCCTCAAAATACAATGAAAAAAACAATGTCTTTATTACTGGCGGCGGCGATCCTGTGTCTGTCTGCCTGCTGCAAGCAAAACAATGAAACGGCAAAGAACATGAACAATATCGATCAGCAATGCGTTGAGAAAACGGTGAAAGCCCTACAAGAGAAGTACACCGGCACAAAGGGCGTAGAAGACCGTATCGCAAGAGGCGTGGAACAGGCTGCTGCCTTTTGGACGGAAGACGACGGGACTCCCGCTGAATTTGAGGTGTTCTGCATGGAGAACTTCGTGGCTGACCCCGATGAGCGTGCCCGTATGGCCGAACAGCTGGAGAAGAACTTCGAAAGCCTGTGGGGTTGCTTCAACAAGATGCAAGTGGATCTCAACCTCCCCATCCATGTGGACGGTCCCGAACCGACGGAACTCGATGAACTATTCGGTGCCTACAGCCCTTCGGCACACTTCAACGACGACATGTTCGAACAAAAAATCGCCTTCATCGTGGTGCTGAACTTCCCCTTCTACACACTGGATGAAAAGAACACGCTGGGTAAGGACTGGAGCCGCCAAGAGTGGGCTTACGCTCGCTTGGGCGACGTCTTCACCGCCCGCGTACCCGCTGAGTGTCAGCAGGCCCTGTCGGCACAGCTTTCGGCTGCCGACAACTACATCTCGAATTATAACATCCAGATGGGTCATCTGCTGAATGACCAAGGCGAACATATCTTCCCCGACCTGTCGCTGATCACCCACTGGGGTTTGCGCGACGAGCTGAAGACCCACTACAACGAAGGCGAGGAAGGCTTGGCCAAACAACGCATGATCTATCAGGTGATGCGCCGTATCATCGACCAAAGCATACCCGAGTGTGTCATCAATAACCCTGAATACGAATGGAATCCCTACACCAACACGGTTACCAAAGATGGCAAGCAGGTTGACGTAAAACCCGAACCAGACACTCGTTACCAATACTTTCTTGGCAATTTCCACGCCATGCAGCAACTGGACCGCTTCAACCCGCGTTACCCCACGGCCGTTGCCCGCTCCTTTGACGAGGACATGGAGGTGAGTTTCGACGAGATTGAAAAGTTGTTTGACGACTTTTGCAGCTCGCCGCAAGTAGGCGAGGTGGCCAAACTCATCGAGAGCCGTCTTGGTCGCAAACTGGAGCCTTTCGATATATGGTATGACGGATTCAAAAGCCGTAGCACGCTCAATGAAGACGACCTCTCTGCTCAGACTCGTCAGCTTTATCCCGATCGCGAGGCGTTTGCCACTAAAGGCATGCCTTCGATCCTGAGCCAGCTGGGCTTCAGCCAGGAAAAGAACGATTTCATCTGCTCGCATATCACTGTGGATCCCTCACGCGGCGCTGGCCACGCCTGGGAATCGAACATGCGTACGGACAATGCCCGTCTGCGTACGCGCATCGGCAAAGACGGCATGGACTACAAAGGCTACAACATCGCCGTGCATGAGTTCGGCCACAATGTTGAGCAGACCATCACGCTTCACGATGTGGATCACTACATCATGAAAGGGGTGCCCAACACCGCTTTCACCGAAGCGCTCGCTTTCGTGTTTCAGGTGCGCGACCTCGACTTCCTGGGCTACAAGAACGACGATCCCACCCGCGAGGCTCTGGAGACCCTCGACATCTTCTGGGGTTGCTACGAGATTATGGGCGTTGCACTCGTCGATATGTACTCTTGGCGCTGGCTTTACGAGCATCCCGATGCCACGGTGGCACAGCTGAAAAAGCAGGTCATCCACACGGCGCAAGAAGTCTGGAACAAATACTACGCCCCATACCTCGGAGAGCAAGACTCACCCATCCTGGCCATCTACAGCCACATGATTGACTCGCCACTCTACCTGGCCAATTATCCCTACGGCCATATCATCCAGTTCCAACTGGAGCAGCAGCTTAAGGGCAAGTCAGTGGCTGCCGAGATTGAACGTATCTACCCCGCTGGCCGTCTGACACCGCAGCACTGGATGCGCCATGCCGTGGGCAACGAAGTATCGACACAACCTTTGCTGGATGCCGCCTCTGAAGCCTTGGAGACGATGAATCTATGAACCCCAAACTAGTCATATTCGACCTTGACGGCACCCTGCTGGATACGCTTGATGACCTCAGTGCGGCGGTCAACTATGCCATGTCGCAAAGAGGTTTTCCGCTGCATACACGGGATGAATACATGAAGATGGTCGGTCACGGGGCGCGTAACTTGATGATGCAAGCCGTGCCCGCTGAACGCCGGGACGATGAGGCCTTAATTGATGCTGTTTTGGCTGATTTCCGTACTTATTACAACTCACATATCGATGTGTATACAAAGCCTTTTCCCGGAATTCCGCAATTGCTCGAAAACCTTCATCAAAAAGGGGTGAAGTTGGCCGTTGCCTCCAACAAATTCCAAGAAGGCACGGAGCACTTGATCAAGGAGTTCTTCCCCAACATTCCTTTTGTGGCCATCTTGGGTAATCGCCCAGGCTACCCTTTGAAGCCAGATCCCGAAGTGGTCGGAGAAGTGCTTCGCAAGGCTGGCCTTTCTGAGTTAAACTCTCCTCTCTCCCTGGGGAGAGGGGCTGGGGGAGAGGTCATCATGGTGGGTGATTCGGACACCGACATGGAAACCGCCGCCAATGGCGGTATCCTTGGCATTGCAGTCAGTTGGGGCTATCGCAACATGAAAAACACCCCCGGCCTGACGGTTGTGGAATCAGCCGCTGCCCTCCAAAAGATGCTACTCATATTAAAACTATAATACTATGAAAAGATTATTCTTTGCTTTATCAATCCTTGCGATGGTATGTTCCTGCAATAATCAGGTGTGTAAAATCAACGGAACCATAACAGATCCTGTGGACACCGTGCAGCTCGTGCACATGACCGAAGGTGTGCTGGATGTCGCAGCAGTGAAGGACGGGACTTTCACCTTGCAGTGCCCGATCGACACAGAATTTTCGGTCAGTATCCTCAGAGGTGACGATTACGACCCAATCCTGCTGGTTCCAGATACAAAAAAGATCACGGTTTCAATGAAAGACGATGTTCCAGTAGTAACGGGCAGTCCGCTTTCGGAGGAGCTTCAAGCCTTGCAGCAATGGTGTATGAGCACGTTTTTCGATGGCATAAGTAGGTCAATGGCCATGCAAGAAGCTGGTGACACGGTAGGGGCTGAAGCCGTTGATGTTGCAACGATGAAACAGATTGCCGAACATTGCCACGAAGTCTATCTGGTGCATAAGAATGATGCAATCGCACCTCAGGCGATGATTTTTTTGATGGATCAAATTGATAAGGATGAATTCATTGCATTGTATGAGCAGGGTGGAAAAGCCATCAAAGCGGACGCTAATATCGGAGGCTATTACGAACATCTGAAGTCTTTGCCGGAAGAGAAGGTGATCATGTTGCTCGAAAACGGGGAAATCCTCCAAGTGCAAGGCGTTTTCGAAGATTATGTGGGACAAGGAAAATACACGCTCGTGGATTTCTGGGCTTCCTGGTGTGGACCGTGCAGGGCAGAAACGCCCAATGTGGTTGCCGTTTTCGAAAAGTATCACGACAAAGGCCTGATCGTCATAGGTGTGCCAATAAACGACAAGCAGGATGCTACTAAAAAGGCGTTGATGGATCTTGGCATCCATTATCCCCAAGTGCTTGACCCTTCGCAGAGATTTGTCGAACAATTCAACATCATCGGTATACCCTACATCATCCTATTCGATCCCGAAGGAAACATCATAGCCGAAGACCTCAGAGGCACTCGGATCGAGGAAGCGGTAAGCAAAGTTTTGTGATCTTCCTGTCTGGTAAAAACTGATATAAAAAACTTGACAAAACAGAAATATTATACTATCTTTGCACATTGAAAGAAATACTTTTCAATGAAGCAAATTTTTACTAATCAAAAACTGGAATTCGTAGAAGAACTCGTCCTCTATACCGATTCACATATTTTCTTGACTGGTAGAGCTGGCACGGGCAAGACTACATTTTTGCGAAACCTCCAAAATAAGACATACAAACGCATGGTGGTAGTCGCTCCGACGGGAGTGGCTGCCATCAACGCGGGCGGACAAACCATTCATTCCTTCTTCCAGTTGCCTTTCGGGCCGCAGATCCCTCAAGACGCTCCAAAAGCAACAGATGACCAAGGTTCAATTAATGCTGAAGCAAAAGCTTCTGTCAAAACCTTAGCTTCACAGTATCAAAAACTTAGTAAAACCAAGTTGAACATCATGCGCAGTCTTGACCTGCTGGTCATCGATGAGATCAGCATGGTGCGGGCTGACGTGCTTGATGCCATCGATGCTGTGCTGCGTCGCGCTCGAAGATCGGCAAAACCTTTTGGCGGTGTGCAACTCCTTATGATCGGCGACGTGCATCAATTGGCGCCTGTGGCCAAGCCAGAGGAGTGGGAAATGTTGTCGCCCTACTACCAAAGCGTTTATTTCTTCGGCAGCCACGTCCTGCAAAAGACGCCTTTCCTTTGTGTGGAGCTGGATCACATCTATCGTCAGCACGACACGGATTTTATAGGCCTGCTCAACAAGGTACGTGACAATCGAATGGATGCGGAATGTGTCAGTATGCTGAATCAGCGGTATCAGCCTAACTTTGTTCCCGATGACAACGAAGGCTACATTACCCTTACCACCCATAACTATCAAGCGGACGAGATCAACGAGTCGAAACTTGCCGCATTGCCTTCTAAATCGCTGATTTTTAAAGCAGAAATCAAAGGAATATATCCAGAAAACACTTATCCCACTAAAGAAATTCTGGAACTGAAGATCGGCGCTCAGGTAATGTTTGTCAAAAACGACCCGAGTCCAGAAAAAGCGTTTTCAACGGAAAGATCGGTCGGGTGGTGGGTTTTGATGAGGCCACCAACACCATTGCAGTCCGTTGTGACGATGAGGTGATTGCTGTGTCGAAGCTGACTTGGCAAAACATGGAATACAGCATCAACGCTGAAAACCAGAACATTGAGGAAATGGAAATAGGAAGCTTTACCCAAATACCCTTGCGCCTGGCTTGGGCGGTCACCATCCACAAAAGCCAGGGTTTGACATTCGACAAGCTTATCATCGATGCGGCGCAGGCGTTTGCTCACGGACAAGTGTATGTGGCTTTGAGTCGCTGCACTTCGCTCAATGGACTGTTGCTGAAGACTCGCATCCCATCCAATGCCCTTGTGAAGGACAACTCGGTTGACCAATTTGTGGAGCATATCCCAGAATTGGAACCCACTCAGGAAAAAGTGGATCAACTGCGTCACGATTTTGAGTTGGAAACCATGCTGGAACTCATTGATTTCTATGGGCTTTACAATGATTTCGGCAAGCTGATGAAAGTGCTTTACGACAATGAAACGTTGTTTGAAGCCAATATGATTCAAGACCTCTCGCAGAGACGTAACAAGTTCTTGGAAACACTTTGTGGCGTTGGCGCTAAGTTCGAAGATCAAATACGGAGGCTTCACGAGAATCAACCAAACTGCGAGCAAAACCAAGTTTTACAAGAGCGCTTAAAAAAAGGAGCGGCTTACTTCAAGGAACATCTCACGGAGTTGACCAATGGTATGTTCGACCTACCTTTCAAAACGGGTAACAAAGCAGTCAACAAACGGTTGGACGATGTTTTGAGTCAATTCAAGGAGGATCTTGCCGTGAAACAACGATGTTTGGAATCGTGTTGCACCGGTTTCACCATCAAGACTTTCCTAAGGGCTAGGGCAGTGGCTGCGATTGATGAAAGTGAAATGGAAACCACGCCCAAAACCATGTCAAAGGCGAAATCAAAAAGGAAAGAAAAATCAAAAGAGCCTAAAATCAGCACTTTTGAAATCACCAAAAAAATGATTGACGAAGGATTGAGTCTCAAGGAGATAGCCCAACAGCGCGACATGGCGGTCTCAACGATTTACAGCCATGTCTATCGCCTTATCGAGGACGACCAATATGACGCCCAGCAATTCGTCGATGAAGACCACTACCACACCATTCGCGACTATTTTGAATCGACAGGCGATCCCACCATCGGTACAGCCAAAGAGGTGCTCGGCGCTGAATATGGCTATGGCGAAATCAAAATGGTGCAGTGTGAGTTAATGCGTGACGGGTTGTTTGACAAACGAGAAGACCAGCCTATTTGAGTGATCCCCAAAGTTCCTGAAACACCGCTTGATAAGCCTCTACCTTCTTTTCGAAGGCTAATGGATAAGCCCTTGATGAGGACGGTAAGCGATAGAGAAACAGCCCTTTTTCAAGTTCTGTCTTGCTGCCTAAGGCGGGAATGGAGCCAATGCCGAAATAACGACAAACCTCACCAGTAGCCTTCTCGCCCGTGGTGGCGATGGCGTGACAAAGAGGCATCCGCTGCAACAAAGCTTTGATGTCGGTCGGTTCCACAATCTCAAGGAAGGCATCCGAAGCATTGTTTTTCAACCGTTTAACCGTTTGTGCGGTGTCATATAAGGCGATTCCTTTTTGGTTTAGGAAGTTCACAATCTTTTCTTTCATGAAACATTTCCGCTCAACATCCACGAAATAATTCCGATCACCAAACCACGCCGCTCCCTCAATGCGCCAATGGTCATTTTGAAAGTTGGGGTAATAGAAATTCATGCACCAGCGCTGCTTCGGCGGCGGAAAACTGCCAAGAAAAAGCAGTCGGGCATTAGTCGGCAGAAACGGCTCCAAAGGATGGTATTCGAGGGTCATGGCCAAAGGTATTTTATGGCTTCAAAGATAGGGCTTTTTTCACGCCTGAGAATGGCGTTTTTGAAAAAGAAATCACTTTCTTAGCTCCAAACTAAATTATCGTTATCTTTGTTCCCATGAAAAGACATCTAATCATCATTGTGTTGTTGTGCCTGTTCGGGAGCCTCCACGCGGAGAACTTTTATAGGACATGCGGCAACCGCTTTATTGCCGATGTCGCTTTTTCGGGAAACCAGATTCTCGTCTTGGAAAACAGCCACCATAACTCTTCGTTGTGCTTGCTTGATCCGGAGGGCAACAAGCTGAGCGAGACAGAGTTCCAACAAATGTTTGACGAATTGTACATCGATTGCTTTGGTGACTTGTTGCTGATGAACCGGGACAGCTGCCTTCAGGTATATTTTGACCCACAACTGAAAGCCGTGCCGTTGACGACGTTTTCCAGAAAGGAGTTTCATGACAAGGTGGCACGGTTTGTAATGGAATTCAACGATGCTTACATACTTCGTAGCATGGTTTACGATAAGCATGACTATCATGTTAAAGAATACCATGGACAGGCACAGACCTATTCGTATCTGCTAAAAAACGACCCGGACAAGAAAACACATCCTTTGTGCCGCTTTATCAGTATGGAAGCTGTCAAGGCGTGCCAAGCCTGCCTGAACCAAATCATTGCCATGTACGACCATGCGGTTCCCGTTGGAGCCAACGAACTGCGGCAAGGTACCTGGGACGGTGACTTGCGTCGCTTGAACCAGACGCTCAATATCCATCTTCAGATTCTTTGGTATAAGCAGAATTTTGCCAAGGAATACCATACGATGGCTTTGAAATACAAGGATTTATTACAGCTGATTGATTTACAGGGTTTGAAGATCGTGGAAGTCGACAAGGAATTCCGTGTCTCCGATACTCGACCCTTAAAAATCCTTTATGGAGCGCCGTGTTTCAAGAACCAGTTTTTCACCGACGAAACCACAGGCAACACATACGGTCTTTTTGTCAAAGAAGGCATGAATTACCTTGGTTTGTACAACCCAACGCAAGGCACCGTCAGCATGGGGCAAAAGGCCAGTGATGCCATCTATCCACGGGTGTTTAAGGTGCATGGTGGTTACGCGTATAGTGTCTTCTTCGATAGAGACAAAGCCCAAGGGGTGCTCAGCAGGGTAAAGATCAATGAATGATTCCGAAAACGATGCGGCAGCGTGCGAAGAAAATATGGTTTTTGATGGTGGCGATCGTTTTTGCGGCGACCTTAACGGCTTACGCACAACCCGCCAATCAAGCTCGCTGGAATCACTATCTGGACATCGGAACCGCTTTTTATTTTGAGGGACAACAAGATTCAGCCAAGGTATATCTGGAACAAGTGTTTGAAAACAATGTGGAGATGAAGATGACGGCCGCGCGTTATCTGCTCGATATCGCTTTGAGCGAAGGTGATACGCCGAAAATCAACGAATACGGCCTGTTTTTGGCTGAAAACTATGATCTTTCAATCAACCAAGAACGGCAGAAATCCTATCGACGAATTGTTTTTATTTGCGTTGCGGCGTTGTTGCTGCTTTTGGCAATGGTATGGGTATTGTTGAGGCAACGCAAAACCAATACTAAGCAGCGTCAGGCCTATGACCAACAGCGTCTTTCCTACGACCAGCAATTAAACGCAGCTCAATCCGCCATCGAAAAACAGGCCTTTGAAAATTTACAAAAGCAGGCCAAAGAGATCCTTTCAAAAGGCAACCAACGCAAACGTATCCTTGAGGCTTTCAACTCGGTTTATCCCCACGCTTACGATCGGCTAAGATCCACCTATCCCGACCTTACCGAGCAAGAAATCGATCTTCTCGTGCTCAACTTCCTCGAGTTCCGCATCAAGGAAGAAGCCGAAATCTTGGAATTGAGCCAAAACACCGTGATGAAATACCGATCGAATCTCATCAAGAAGGTAGGGAAAGACCCTATCCCCAGACTATTGTGATTTGAAAACACAAGCAAATAATTCTCTTTTTTTAGAAATCAGTCAAACAATAATCTATAATAGATTCTATCTTAATATTCAGATATTCAATTGATTGAATCCAAAAATCATCTATAAAAATCTGTATCGCCTAGCTTAAGGAACAAAATCTATTGACTATGTCATTAACTTTGTTCCCATGAAAAAATACTTCATCCTGATAGCATTGTTTTGCCTTTTGGGAAGCCTTCAAGCCCAAACCAAGGTCTATGGCAACCTCGGCGTGGAGAACGTGAACATCAGCGTGATCAACACGCAATATGGCACCAGCAGCGATGCCAAGGGCCATTATGAACTGCCAATTTACGACCGTACGAAAACGGTCAATCTGTTTTATTCCTGCATTGGCTATCGGGATACCATCATTCAACTTGCACCGAAGCAACTGGAACGTGATTCCATCAACGTCAGCTTCAGGATGCGGAAGCAGGATTACAGCCTAATGGAGGTGGGCGTGACGGCGAGCCGTGACTTTTACCGGTCGAAACGGGGACGAAACATTGCCGACATGGCGTTTCTCGACGGCAGTATCTACCTTTTGGAAAACAAACTCAAGACATCTTCGTTGGTCGTGTTGGATTTTGAAGGCACCGAAAAAACCCGGATGGACTACGACAATCTTTACGAAAAGCTTTACATCGATTGTTTCAACGATGTCATTCTCGTTGGGCAGGATAGTTGCTTGCAAGTGTTTCTAAATGAGCAAGATAGTATTATTCCGATTTCAGTGTTTTCGAGAGAGCTTTATCGTGAGAAACTCCTCCGAATCGTATGCGAATTCAACAACGCCTACATCATCAAGACCGCCGTTCACGACAAAGGTGTGTTTTGGCTCAAATACAACCACGGGAAAAGTCAGGAATTTGTGTACATTCTGAAAAACGACCCTGAACGAAAACAGCAACCGCTATGCAGCTTTTTGGATACGATAGGCTTCATTGGGTGCCACTCGCAATGGATGTCCATCGTAAACGAATATCATCAAGTGGTTGCGGATAACGACGGCATCGATCTCATCAACGAAGGCATTTGGGACGGTTATATGATCAGCTTGGGAGAAAACGGGAGCCTGCTTTTCAAAATACATTGGTATTGCTCCATCGCGACGAAAAAAGAGTATTGCATCTTGCCGCTCCTTTTCAAGGATTTCCTCCAATTCGTCGATGTGGACAACCACCAAATCGTGGAGATCAACAAGGACTTTGAAGTTGCGTCGAGACGACCGTTGAAGATCACGTCGGGCGAGAATTATTTCAAAAATGATTTTCTGAAGGATGATGCCACGGGGAAAGCATACGGACTGTTTATCAAAGATGGTGTCAATTACCTGGGGTATTATGACGCTACTAAAGGCACCGTCGGCATGGGCCATAAAGCCTGCAAAGTGGCTTATCCAAAGGCGTTCAAGGTGTATGACGGATATGCCTACAGCGCCGTCTATGACAGCTATCGCAATCAAGGGGTGATTAATAGGGTGAAAATCAAAGAATAAACAACCATGAAAAAGCTCAGCATCTTATTTGTTTTGCTCACCGTTGCCGCTATTGGATTGAAGGCTCAAAACCCTTCGGTCATTCAAGGTGTTTGTAA
>JAGCPG010000083.1 GCA_017645245.1 Bacteroidales bacterium
CATCTTGCGGTTTCTTTCCGTTGCCAAGATGGCCATCTTGTTAGGAATCAAATAATTGCGAGCGTATCCGTCCTTAACGGTAACGATTTCGTTCTTGTAGCCTAAGTTGGCGATGTCTTGTTTCAGAATAATTTCCATTTCAATTCCTCCTATTATTTCAACATGTCAGCAACGAACGGCATGAGGGCGAGATGACGAGCTCTCTTGATAGCCTGTGCAACTTTCTTTTGATATTTGGTTGATGTACCGGTGATGCGGCGAGGCAAAATCTTACCCTGCTCGTTCACGAACTTCAGCAAGAAGTCGGCGTCTTTGTAATCGATGTACTTGATGCGGTTCTTCTTGAAGCGGCAATATTTCTTTCTCTTGGTATCGACTGCAATAGGAGTCAAATATTTGATGTCGTTATTGTTTTGTTGTGCCATTTCTCTTTGATTTTAAAATGTTAAACATTAGGCTTGAGCTTCAGCTTTTTCCTGGGCTTTCTTGCGTTTCTTCTCGTTGTAGGCGATGGCGTGCTTGTCAAGCTTCACGGTCAAGAAACGGAGAATGCGCTCGTCACGCTTCAGTTCGGTCTCAAGGTCTGCAATAACGTCTCCTTCGGCCTTGTACTCTATCAACTGATAGAAGCCAGTGGATTTCTTCTGGATCGGGTATGCCAGTTTTCGCATGCCCCAGTGCTCTTCATGAACGATCTCTGCGCCGTTTTTGGCCAGATGATCCTCAAATTTCTTTACCGCTTCCTTCATCTGATCTTCAGACAAAACGGGAGTAACAATGAAAACGGTTTCGTACTGATTCATAATTTACTGATAATTAATGATTTAATAGTTTTATTACTTGCTTCGAAAAGCGAGTGCAAAATTAAGGCTTTTTCTTTAAAAAACAAGGGATTACGAGAAATTTTTAATTGCTCGGTATTTTATAGATGTCCTTCAATCCCATCTTGGTCCATTCGGTGGGTTGCAACTTGCTGTCAGTCATGGTGGCATCGAGGTTGGTGACGCGGCCAGACAAAGCTTGTTCGACGAAACCGCAGAATAGGTCCACAGAGCCGGGAAGCCATGAAGCCACCTCGTGCCCTATGCCCTTGAAACGGACGATCCAATGGGGGATGCCTTGTTTCTTCATGGCCTTGGCGACGTTGTTTGAGCCGTGCAACTTCGGATGGAAAGGCAAGCCGAAACTCTTGTAGGCCACAATCTTGTCCTCCGTACCGTGCATCAGCATGGTTGGTGCCGGTGGGGTGTTGTATTTCAGCTCGCATTTGCGGCACATCACACCGCCGGCGTAGGGTATGACGGCGGCTGGCTTCCACCCTTTGGGCAAGGCCGATGCCTGAGCCAAACCATTGGCACGGCAATAATCCATGTCGAGCACGGTGATGGCACCCGCCGAGCAGCCAGTCAACACAATCTTCGACGTGTCGATGTCCAAGTCGGCCTGATGGTCACAGATCCAGGCGATGGCAGCAGAGCAGTCCTCAACGGCAATGTCGATGCAATATTGGAAGAGTTTGTCAAGCTTGAGCAGTCCGCTGTTTTCCTTTACCTTGGCCTTGTCTTTTAAGCCCAAACGGTAGTCGATGCAAATGACTGTGAAACCCCGTTCCGTCAGCAATTCAGCGGTTTTTTGCATCAACTTGTCGTCGCGTGTGCCAACAACAAATCCGCCTCCAAAAACGGAAACTACCGCGGCTTTGTCGGCTCTCGGCAAAGCGGGTCGGTGAACGTCCAAAAACAATGTGGAGTCGCGTTCTACAAAAGGATAGGTTTCCTTGGTCTGCCCCATGGCGGCAACCGCGCAAATCAGGCACAGGATTACTGAAAGCAGCCTTTTCATAATTTTTTTTGTTTGTGCAAAATTAGAAAAAATTCGTTTTTTCTTGAATAAATCTTTATTTTTGTCACACAAATAAAATATCCAATCTTATGAGAACTCATTATCTTGGTTTAAAAGCCCTTACGCTTTTCCTTTCCATGTTTTTAATTGTCGGCTGCAACTCGAAAAAGAAACAGCCGCCGTTCAATCCAGCCATTCCTGTGGAGATTGATGTGGTAGGCAACACCGACGAAAGCAGTTACAGGAACTATGTGGGTACGGTGCAGAGCGAGATGAAGATTGCGCTTTCGTTCCCGTTGGGCGGCACCCTGACAGGCGTTTATGTGCATAACGGACAGCGTGTCAAGCAGGGCGCGCTGGTTGCCAAGGTGGATGAGACTACCGCGAAGAGCCTTCATGATGCGGCGCTCGCCACGCTCAACCAGGCGGAAGACGGCTATCGCCGTATGAAGCAGGTCTATGACGAAGGCGGGGTCAGCCAGGTGCGCTGGGTGCAGATGGAGACGGACTTGGAAAAGGCAAGACAGACCGAGATCTCCACCCGGAAGCATCTTCAGGAATGTACGCTCTATGCGCCTCAGGACGGCATCATCAGCATGGAGGACCACGTCATTGGCGAGCACATGGCTCCAGCCGAGCCTTTCTGTAACATGGTTGACATGGACAAGTTGATGGTATCGTTCTCCGTCCCTGAGAAGGAGATCGGCCTGATCAATATCGGTGACCACGCCACGACGACCATCCCGGCGTTGAACGATTCGGAGAAGACCATCGTGGTTTATGACAAGGCTTTGCTTTCCAATCCTTTGGGACATTCCTACACCGTCAAGGCATCCATCTCTCCCAATGAGAAGGATGTGCTCCCCGGCATGGTGACGAAGATCAGGTTGGCCTTGAGCTCCACCCAAAGCGCTGGAATTGTGGTGCCTTCATCCTGTGTTCAGACCATACCCGATGGCATTGCGGTTTGGGTGATTCGTGGCGGGAAAGCCTATCGCCAAAAGATCGAGGTCAGCGACTATATCAAGAATGGTGTGTTGGTGAATAATGGGCTGAACCATGGCGACACCATCGTCACCGTAGGTTACCAGAAACTCTACAACGGAGCTGTTGTTTCATTCTAATCCTATATCGCTATGCAAAGGAAAAGGAATATCGTAGAAGCGGCGATGAGGAACAACAATCTGGTGTTCTTCTTCCTGGCAGTCATCGTCGTGTTTGGATTCATTGCCTTGCCCCGGCTTAAAAAGAACGAATTTCCCGATGTCACCATCCGTCAAGGCGTGGTGGCGGTAATCTATCCTGGCGCCACAGCAGAAGAGATCGAGGAACGTGTGGCCGGCACCGTCGAACAATACCTGTTCACCTTTGGCGATGTGAACAAAAAGAAGACCTACTCCTATTCAAAGGATGGCATGCTGGTCGTTTTCGTCACCCTCGTTCCCGAGACCAAGGACGCCAAGATGACATGGTCGCGCATCCGTCAAGGCTTGGTGCTGTTCAAGCAGACCGACTTGCCCCAAGGGGTACTTGCCACGGCTGTGCTCGATGATTTCGGGAATGCCTCCTCGCTGCTGCTGGCCATCGAGAGTGACCAGCGTCCCTCAAGGTCGTTGCGTGAGTTTGCCGATGCGTTGGCGGAGCGTCTGCGTACCATCGAGACCATGGGCAACATCAAGATTGTGGGTGAGCAGAAAGAGGAGATTGCCATCTATATGGATCCCACCAGGATGACGCAATATGCCGTTTCGCCTTCGATGATCACGGCAGAGTTGGCCGCCCACAGCCTGCGCACCATCACGGGCAAGGCCGACAACGACGAGGGCAACGCTGTCATTCACGTGAATGTCCCTTACACAGATATCTATGAACTCTCTGAACTGATCGTGTTTGCCGATCCCATCACCGGCCAGGTGATCAAGCTGCGCGACATTGCACGGTTGGAACGCCGTTATCAGGAAGAGTCGCAATACATCGCCTATTCCGATACCCTTGTCACCAACAACCCTTGCCTGATCTTCTCCATGGAGATGCGTCCCGGCAACAACATCGTGGCTTTTGGCGAAGAAGTCAACAAAGTCATCAATGCGTTTTTGGCTACGGCACCGCCTGACATCAAGGTGCATCGCATCACTGACTTGCCTGTGGTGGTCAACAGATCGGTGCTTTCCTTCCTGAGGGATCTGATTGAAGCCATCCTCATTGTGATCTTGGTCATGCTCTTCCTGTTCCCCTTGCGCACGGCCTTGGTTTCGTCCACTTCGGTTCCGGTGTGCGTCGCGGCTACATGGGCCATCATGTATCTGCTGGGCATTGAACTGAACACGGTTACCTTGGCGGCCTTGATCGTCGTGCTTGGTATGATTGTGGATGACTCGGTGGTGGTGATTGACGGTTACACCGACATGTTGAGCACAGGCCATTCCCGATGGTATTCGGCGGCAGTCTCCACTAAGGAATTGATGTCCTCCATGCTCATCGCCACCTGCTCCATCTCCTGCATGTTCTTTCCCATGCTTGCCTTGATGAAAGGCACCCAGATGGGCGATTTCATAAAGCTCTTCCCGTGGACTATCTTCATTTCTTTGGCGTGCAGTTTCCTGTTTGCCATTTGGGTGATTCCCTTCCTTTCAGCCAGAATCATCAGGCCTTCCAACGATAAGAAGATGTCGAGATTGGAACGGATTCAGGCCAAATTCTTCCAAGTACTCCAAAGCAGCTATAAGCGGATTCTTGACCTCTGCTTCCGCCACAAATGGGCAACTGTTTTTGCTGCGGTTGTTTCAGTATTAATCGGAGTGTTCCTGTTTACCAAGTTGAATGTTCAGATGTTGCCCAAGGCAGAGCGCGACTGTTTTGCGGTGGAAATCCATCTTGCCACGGGCAGCTCCATCGAGGAGACGTCATTCGTTGCTGATTCCCTGACCAAGATCCTGCAAGCCGATCCTCGCGTGAAGTCGATCACGGCCTTCGTTGGCATGGCATCACCACGTTTCCACATGACTTACGCTCCTGAGGCGGTGCCCACACAGGCTTACGCCCAGTTCATCGTGAACACCGTTTCCGAAAATGCCACCAAGGAGATGATGTATGATTATGCGCAACGCTATGAGAATTATTTCCCGATGGCACAAATCCGTTTCAAGCAAATGGATTATCAAGTGGTGGACGCTCCGGTGGAGTATTACATCACTGGCGATGACTACTCCAAGATTTGTTCCGTCAAGGATTCCCTCATCGCCTTCATGAAACAGGATCCGAACCTGTTCTTCGTCCATTCCGACTATGACGGGATTGAAAATATCGTGGAGGTTGACCTGAACATCGACGAAGCTAACCGTTTGGGCGTCACCCAGGCGGTGCTGTCGGTTTATCTGGCAGGTGCCCTGTCGGGAAGCGATTTGGTCAAGATGTGGGAGGATGGCTACAACTTGTCTACCAAGATCTATACGGAAGGCGTACATGATATCGACTATGAACAATTGGGTGATTTGCTTGTTCCTACTGCTCATCCAGGCGTTTGGGTGCCGTTGCGTCAAGTAGCCACATTGCGGCCTTCCTTTGCACACGACAACCTCACCCGTCGCAACGGCATGCGTTGCATCACGGTGTTGGCGGATGTCATGCCTGGTGCAAGCCAACTCAGGGAATTCCAAAAAATCAACAAATACCTTGAAAGCTTTGAACTTCCTGAAGGCGTGAGGATTGAGGAAGGCGGATCAAAGGCTGTCACCAACGAGACCCTGCCGTCTATCATCCAATCCATCATCGCGGCCATCATCGTGATGTTCATCGTTCTGATCATCCATTACAAAAAGATCGGCATCTCTTTCCTGTCGCTCTCCGTCTCGGTGCTCTGCATCTTTGGATCTTCCTTCGGACTCTGGCTCTTTGGCCTGGATGTTTCGGTGACGGCCATGTTGGGCATCATCTCGCTCATTGGCATCATCGTGCGCAACGCCATCATCATGTATGACCATGCCGCCGAGTTGCGCGTGAGGGAAAAACTCACGGTCCACGAAGCCGCTTACGAGGCTGGCTTGCGCCGTATGAGGCCGATTTTCCTTACTTCCGCTACCACGGCTTTGGGCGTTATCCCGATGATCATTGCCAAAACCTTGCTTTGGGAGCCCATGGGTGTTGTGATTTGCTTCGGCACCATCTTGACCTTCCCGTTGGTGGTGACGGTGCTTCCTGTGGCTTACTGCCTTGCCTTTGACGCCGGTGAAGCCGACCTGAAACGTCGCAACCTGTTGAACAAATGGTTCCTGAAGAGATTGGAATTGCGTGATTCCCGTAATGAGAAGAGAAATCGAAACAACGAAAACAACAACTGATCATGAAAAGATATCTCATAGCCGTTTTACTGACATTCACGGCCTTGACCATGATGGCGCAAGAGCCGCTAACACTCGACTCTTGTTTTGCCCTGGCCAAAGCCAACAATGTTACGATCAAGACCAATAAACTGGAGATCGAGAAGGCCAAAGAGGTGAAAGCCCAGGTGTTCACCAAGTTCTTCCCACAGGTGTCGTTGAACATGCTTTCCTACTATGCCATCAACCCGATCATCGAATATGGCTTGAACGACATCAACCAAGAGGGTGAGTTCGGGGAGTTTGTCGTGGCTGTAATCGAGGCGCTGCAAGACTTGGGCGCGGATATTCCCACTGATTTCAGCACCTTAAAGAAAGGTGTCGGCGGTACGGCCATGGCGGTCGTACCGGTGTATGCGGGCGGACGTATCATTAACGGAAACAGGCTGGCTAAACTCGGTATCGAGGCAGCGGAGTTGAAATCGGCGGTGGCGGAGCGAGATCTGTTGGAGGAAATCGAGACCTCCTACTATCTCGTGGTGGGGCTTCAGGACAAAGTGCAGACCTTGAACACGGCACTGGCGCTCATCGATTCGCTGGATCATACGGTGGATGTAGCTCTCCAAGCCGGTCTCGTCACCAATAGTGACAAGCTCCGTGTGGCCATGAACCGTAACGAGCTTCAAGCCAAGCAGATGCAACTCAACAACGGCATCCTGCTGGCTTCGCTGCTGCTCTGCCATCAGATTGGCATCAAGTATCCCGAGCAAGGCCTTGTGTTGGAAAACAACTTGAACAAAACGGAGATGTCGAACGACTTCGGGATTGGCTATTTCAGCCGTCCTGAAAAGCGACTGCTCCAGCTGCAGATCGATGCGGAGAAGTTCTACAAGAAGCTGACCATCGGTGAGACTCTGCCTCAGGTGGGTGTTGGCTCGCTGACTTCTTACGGCAATATCATGGGAAAGACCAAGTTCAACAACATCTTTTTCGCTCAGGTCTCAGTGCCGCTTACCCAGTGGTGGGAGACTTCGCATAAGATCAAGGAGCATAATTTGAAGATCAGGGAAGCGGAGCTGATGCAGGAGGACCTGGATGGAATGATGGATCTGCAGGAAAAGCAGGCCTACAACCAGATGGTCGAGGCTGAAGCTTTGCTGCGCTCCGATCATGCGGCTTATGACATGGCTCAGGAGAACTATCGTCTGGCTGAATTAAATTACCGTGCCGGCATGAACACCATTTCCGATGTGCTGGAGGCCAACGCATTGCTGCTCCAGGCACATAACGCCATTACGGATCGGCAGATCACCTACGTCTCGGCACGGCGCCGCTATCACGACCTGACTGGGAAGTAAACTGTTTAGGCTTCCAGCATCTTTTCGAGGATGAATTCCGCCGCATGGCCGTCGCCGAAGATCTCGGGGAAGTCGACTGGAGGCTGTTGAAGGTATTGTTTGCAGGTTTGAAGAATCCTTTCTTTCTCGGCATCTACCAAGGTGGCGGATCCGGTTTCTACAATCTCCACCCATTCGGTCTCAGGCCTCAGGATGGCACAGGGTTTCCTGAAGAAATAGGCTTCCTTCTGCACGCCGCCTGAGTCGGTCATTACCAAACTGGCGTGTTTTTCCAACTGGATCATCTCCAAAAACGACACGGGTTCCGTGATCTTGATGTTCTCCGAATGATACAGCCGGTAAAGCCTTTCGTCGTCGATCAGCTGTTCCGTCATCTTACGGGTTCTTGGGTGCATGGGAAGTACCACGGCAATTTCGTGTGATAGCGTGATCAAGGCGTCCAGTATGCTGGTCAGCCTCTCCTTGTCGTCGGTATTGCTGTCGCGGTGCAAAGTGGCTAAAACAAATGGTTTCTCCGTCAGTTCCACCCTTTGAAGGATGTCGGTCTTTTGGTCGGCAATCGTTGAGAAGTGCAGGCTGTTGTCGTACATGATGTCGCCGCAATGATACACCTTGGGATTGTCGATGGTGAAAGGCCTGGCGTTGTCCATCCTGAAGCCTTCCTTGGCAAGGTTCTCGAATCCGGCTAGGGTAGGAGTGAAGAGCAAAGTGGAGCAATGGTCGCACACGATGCGGTTGATCTCCTCGGGCATGCGCTTGTTGAACGACCGCAATCCCGCCTCGATGTGGACGATGGGTACATGGATCTTGGAGGCGGCCACGGCACCGGCAAGGGTGGAGTTGGTGTCGCCGTAAAGCACGATGTAGTCTGGCTTTTCATCCGTCAGGATGCGCTCGATGCCTTCAATCATTCTGGAGGTCTGCACGCCATGGGTGGCCGATCCCACCTGAAGGTTGTAGTCGGGTTTCGGGATGCCCAGCTCGTCGAAAAACACTTGCGACATATTGCCGTCATAATGTTGTCCCGTGTGGACGATCACCTCCTGGATGCGGTCGGCGTAATGGTTTTTGATGGCTCGACTCAGCCCAGCCGCCTTGATGATTTGTGGCCTGGCGCCTATGATGGTGACGATTTTCATGTTTTAGTTCATTAAGCCGTTTTCGGCGAAGCTAAAATACGTATTTTCTCCGATAATGATGTGGTCGAGCACCGCAATGTCCAAAATTTTTCCTGCCTTGACCAATTTTTGGGTCAGTTGCCGGTCGTCGGCGCTGGGTTTGGCGACCCCTGAGGGATGGTTGTGGCACAGCATGACGGCTGTGGCCTCTTTCAACAGGGCTTGCTTGAAGATGACCTTGGGGTCGGCTAGGGTGGAGGTGATGCTTCCGGTGCTGACGCGTTCCACCTTGATGATCTTGCCGCTATGGTTGAGGTAGGCCACCATGAAATGCTCCTTGGTGGGATCGTCGATGAGGGGGAGGAAACTCTCGTAGGCTTCCTTGCTGTTGTTGATGGTATGACGTTCCTCGGGTGAGGTGATGCTCCATCGTCTGCCCAGTTCCAAGGCTGCCATGATGCTGACGGCCTTGGCCTCGCCGATGCCTTTGTGCTGCTTCAGCTCGTCGATGCTGAGCTTTGAAAGGTTGTAGAGGTTGTCGCCTACAGCGTTCAGGATGTCTCTCGATAGCTCCACGGCCGATTGTCCTCCCGGCCCCGACCCGATCAGGATGGCGATGAGCTCTGCGTTGCTGAGCGCTCCTTTGCCTTTGCTGATCATCTTCTCGCGCGGACGGTCGTCGGCAGCCCAATGCTTGATGGATATGCGTTCCTTGTTGACCATACCAAAAAAACCTCCCCTAAATGTCTAGGGGAGGTCAACATTATGATGAAAAAACTCTTATTTAAGCCAACTTGGCGGTGTACTTCGTCAACTTCGACTTCAGGTTACCGGCCTTGTTCTTGTGGATGATGCCGCGCTTGGCAACCTTGTCGATGATGGAATACATCTTCGGCAGTTGGTTCTCAGCTTCTGACTTATCGGTAATGGTTCTGAATTTTCTCACTTCGTTACGCATTGACTTGGCGTAGTAACGGTTGTGCAGACGTCTCTTTTCGGTTTGACGAATTCTCTTGAGTGAAGATTTGTGATTTGCCATTTCTTAATAATATCTTTTTGTTTTTTCTTTCTGTAATTGGGCTGCAAAATTACAACTTTTCTTGATACAAGCAATTATTTGGGATAGATTTTTTTAAAAATTTCCCGATGAAGGTCATCTTTTCCTCGTTTTCAGGATTGATTATCTCGTTGAGTTTCACTTCGATAAAGCTGTTTTTATCCAATCCGTCTCCTTGAATCTGAATGGGGACATAGTTCTCGCCATATCCCCGAGCCACCCCCTTCGCGTCAATGCGTTCGATCAACAGCTGTTGGGTCTTGCCTTTCATCATGTCGAAGTACTTGAGCTTGTTCTCCAATGAGATGGCTCGCATCACCTCGCTGCGTTGCGTCTTGACGGCTTCGGGAACTTGGTCGGGCATCACTGCCGCCTTGGTGCCGGTGCGCTTTGAGTATTTGAAGGTATGGATATGGCTGAAGCCGATTTCACGGGCAAAGTCGCAGCTTTCCTTGAAAGTCTCCTCGATTTCACCTGGAAAGCCTACGATGATGTCGGTGGTCAGGTTGAAATCTGGGCGGAACACCTTGATGCGCTGGCACATCTCACGGAACTGCGCCGCGGTATAGAACCGATGCATCCGCTTCAAGGTGTCTTCGGAGCCGCTTTGCAGGCAGATGTGCATGTGCGGAGCCAGCTTCTCGTGCTGGAACAGCTCCAAAAAACGGTCGCTGAACTGGTCGGGTTCGATGGAGGAGACCCTTATACGGAAGTCGCCTTTTATATTAATAATGTGTTCCACCAAGGTTTCGAAATTGGTCTCACCGTCATGGTAACGTCCCATGTTGACACCCGTCAACACGATCTCCTTAAAGCCATGATCCACCACGCTCTTGATGTTCTCGTAAATGTCTTTCGCGGGACGGCTGGTCGATCTTCCTCTCACCATGGGGATGATGCAGTAGGAGCAGAAGTTGTTGCATCCATCATGGATCTTGATCAAACTGCGGGTGTGGAAGGTGTCGTAAGCAGGTTGGTAGCTGAACAAGTCGCGATCATAGCCTTCAGGGTCGCTATGGCCCTTCTTGAAATGCTCATCCACAATGTCAAAAATGGCTGATTTCCGCTCATTGTCAATCACATAGTCGGCCACACCGCTCTCAATTAACTCTTCCTTTCTGTGGTTGACCATGCAGCCGGTGACGACCATCAAGGCCTCAGGGTGTTTGCGGCGGATTTGATGTATCGCCTGCCTACACTTCTGGTCGCTGGTGTTGGTCACCGTGCAGGTGTTCACCACAAAGATGTCGGCCTCACCCGAGTCCACCACCTCGTAACCGCCCGCCTTGAACCTCGATGCCAACGCATCGGTCTCAAAGAGGTTCACCCGGCAACCCAATGTCTTGAAAGCAATTCTTTTCATCTAACCATATTTTGATTTGCAAACATATACAAAATGCCGAATTTATTGCATAAAATGCCGAAATTTTTCGTGTTTTTGCGCCCGCAAACTTAAAGGGGTTATTATGCTCTAAATCAAGCAGAAATAAAACAGAAAATCATAAAATAATGAACAAACGAATCATCATCATTCTCGCCGTGCTGCTCACGATAGGGCAGATGTCCTAAGCCTCGCGTCGTCTGACGCCAACGGCCACGTCATCGAGGTGTTCGGTAATGGTAACCTGACGCTGACCAGCAGCGTGGCGGGCGGCCAACTCACCGGCGGCTGGGCCAACAACGGCGGCGGCATCTGCAACTACGGAAGGCTGACCATCGAAAGCAATGTCACCAGCTCTTCGCCAAACAGGCACCTCTCACCTCTCACCTCTCATCTCTCACCTCCCCCGGAGTTTACGTGTTGCGTTTAACCAATGGTGAAGGCGTGAAGACCCAGAAACTGATGGTCAGATAAGCATACCCTCAATCGACAAAGCTGTTGCCGAAGTCACCTTCACGTTGACAATCTTACCGATAAGGCTCTCGTCATTCGATGCGAATCGGATGACGATCTTGCCTTCGGTGTGGCCGGTAAGGAAGCCTCCTTTGCGGTCGTAATCCTCGACGAGCATCTTTACGGTCTGGCCTACCAAAGCCTGGTTATAGACTAAGGAGTGCTTCATCAGCTCCTCGGTAAGGCTGTGATAGCGCTGGCGTTTTACCTCCTTGGGCACGTCATCCTCCCACTTTGAGGCCACGGCTCCCTCACGGACGCTGTACTGGGCGATGTAAGCCATGTTGTATTTGAATTCCTCCATGGCCTTGCGGGTGTTTTCAAACTCTTCCTCGCTCTCATGGGTGAATCCCACAATGATGTCGGTGAAGATGGTGGCCGTGGGGAGCTTTTCGCGGATGGTCTGGATGATGTGGCGGTAGGTCTCCAAATTGTGATGGCGGTTCATGCGCTGCAGCATCACGTCGTCGCCCGACTGGATCGGGATGTGGATCTGCTTGGCCAGGCAGTCGTACTGCGCCATCACCTCAATGACCTCATCCTTCATGTCACGGGGATGAGGAGCGGTGTAATACACCCAAAACTCCTTGCCCGAAGCCTTGCCAAACTCGCCGATTCTCCTCAACAATTCAGCGAAGTCAATCTCTTCGCCTTTCTTGTCTAAACCATACGAGTTGACGTTCTGTCCCAGCAGGGTGATGCTCTTGTAATCCTTCTCCACCAGCTCCTTCACCTCGTTCAAAATGTCCTCTGAGGGCCTCGAAACCTCACGCCCGCGGGTGTAAGGCACGGCGCAGTAGGTGCAGAAGTTGTTGCAGCCGTTCTGGATCGGGATGTAGGCCTCGAAGTTGGAGGCGCGCATCGGGCAGATCTCCCAGAATGGCTCCATGTTGGCTGACGGGTTGATCTTGTCCATTGCGGCAGGGGTGACGATGCCGTACTGGCGGATCATGTCAGGCAGCTGCGGCAGCTCGTTCATGGTGAAAACCAGGTCGAACAGCTTCAGGAAACGCACACGGTCGGCGGGCAGGATGCAGCCCGACACAAAGGTGATCACGTTTTGGCGGTTCTTCATGGCGTTCCATTTCTCAATGCGCCCATATACCTTGTCGATGCCTTTCTGCCGCACCGAACAGGCGATGATGCCGAGGATGTTGGCTTCTTCTTCGTTGTCGGTGGGGGTACAGCCCATCTGCTGCAGCACGGTGCGCACGCGTTCCGTGTCGCTGAGGTTCATTTGGCATCCGAAGGGGAGGAGGAAATATTTCATAGGTGAGAGGTGATAGGTTAGAGGTGAGAGGTGTTTACTGATAAATGAGATTAATGATGTCGAGGCAGATTTCGGCGATTTCAGTGTTGAGGCTGTCGGTAGCGATCTGGATATTCTTGATCTCGTGGGTGTTTTCATCCACATCAAACCCGACCTCCACGTTGCCCCAAGGGAACTGGGCTTTCTTGACGGCATGGAAGTGCTCCCATTTGCCATAGAGATAATCGTGTGAAGTGATCTTCGCAACGGTTTCCTTTACTTCGTCCAAAGCAGCCAAGGTCTCAAAGTCGATGTTTGAAGCCTTCATTCCATAAACTTTTTCAAAAGCTTCGATCAAAGGAGCTACGATGTTTTCTGAGGTGATGTCGGCCAGTTCCGAGAGGTTCACCACGCGACTTGCCACGCTTTTCACGCCGTGTTTTTGCAACTTCGCCTTGTTGACGGTCAGGTAACGTTGCATCATCTCACCGTCGGTCTTTATTAATATGGTGCCATGATGCAGATTGTTGTCGGTGCCATTGTAGAAGGCGTTCCCGGAGAACTTCCTGCCTTGGCAGAGCAGGTCGTTGCGGCCTGAAATCTCAGCCTCCAAGCCGAAGGATTTCAGTGCTTCCTGGATCACTGACTGTTGCCGATGCACGTCATAGTCGTTTTTGTCGGCAATAAAAGAAAAATTGAGATTTCCAAGATCGTGATAAACCGCTCCTCCTCCGGTGCGCCTACGCATCAGGTGACCGTCTTCCTCGTTCAAACGCTTCACGTCACATTCCGAAAAGGGATTTTGGTTCAGCCCGATGACCACCGTGCGTTCGTTTTTCCACAGATACATCGTCACCACGCCCTCCTCCTGATGGTCGGTCAGCCAAGTCTCCACCGCCAGGTTCAGGTAGGGGTTGTGTTGGTTGCTGACGATGACTTGAAGTTTTTTCATGCTGCAAAGATAAAAAAAAGCCCGCTTGTTTGGCGGGCTTGTAGTCTCTCCGGGATTTGAACCCGAGTTACCAGGATGAAAACCTGACGTCCTGACCAGACTAGACGAAGAGACCATCCATCAAAAGAACCTTTAGGTTTCAAATTGACGGTGCAAAATTATATAAAAAATCCTTACCCACAACAATTTGGGATAAAAATTTTTTATTCGAAGGTAAGGGATACTTGTAACTGCTTGTTTTTGACCTCTTTGAACGGAGCATTGTAAAGACAATTCATGGAAGTGTCATCGGTTTTCAGGACGTTGAGCAAGCCAAAACTCATCTTGATCTCAATGCCCATCTTGAACCATTGGTTGTAGATGTCGAATCCGCTACCAAATTCAAGTGCAAGGTCGCCACGGCTGGTCTGCAACAAAGCGGGCTCGTTGTTGTTGAGCTGGAGTTTCTTACGGCTCAGGTAGAACCGGGGATTGATGCCGCCAATAAGGTATGCCGCGATGTTGTTGTAGCGTTTGGAACGGTATTTTATGTGCATCGGGAACTCAACGAAATTGGAGTTAATGTCTTCTGACTCAATGGTTTTGATATTGTTCAGTTCGTTATCGAGGTAATAGGTGTACTTGATGTTTCTGTGCGGACCGATGGACAGGGTGGGGATGAACCTGAAATTGAAATAGTCGCCTAACCGCAAATCACCGATGACGCCAACGGAGAAGCCGACATTGTGCCAATCGCTGAGGGGCTCAATGCCAAGAATGTGGTAAGTGTGGTTTTGCGGATCGCCGGGACGATAGTTCTGCGGGAGCTGGGTCGCCGGACGGTCAATGCTTTGGTAATTGTCCTGCAAGGTCACATTGTAGGTCATATAGTTGACGCCAAGCAAAAAGCCGAAATGATAGGGCGCATGGTCGTAGTTGTGCAGGTAAATGACCTTTTTGCCTTGGGCTTGCATCTCCGTAACACAAGTCATCGACAGGATTAAAAGCAATATGATGGAAAAGGCTTTTTTCACAATTCGAATTTTAAACCGTTTAACGTGTGGATAGGCCCCTTTATTGTGGATTATTGGGCTTTTTTTGAACATGACCATAATATAAGGTGGCGATGCCACCGAAAAATGTCTTGCCGGCAATATCCGAAATGCCATGCGTTTTGAGCAACTCCAAGAAGGTTTCCCTTTTTGGGAAGGCCTCGATGGATGTCGGAAGATAGGTGTAGGCGGTTTGGTGTTTCGAAAACACTCGCCCGATCAACGGCAATACGTGTTGAGAGTAGATTTGGTAAGGCCATTTGACAAGGCCGTTCTGAGGATGCGAGAACTCCAGGATGGCGATGAAGCCTTGGTCTCTGGCTACTCTGAGCATTTCCCGAAGTCCGGCTTCCAAATCCTCGAAATTGCGCACGCCGAAAGCTACGGTGACGGCATCGAAACTATTGTCGGCAAAGGGGAGACGGGCTGCATCGGCGTTCATCAGGGTGATGTTTTGATCCAGTCGTTGTCGAGCGATCTTTTGCCTGCCGATCTCCAGCATCTTTTCGGAGAGATCAACGCCTGTGATGGTTGCCGAAGGGTTGTCCTTGGCCAAGCGGATGGCGAGGTCGGCCGTGCCGGTGGCCACGTCGAGGATGGCCGTGGGCTGGCTCTTGGCGACCAAACGAGAAGTCTTCCGTCGCCAGATCTTGTCGATTTGGAACGAAAGCAGGTGGTTCAGGAAATCGTATCGGGGTGAGATGTCGTCAAACATCTCGGTGACGGCCTTTTGATCACTCATGTTGGATGCGATTGACCTCTTGGAGCAGTTTCTCCTTGTTGATAGGCACTACGCCAACCTCCTCGCACACCAGTCCTCCGGCGAGGTTCGAAATGGCGGCGATGGTTGCGGCATTTTGCTGTAGGGACGCATCGCATGTGTCCTTCTCGAATGACGCAACACATAACGCAGCTACGCTGAGCACCGTGTCGCCGGCTCCTGAAACGTCGACGATATGTCGGGGATGCGCCGGAAGATGATGGAACTCGCCGTCACGTAAGATCATCACGCCTTGCTCTGAAAGAGTGACCATCAGGTATTGGCATTGAAGCCGCTCTTGCAGCGATTGGGCGGCTTTGCGAAGTTCGTCGATGGTCTCGGCGTTCACGCCGAGACCATCGCGAAGCTCTTTGGCATTGGGCTTGAAGAGCGTCACGCCCTGATAGGCGAAGAAGTTCTTCTTCTTGGGATCGACGGCAACGGGAATGTGCCTGGCCTTCGCCAAACCGATGACGGCTTTGATCATCTTTTCAGAAAGGACGCCTTTGTTGTAGTCCTGAAGGATGATGATGTCCGTTGTTTCAATTTGATTTTCAATGATTTGAAACAATTTGGAATACTCGTCTTCAGTCAAGTCGAAGGTGTTTTCCTCATCGATGCGAAGCAGTTGCTTGTCGCCGTTAAACACGCGGTGTTTCACAGTGGTGACTCGCTTGTCGCTTTTGACCAATCCCTCGGTGGCCAAGCCGTGTTCCCGCATTAAGGCGAGGAAATCGTCGGCATGGCTGTCGTCACCAATCACGGAACAGATCATGGGGATGGCGCCCAAAGCCTTTAGGTTGATGGCCACATTGGCGGCGCCGCCGAGCCTGCTGAACTGATCGCGCAGGTCGACGATGGGCACGGGAGCCTCGGGCGACATTCGCTCAACCACGCCTTTCGAATAGGCGTCGATCATCACGTCGCCGACCACTAAGGCTTTCAGTCCGTTAAAACCGTCTATAACCAACTTTAATCTCTTATCTTTTATCTCTTATCTTAATTTCGCCAGCGCCTCTTTGATTCTCCTAGCTGCCTCGACGAGCTTGTCCAAAGAGGTCGCATAAGAGAGTCGGATGCAGTCGTCGTTGCCGAACGAATTACCAGCCACGCATGCCACATGGGCATTGTAAAGCAACCACATGCAGAGGTCGTCGCTGCCTTTGATGACGGTCTGGCCGTCGGTCTTGCCATAGTACGACTTCATTTCGGGGAACACGTAGAAGGCGCCGGCGGGGGTGTTGCACTTTACGCCGGGAATCTCGTTCAAAAGCTTCACGAGGGTGTCGCGACGTTCACGGAAATTCTTCAGCATGTACTGAATCTCAGGTGAGTTCTCTGGGCAGAGCTCAAGGGCCTTCACGGTGGCGGCTTGAGCGATGGTGCAAATGCCGGAGGTGATTTGGCCTTGAATCTTGTTGGTGGCCTTCACGATAGCCTGCGGAGCGGCGATGTAGCCAATTCTCCAGCCGGTCATGGCATAGCCCTTGGCCACGCCGTTGACGATGACGAGACGATCCTTCAGGAAGTCGAACTGTCCCATGCTCTCGTGCTTGTGCTCGTATTGGATAAACTCATAGATCTCATCGGAGATGATGATGATGTTGGGGTATTTCCGCAGCACCTCTGCGATGGCGGTCAGTTCGGCTTTGGTGAATACGGAGCCGCTGGGGTTGCAGGGCGTGTTGATGAGCAGGGCCTTGGTCTTGGGAGTGATGGCCTTTTCAAATTGCTCGGCAGTGATCTTAAAATCATGGGCCATGTCGCTCTTGACAATGACGGGAACGCCGCCAGCCAGCTTCACCATCTCAGGGTACGAAACCCAGAACGGGGCGGGGATAATGACCTCGTCGCCATCATTGATGATGGCCAAAAGCACGTTGTTGATGGCCTGCTTGGCACCATTGGAGACCAGGATGTCGGTGTCCTTGTAGTCGAGGCCGTTGTCGCGTTTCAGTTTGGCTGCGATAGCCTTGCGAAGTGCAGGAGTGCCGGGAACGGGCGGGTAGTGGGTGTCGTTGTTGTTGATGGCATCTACACCAGCTTGCTTGGCTGATTCCGGGGTGTTGAAGTCGGGCTCGCCGATGCTCAGGCTGATGACGTCAATGCCCTGGGCCTTCAACTCACGGCTCTTGTTGGTCATGGCTAAAGTGGCTGACTCGGCCATGTTCAGTACTCTGTTCGAAAGGATGATTTCACTCATGTCGATATGTTTAAAAGTTTTGAAATTCAATTATTAGGCTGCAAAAATACAAAATTCTTACTTCTTATTTCCTACTTCTTACTTCTTTTTGTACCTTTGCGCAAAATCTAAAAAACATGGGCTTCTTTTTCGATAGAAAACTCAAGCTAAAGGAACTGGAAATGCGGATGAAAGCCAAGACGGAACTGCGTTTGGTGACCGCCAGGATGGTTACGCCCCTCAAGATCCAGGCCTGCGAGCGTTTTCTGCTTTTTCTGGAACGGTCGCAACTTCCGGTGTTGGTCAAGCGTATTTATTCCCCCGGGATGCTCAAGGATGGCTTTCATATCGCCCTGCTGCAAAGCATCGAGGAGGAGTTTGAACATAACCTGGCTCAACAGCTTTATGTCAGCAACGATGCATGGACGGCAGTGAAAAGTGCCAAGGAGGAACTGGTGAACCAAATCAACGCCACTTTCGACAAAACCGACGGTGGCACGGATGTTGCATTGATCGCCCAAGCCTTGGTGGCCTTGCCCAATCCGTTCATCGATCAGGCCATCATCATGTTGAAAAAGGAGTTTAACGAAATCTAAATTGTAATGAAGTTTTTAGCGTCACAAATTGCGGCCTTGCTCGCTGGCACAGTGGAAGGTAATCCCAATGAGGAAGTGTGGAACGTAGCCAAGATCGAGGAGGGCGCCCCGGGAATGTTGAGCTTTCTGGCCAACCCGAAATACATCCCTTACATCTATGAAACCAAGTCGTCCGTGGTGATCGTCAACAAGGACTTTGTGGCTGAAAAGCCTATCGCCGCCACCTTGATCCGCGTGGACGACTCTTACGCCTCGTTTGCCAAGCTGCTGGCCTACTACGACCAGCTCTCTCAAGATAAAAAAGGAGTGTCGTCGCTGGCTTTCGTGACCCCAAGCGCCAAATGCGGTGAGAACATCTATCTTGGCGAGTTTGCTTTCGTGGGTGAGAACGTCACCATCGGCAACAACGTGAAAGTCTATCCCCAAGTCTATATCGGCGACGGCTCCGTCATCGGCGACAACACCACGCTGTATCCCGGCGTCAGGCTGTATCGCAACACCGTGGTGGGCAAACGCTGCATCATCCATTCCGGTGCCGTGATCGGTGCCGACGGATTCGGCTTCGTGCCTCAGGAAGACGGCCATTACGAGAAGATCCCGCAGGTGGGCAACGTGATGATCGACGACGACGTTGAGATCGGTGCAAACACCACCATCGACCGTTCCACGATGGGTTCCACAAGAGTCCACAAAGGGGTAAAGCTCGATAATCTGGTGCATCTGGCGCACAATGTCGAAGTTGGCGAAAACACCGCCATGGCAGCTCAGGTGGGTGTCAGCGGCTCGACGCACCTCGGCAAGAACTGCGTGGTGGGAGGACAAACGGGTTTTGTAGGCCATCTGCATATCGCTGACGGCTCGAAATTCGGTGGGCAATGCGGCGTCATGGGAAGTATCAAGGAACAAAACCAGGAATTCATGGGAACGCCCATCCAGCCTTTGCGTCAATACCTTGTCACCAACGCCCGTCTGCGCCATATTGACGAAATGGCACGAAAATTGGATAGCCTTGAAAAAGAGCTGGCGAAATTGAAAACCAGCCTTTAAACCGATTTTTTTTGGACTTAACGAAAAATTCCCTATTTTTGCGCGTTTTTCTTGAGACGTTATAAACTCAAGCTAGGATCATTATGGAAGAAAAACAATGTACGATAACTAGGAAAGTCAGCGTCACGGGAGCGGGGCTGCACACGCGTCAATGCGGCACCCTGACCTTTAACCCGGCCCCTGCCAACACGGGCATTCGCTTCCGTCGCATCGACTTGGAAAGCCAGCCCATCATCGAGGCTGACGTTGACAATGTCATCGATACGGCAAGAGGAACCACCCTTGGAAAAGGCGGTGTGAAGATATATACTGTTGAACATGTGCTCGCTTCCTTGAGAGGCTTGGGTATCGACAATGTGCTCATCGACATCGATGTGGAGGAGACGCCCATCATGGATGGCAGCGCCAAGGAATTCGTCAAGGTGCTGAAGCAAGCCGGTATCGTTGAACAGGACGCCCTTCGCGACTATTACGAGATCAAGAACCCCATTTCCTATAAAAACGAGGTGCTGGGCATCGAGCTTTCCATCGAGCCCTGCGATACCTTCCAGGTTGACGTCACGGTGAAATACAACACCAGGGTTCTGGACAAGCAGAACGCCACCCTGAACGATATCAAGGATTTTGAAACTGAGATCGCCCCGTGCCGTACCTTCGTGTTCCTTCATGAGCTGGAGACACTCCTCAGTCGTAACCTGATCAAAGGTGGCGACCTGACCAACGCCATCGTGTTTGTCAACAAGAATGTCTCTTCAGAGGAACTCGACCATATCGCCGCTTTCTTCAAGAAACCCAAAGTGGAGGTTAAGGAAAATGGCATTCTCAATAACGTTGAACTGTATTTCCCCAATGAGCCTGCACGCCACAAACTGCTGGACCTCATCGGCGACCTGACGCTGGTCGGCAAACCCATCAAGGGTCGTGTAACAGCTTATAAACCAGGACATTTCTCCAATACGTCCTTTGCAAGAAAGATTAAACATTCCATGCTTCAATAGGAGGATAAAAACAATGGCAGCAATGAACCAACCCATGGCATATATTCACCCTAACGCTCGCATCGCCGAGGATGTAAAAATAGAGCCTTTCGCCTGGATTGGCGAGGATGTTGAAATCGGCTCCGGCTCATGGATTGGCCCCAATGCCACCATTATGGACGGCGCCCGCATTGGCAAGAACTGCAAGATCTTCCCGGGTGCAGTCATATCAGCCGTGCCTCAGGATTTGAAGTACAAGGGAGAAATCACTTATTGCTATATCGGCGACGGCACTACGGTGCGCGAATCGGCGACGGTCAACAAAGGTACGTTGGCCTCCGGTAAGACGGTGGTGGGTAAGGATTGCCTGTTGATGGCTTTCACCCACGTGGCCCACGATTGCGTGCTTGGCGACCATGTCATCATGTCGAACGTGGCTTCGTTGGCCGGACACATCACGGTTGACGATTGGGCTATCCTGGGCGGTTTGGCCGCAGTGAGCCAGTTCTGCCGCATCGGTGCCCATGTGATGATCTCAGGCGGTGCCATGATCAACAAGGATATTCCTCCGTTTGTCAAGACGGGTACGGGCTATCCCGTGTCGTACGCCGGCGTGAATTACATCGGTCTTTCCCGTAGGGGTTATACCAAGGAACGCATCAATGCCATTCAGGATATTTACCGTGTCATCTATAGCGCTGGCATGAACGTCACCCAGGCCGTTCAGTTTATCAAGGCTAACCTGCCGGCTTCCCAGGATCTGGATGAAATCGTGAAGTTCATTCAGGAATCTAGGATCGGCATCATGAAGAACACCGTGGGTGAATAATCTCTCGGTACCATTCGTTGAGTAGTTTCCCAACTTGTTTCGTGTCGTATTGCTCCATCACCTGAGCCCTAAGGTTTTCAGGATCGTAATTATTATAGGTGTGGCAGCATTGTTCCATGGCATTGGCCAAGGCTAGCGTATCAGCCGGAGGCACCAGGATGCCGTTGCTTTCATTGACGATCTCGGCGATGCCGCCTACTCGGGTCGAAACCACGGGCAGCCCGCAGCCTAAGGCTTCAAGGATCACCACAGGCATGTTCTCGTAGTTGCTGGACAACACCAAAAAGTCACACGAGGCTAAGGTGTCGGCCAAGGTCTGTCCCTGAAGCAGTCCGGTGAATAAAACGCAGTCGTTCAGTTCTAATGTGTTGGCTTTCAGTTTCATGGCTTCCAAATCCATGCCTTCGCCGATCAACACGGCTTGATAGGGGATGCCTTTGTCTTTCAGGATTTTCAACGCATCAAGTAAACCACTGATGTTCTTGGACTTGTCCTCAAAACAGCTGACATGGGCGATTTTCGGAATGTCGTTGTGATGTGGCTTGGGCTGGAATAGCTCAAAGTTTACCACATTGGGAAGAGTGACGTATCTGTCGTTGCTGAGTCCGTGGGCTTGCATGGCTTGGGTGAGATTCTCGGTCACAGTAGTCACCATGGCGGCGTTGCGAACCACGATCTTGGTGGCCATCTTCCTTATGATGCCGCTGAAATCGTTGCCAGGCAGGTAACGCGACCAGTGCTCGGTGATCATGTAGGGCGTGCCGTGAAATAGCTTCTCAAAATAGGCCACTACACCCATTCGGGTCAACACGTGAACGTGGATCAAATCGGGTTTTCCAGCCAACTTCAGGGCTTTTCGGCAGGCTTTGAAATAGCGTAGGGCAGAGGTGAGTTTGTTGGTTTTCTTGTAATAGACACGGATGGTGTCCACCCCGTTTTCCTTACTTCGCTCGATGTTGTACTTGGATGTGGCCTTTTCGTCAGGATGAACGTAAATGGCAGTGACTTCGTTGAATAGGGCGACAGCTTCGGCATGGCGTTGCACAAACAGCCCGAACATCGGGTCGTATTTGTGAGGATACCACCGTGCCAGGAACGTGACTTTCATCGCATGTCAATGATGTCAATGTTGGGGTTGGCCTTGGAATCGAAGCGGAAGAAGCTGTCCTTCAGGTTTTGGTCGAACTTCATCTGGATGTTTTCCAGGACCATGCTGCTGCCGTCGTCGAAGTGGAAAACGATGTTTTTTAGGAGTTTATCTTTTGGATTGATGACGGCGGTGATCTCCTTGAACTGGCCTTTGGGGTTACTGAGCAGGACGCGTTCCAGTTGCTGTGCCTTGTCGGCTTCGCTGGTGATACTTTTGGCGGTGTAGTCCTTGTCTAGCATCGTGATCAGCTTAAGGGGAGTGTTGTCCTCGCCTTCGCTGGTGTTGCTGAGTGTAACTTCTTCGTTGTCAAAAATATAGTTCCAAATGCTTTTTCCGTCGGAAATGATTTCCTGGTCGATCAGCTGCACCTTGTAACATTCGCCTTGAAGGAAAGCGGTACCTTGCTGTTTTTCAGAGGCGTTTTGGTCGTCAAGGGCATACTGGTAGTCGAACGTCAACTCCACGTTCTTATGGTCACGGATGTTTTTTACGGTGGCTTTGACGAGCTCGTCACTGGTGTTTTGGGCTGACGCCATGCCTGTGGCAAGCATCAGCCAAAGGCCTGCGAGGATTGTGATACTTTTCTTCATGTTAAAACTCTTGTTCTTTCGTTTCGAGATCCTTCAAAATCTGTTCCAAAGCGAATTCGTTGGCCACTTTTACTTCTCTTGACTTGCTGCCGGAGAAGGGACCCACGATACCGGCGGCCTCCAGCTGGTCGATGATGCGGCCCGCGCGGTTGTAGCCGAGCTTGAGCTTGCGCTGGATCATGGAGGTGGAACCCTGCTGGGTCTGCACCACGATGCGGGCGGCATCCTCAAACAAGGGATCGCGTTCGTCGCCGTCCTCGAAGTCGCCGCCTTCGCCACTCTCTTCATCGGGCACCTCAGGCAGATGGAACGGCTCCACAAAGCCGCGTTGCTCACCGATGAAGCTGGTGATTTCCTCCACCTCGGGGGTGTCGATGAAGGCGCATTGCAGACGCACCAGGTCGTTGCCGGTGGAGAGCAGCATGTCGCCGCGACCGATGAGCTGGTTGGCGCCGCTCTGGTCGAGGATGGTCTTGGAGTCGACAGCTGAGATCACGCGGAAGGCGATACGGGCCGGGAAGTTGGCCTTGATGGAACCTGTGATGATGTTCACCGATGGACGCTGTGTTGCGATGATCAAGTGGATGCCGATGGCACGGGCCAGCTGGGCCAGACGGGCGATGGGCGACTCCACCTCGCGGCCTGCCGTCATGATGAGGTCGGCGAATTCGTCGACCACCAGCACGATGTAGGGCAGGTAACGGTGACCTTCGGTGGGCAGCAGCCTGCGCGACTTGAATTTCTCGTTGTATTCGATGATGTTGCGGCACTGGGCGGCCTTCAACAGGTCGTAACGCTGGTCCATCTCAATGCAGAGGGAGTTGAGGGTGCGCACCACCTGCTTTACGTCGGTGATGATGGCATCTTCCATGTCGGGCAGCTTGGCAAGGTAATGGCGCTCGATGCGGTTGTAGAGGGTGAGCTCCACCTTCTTCGGGTCGACCATCACAAACTTCAGGTCGGCAGGATGCTTGCTGTAGAGCAGGGAGGCAATGATGGCGTTCAAACCGACTGACTTGCCTTGTCCGGTGGCACCGGCCATCAGGATGTGAGGCATCTTGGCCAAGTCGAACACGTAGGTCTCGTTGGAGATGGTCTTGCCGATGGCGCAAGGCAGGGCGAATTTGTTGTTCTGGAACTTCTCAGAGGCGAGCACGCTCTTCATGGAGACGGTCTCGGGCTTTTTATTGGGTACCTCGATGCCGATGGTTCCCTTGCCGGGGATGGGGGCGATGATGCGGATGCCCAGGGCGGCCAAGCTCAACGCGATGTCGTCCTCCAAATTCTTGATCTTGGAAATCCTAACGCCGGCGGCGGGAACGATTTCATACAATGTCACGGTGGGGCCGATGGTAGCCTTGATCTTGTCGATCTGAATGCCGTAATTGCCCAAAGTCTCCACGATCTTGGTCTTGTTGGCCTCCAGCTCCTCGTTGCTCACCTCGGCACGCTTGTCGCCATAATCGTTGAGCAGGTCAAGGGTGGGGAACTTGAAGTCACTTAGCTCGAAATGCGGATCAAACGGCGTATCGATGGTGTGATGCTCCTTACCTTCCTCAACGGTCTTTTCCTCAGGGGTAGCTTCGATTTCCAACTCGATGTTATCAGCAGGATTGTTGTTGTCGGTGGGATTCACAACCTCCAAAGGGGTATCTGCCGTAGGATTGAGGTCGTTTTTCGGCTCGTTGATGATGGTGTTTTCCGAAGGCCTATGGATCACGGTGATGGGAGGCAGGTCGTCATCTTCGAAGTCCTCGAAATCATCAGGGTTCTCATCTGAATCGTTGGTGTCGTTCTCAGGATATTGGTTTTCAGGATTTTCCGTGTCGTCGATGATATTGGTCAGTTGCTGTTGTTTTAATGCTTTACGCTCCGCTCTACGCTCGCGCCATTCCTTGAAGGCATCCATGTTGAGGTTGAATTCGAAGAGCAGAAAAAGCAGGAAGACGAAGACGATGGTAAGCACGACACCCGACTTGCCCATGAAGCTGAAGATGTTGGCGTTGAGGAATTTACCTATGGCACCGCCGAAGATCTCGCAAGCCTTGTTAGGTGCTACAAAGTTGATGAAACCAAAGAGCAACGGGATCCATGCCAACATCATGATGGCCCATTTCCACAGGTTCCACATCTTGATCTTAGAACCGAAAGTGTAATGCAATCCTATGATTGTCAGTAGATAAACGAAATAAATAGCGCCGATGCCGAACGACTCCTTGACGAGGACTTGGGCCAGGTAAGCGCCGAATGAGCCTGTGATGCTGTCGAACTGGATGGCCTTGCCGAAGAGGGTGGTGCCGGTTTCGTGGTAGGAGCCGCCGAAATAGCTGGTGAAGAAGGAGAGTATTGAGATGGCGAGGAATAAGTCGAGGCACAGGATCAGGAATCCGGCCACATATTTGATGCGCGGATCGAAGGTGCGGGGCTGCTTTTCCTTCTTCTCTTTCTTGGGTTTCTCGGCCTTTTTGGGTTTCTCCTTGGGCTCCTCAGGCTTTTTCTTGGGCTTGGGTTCCTCTTTGGGAACGACGATCGGGTCCTCGGTCACCGTTGGCTGAGGCTTGGGCTTGAAAGTGTTTTCTCTTATCTTGTTTTCTGCCATAGGTTTTCGTCTTCAGGGTTGGTTATTTGGGGATGCGGAACATCCTTCTCCAGCGGATGCCGCCGTTTTCCTTGTCAAGTGATAGCCATACGAACACGGCCTTGCCAACGATGTGGTTCTCAGGCACGAAGCCCCAGTAGCGCGAGTCGGCGGAGTTGTGGCGGTTGTCGCCCATCATCCAGTAGTAATCCATTGCAAAGGTGTAGCTATCGGCTGGTTTGCCGTCGATAAGGATCTGATTGTCTTTTACTTGTAGGTCGTGGAGCTCGTATGCATGAATGATGCGCTCGTACAAAGGCAGGTTCTCCAAGGTGAGCTTCACGGTCGTGCCTTTCTTAGGCAGGACGATGGGGCCGTAGTTGTCGACGTTCCAAGGATAGAGGTCGGGACGGTGCGGGAAGATTTCAGGACGGAGGTCTTGGCCCGCAGGGGTGATGTTGCGTTCCGCCGAAGTGATGAAGCTGAGCTGACGCAGCTCGGCGGCTACCTTCTCGCTGATGTTGAGGATGGCCTCGTTGGGGTTGGCGCCGCGATAACCTTCGGTGATGTTGTATTTGTCGAGAATACGTTTGTTGATGCCGTTGCCGGTGGTGACGACGGTGTAGTTGAACTGCATGTTCTCGGGCTGGAATCCTTCCTTGCCGTCGATATACACGATGCCGTCGATGATCTGAAGAGTGTCGCCCGGCATGCCGATGAGGCGCTTGACGTAGTTCTCGCGCTTGTCCACAGGATGGGCGATCACGTTGCCGAAGGTCTCGTGGTCGGTCCACACGCGTTTGCGGCCGTATTCACGGATAAGGTCGTAATAGCTCACGCTGCTCTGGAACTTGTCGCACACAGTGTCACCAGCGGGGTAGTTGAACACGATGGGATCATTCCGCTTGATGATGGACACGCCTGGGTAGCGGTGATATGGCAGCTTGATCCATTCCACGTACGACTTCTTGGTGGTGCTAAAAGGCAATGTGTTGTGCACGAAGGGGAAGGCTATGGGCGTGTTGGGGCGCTTGGGTCCGTAATGGATCTTACTGACAATCAAATAGTCGCCAACGCAGAGCGATTTCTCCATGCTAGAGGTCGGGATGGTGAAGGCCTCGAAAACGTAGGTGCGGATGATCAAGGCTGCCACCACGGCGAACACGATGGCGTCGAACCACTCACGGGCGGTTGATTTCTTGGGTCGTGTGGCGGTGTCGGGATCCTGATACTTGTCGTCCTTCACAATGAGGGGGAAGAAGATGAAAGGCAGGATGGCAGCCATGAATTCTTCCCAGATCTTGAATCTGCCGAAGCATTTGCCTAGCTCGACGAGCATCAGGAAAAGCATGAAGATGTTGATGTACGGGAAGATGATAAAGAACCACCACCAGAACTTTTTGTGCTTCTTGATGATTTTCAGCAGCACAAAGATGTTGAAATAAGGGATGAAGGCCTTCCAGCTTTTTTCTCCAGCGGCTTTGAACTGTTTCCAAGTGAACGCGATCGGCACGGTAAACAGGACAGGGACAATCAGTATGAAAAGGATTAAAGACATGGTAAAACGAAATATTTCTTTGTAAACGCCTAATTCTAGAAAAGCGTGTGCAAAGGTACGAAAAAATTGGTAATTGTGAAAGGTTTTTTAATAGGTTTGATAACGGGATAATGAATTGGCCAAGGAGGTTCTTATTTCTTCGCGTAGTGATTGTGGCTCAAGCACTTCGAGGTCAGGGCCTTCTTTGAGGATTTCTTGTTTGAAGTCGAATGTTGGAGCCATAAGGTATTCGTAGTCAGTGTATTGCTCTGTTGTGTTGATTTCCCGTTGGGTGTGATGCTTTGGAAGGGTGCGTAGCAGGGGAATCATTTTCCCATAGGCACGGAGGACGATGCGGATTGGTTTTTCTTTGTCATCGATGAAGACACCGAAAAAGTATTTGAAAAAATTGTTGGCGTTGAAAGAAGGATCCATTTCGAAGGTTTGGTTTGTCTCTTTGAGTTTGATGATTCGGTCGAGAGCATAGATGCGGAGTTCATTGGGGTGCTGGTCGCTTTTAACGAGGAGGTACCAGCGTTGGCGGAACACTTTGAGGCAGTAGGGTTCGATGGCAATAGTTTTTGGGGTGGGGGAATCAAAGCCTTGATGCGTCATTTTGAGCATAATATTGTTTTTGATGGCGTTGATGATGGTCGGCAGGTATTCCATTCCTTCGGGGATTTCTTCGAGTACAAGGCGGTCTTTGATGGAAAGGCTGTCGATGAGGATGTTGTTGACGGTGAGGGTTTGCAGCATCCAGATTTGGGTTGAGTGATCTTTGAGTGTTTCTGGATTGCTGATGAGGTATTGGTAGCCGTCGTTGTTGTCGCAGGTGATGATGATGCCGAACATATCCTCAATAGCTTGACGCAGTCGGTAGAAAGTGGTTCTTGAGAGCGGTTTACCGTTGTTGAGGTCGTTGTTGATCCATAGTTTTTGAATCCGTTCGAGGCTGATTTTTTTGGATTGCAAGACGGTGTTGATGAGCCAGATGTATTGGCGGAAGGTGTCTATGTTTCTCATATTTTTTCTGCAAAGGTAAACTATTTTTTGTGTATGTTTCACGTTTTGAAACAAGGTGAGTTGTAAATTTGCAGCATGAAAGAAATAATATCGCATATTAGACCTGAAGATTGGGAAATTCAAACCAATGAGGTGCACCAACAGGGCGTAGCAAAACGAGCCGCTCAATTTGCTGCTGACTTCGGTATTGAGGAATGGGGCAGGGTGTTGGGACTGTTGCACGATAAAGGCAAGGAGAGGCTTGCTTTTCAACAGCATATTAAGAAGGAAAGCGGAATGGATGCATCAATTCTGGTTGAAGGGGACTATAGACATGCATATATTGGTGCATTGATAGCCAAGATATTGTTTCCAAAACATCATTTGCTGATGGATAATGCCTTGATGGGACATCATAGAGGATTGTACGATGATGGTGATATGAAAGAGGTGTTGAAGTTGCAAATGCCTAAAGATGTGGTCATTGAGGAAATCAATGCTCGGTTGGAAATCCCTCGACTTGAGAAACCTAAAGACATTCATCATTTGGAAAGGATGTTATACAGTTGTTTGGTGGATGCTGACTTTTTGGATACCGAGGCATTCATGCAACCCGAACAAAGCAAATTGAGGGGAAATCATGAATCACTGAAAGTGTTGGAAGGCAAATTGGATGCATTTTTGTCGGGATTGAAGAAAAATGCACCTGATACTGAGGTAAACAGAATCAGGAACGAGGTGCAGCAATGGTGCATTATGGAAAGCGAAAAGGCGTCAGGCTTCTATAGTTTGACCGTTCCGACTGGTGGTGGCAAAACGCTTTCGTCTGTTTTGTGGGCAATCAAACACGCCGTAAAGAATGATTTGAAACGAATTATCATAGCCATTCCTTATACCAGTATTATTACGCAAACAGCCAGTGTTTTGAGAAGCATTTTTGGTGAAGAAAATGTGCTTGAACATCATTCAAATGTTGATCGAAACAATGGGAAAGACAAGGAACTATCGCAGAAGCAAAGACTCGCAACAGAAAACTGGGATTACCCAATCATCGTAACGACCAATGTCCAACTCTTTGAGTCATTATTTAGCAGCAAGCCGTCCGATTGCCGCAAGTTGCATAACATTGCTAAAAGTGTATTGATATTGGATGAAGTGCAAACCTTGCCGATGGATTTCCTACAGCCAATTATTGACACCTTTGACACACTGAAAAGGGTGTTTGGCGTGTCCATCCTGTTTACGACGGCAAGCCAACCTGTACTTTCAGGGAAAATACTCGGTTCTAATCCATTTGTTTCGTTTGAGGGATTGACTCAAATCCATGAAATTGTTCCACGGGAAGCCAACCTGCACGACCGTTTGCGCCGCGTGAAAATTAAGTTTGAAGATGGTGACAGAAAAGACTATGATGAGGTGGCAGAGCAAATTGCGAAGCATTCTCGCGTCTTGTGTATTGTGAATACAAGAAACGATGCCAAGGAAATTTACTCTCGGCTGCCCAAAGACGGCATTTGCTTGCACTTGTCGCGAATGATGTGTCCCGACCATGTGAGGGAAACCATCGCCAGGGTTAAAGTTGCGCTTAAAGAGCCATCGAACACCGTTATAAGAGTGGTGGCAACTCAATTGATTGAGGCGGGCGTGGATATTGACTTCCCCGTTGTGTTTCGCCAAGAGGCTGGGCTTGACTCAATTTTGCAAGCCGCTGGAAGATGCAATCGAGAGGGTCGTTTGGAACAGGGCGAAACCTTTGTATTTGGGTTGCAGAAGCCGATACCTCCTGGCTTTATGACGCAGACCAACAATGCCCGATTGGGGATGGGAAAAGATTACGATTGGTTTTCGCCGGAGGCGATGGAAGCCTATTTCAAACAACTCTATTCGCGAGTCAATACCTTTGACAAGGCCAACATCAAGGAATTGCTGTATAAATCGGAGATGCAATTTGAAACAGCCGCTTCTGAGTTCCGTTTAATTGACGACAACACGACTTCAGTCATCGTTAATTGGAAGAACAGCATGGAGTTGCTGGAACGGTTGAAGAATGAGGGTGTTTCGTATTCTTTGATGAAAGCCTTGTCTCAATTCAGTGTCAACGTTCGGGATGGAGATAAGGACAAGTTGAAAAAGGCGGGTGCTATCGAAGAAGTGTTGGAAGGTGTCTATGTGATACGCGACCAATCATTTTACAGCAAAGAAGTTGGTCTTGTTACAGATAATCATTGGTTAGAAGAATCATTAATAGTTTAAAATATGGAATATTACGACAAGGAATTTTGTTTGGAAGTATGGGGACCGATGGCCTGCTTCACTCGTCCAGAGTTGAAAGTGGAGCGAGTGAGTTACGATGTCATTACGCCATCGGCAGCGCGAGCTGTGTTTGAGGCCATCTTTTGGAAGCCTGCCATCCATTGGCAAGTGACAAAAATAGAGGTGCTTAATCCCATCAAATGGACAACCATCAGGCGCAATGAGGTGGGTGCTGTGGCTTCGAAGAACCCCATATTCATTGAAGACAAGAGACAACAGAAGAATGCACTTGTACTTCAAGATGTCCGCTATCGAATTTGGGCAAAGTTGGAGTTTATCCCGCAATGGAAACGAAAAGAAACCAAGAATGCCCAAATTGATGCCGAAGAAGCCGAGTTACTTCGCAAAGACGAAAATCCTGGCAAGTACAATGCCATGTTTGAGCGTAGGGCAAGCAAAGGCCAATGTTTCAATCAGCCCTATCTAGGTACTCGCGAGTTTTCGGCCTCATTCCGTTTGGTAAATCCTGAAAAAGAGGAACTTGCCTCTGCAATTGACGAAAGTCGCGATCTTGGTATTATGCTTTATGATATGGACTTTGAGAAAGATGTTAATAATCCTCCGGCATTGTTCTATCGTGCGAGGATGGAGAAAGGTGTCATAATTGTTCCACCTAAAGACAGTAAGGAGGTTTTGAGATGATACTACAAGCGTTGTGTGACTATTATAAAAGGGATAAAAGTGCGGTTCCTTTTGGTTGGATGAAGGCCAATCTTTCATTTATTGTAGTGATTGATAACGAGGGTCATTTTATTCGAGTAGAGGATTGCAGAAATGAAAAAGGGAAAGGACAGAGTTATATGTTGCCAAAAGGCGAACACAATAATTCGGAAACTCCTCTGCTTTTTTGGGATAATCTTATGTATGCATTAGATTATACGGATAAACCATCTAAAACAACTCATAATAAACATTTGTCATTTGTAAAGAGATGCAGGGAAGTCTCAAGTAAATACAATGATAAAACGTTACGAGCCGTTGTCTTGTTTTATGAGCAGAAAGAATTGTTGAAGGTATATCAAGATCCCTTATGGGAAACCATGAAAAAAAATCCACAATACAATGTGTCGTTTCAGATACAAGGTTCTCTGCGGATTATTCCAAATGAAGATGTTTTCCTTAATATTGTTCAATCGGAAGGCATAGTGGATGATACTGATGGTAAGAAAGGGATGTGTCTTGTAACAGGTGCTTTTTCAAAATTGATAAAGACAGGCACAAAAACTCCAATAAAAGGTTGTAAATCATCGGCAAAATTAGTGTCATTTCAGAAATCCTCTGGGTATGATTCTTATGGGAATGAACAAGGGTATAATGCGCCTATCTCTGTAGAAGCTGATTTCACTTTTTCATCTGCGATAAAGAAAATGATGGAAGAAGGTTCGAGAAACAAGTTTTTGATAGGCAACCGCACTTTCTTGTTTTGGGCATCCAAAAATGACGAAGCTGGAACGCAAGCCGAAGAAAGCATATTCAATATGTTTGGATTTGCTGACGATGAGGATGACCCAAACCGAAACATTGAACAAGTGAGAAAGACATTCAACGCCATATATTCTGGTAGTTTGAAAACTTCTCTTGACGACAAGTTTTATATCCTTGGCCTTGCGCCCAACTCGGCTCGAATTGCTGTAACATATTGGTCGGAACTTCCTCTAAAAGAGTTTGCAGCATTGATTCTCCGCCATTTTGAGGATATGAGGATTGTTGATAAGAGAGATGATAAGAAACCATACATTGGGCTTTATTCAATATTAAAGTCTGTTACGTTAGATGGAATCATTTCTGGAGAAAAATCAAAACTCCAACCAAATCTTCCAGAGGCGGTAGTAAAGAGCATCTTTCAAGGCGTTCCATACCCATACACGCTGTTTGCTGGTTGCATACGCCGCATTCGAGCAGAACAAAACATCAACATCACTCGTGCCGCCATCATCAAGGCATATTTAAACCGAATTGACAATCAACAAAAAATAGAAGTTATGTTAGACAAAGAAAACACCAACCAAGGCTACTTGTGTGGCCGCCTGTTTGCTGTTCTTGACAAGATTCAAGAAGAAGCAAACAACCAACATTCTATTCGTGAACGCTACATGAACTCGGCAAGTTCCACACCTGCCGCAGTATTCTCCACCATTCTTAACCTCTCAAATCATCATTTTGAGAACTTGAAGAATGAAGGTCGTAAGATTTACTTCGATAAATTGAAAGGGGAAATAGTCAGTAAGATTGATGCCAACGGTTTCAAGGCTCAACTTGATTTACAAGACCAGGGGCGTTTCTTTATTGGCTACTATCATCAACGCCAAGACTTCTTTAAAAAGAACGAAGAGAGTAATGATGAACAATAACAAACATTAAAAACTATACAACTATGTCAGAATTAAAAAACAGAATTGATTTCGTTTACATCTTTGATGTACAGGATGGTAACCCCAATGGAGACCCTGATGCAGGTAACTTGCCTCGCGTGGATGCCGAAACAGGCATGGGCCTTGTGACCGATGTGTGCCTGAAGCGCAAAGTGCGTAATTATGTGCAGGTGGTAAAAGGAGCAGCAAAAGGCTTTGACATCTATGTAAAAGAAAAAGCGGTACTTGGAAGAAGCCATGTGGCTGCATTCAAGGCATTAGGGTACCAGTTAGGCGAAGAGTCAAAAAAAGAAATACCCAACGAATTAAAAGAAGATCTTGAAGAATCGTCTTTGTTTGAGGGTCTCTCAATTATTGAAGAAGATGAAATCGGATATTTGGTGGTCGAGGGAAATGCTGATAAAAAGGCAATCCAAGAATGGTTAAAAGAATCTGAATTGAGCAAACAAGCGATTAGTTTTATTAAAACTGCACTGAAGGATGCTAAATCAAGGAAGCAAACCCCAGAAGAAACCGAAGGCGGTCGTCAATGGATGTGCTCTAACTTCTATGATATTAGGAGTTTTGGTGCTGTCTTATCATTAAAATCAGCACCTAATTGTGGTCAGGTCAGAGGCCCAATCCAATTGACTTTTGCTCGGTCGGTAGATAAGATTGTTGCATCTGAACATTCTATTACTCGTATGGCCGTGGCTACTGAAAAAGAAGCGGAAAAGCAAGGTGGCGACAATCGAACCATGGGTCGTAAAGCCACAGTTCCATACGGCCTCTATGTTTGTCACGGTTTCATTTCAGCCAACCTTGCTAAACAGACAGGCTTTTCTGAAGAAGATTTGAACTTGTTCTGGGAAGCATTGAAAAACATGTTCGATGTTGACCGTTCGGCGGCTCGTGGTTTGATGAGTGCACAGAAACTGATTGTGTTTAAGCACGATTCCCTCTTGGGCAATGCTCCAGCCAACAAGCTCTTCGAACGAGTAAAGGTGGAAAAGGATTGTGACGGTGCGCCTCGGAGGTTTGAGGACTATAGAATTACCATCAATAGAGACAACCTTCCAGCTGGTGTAACCGTTGAAGAAATGATTTAACCGCTTATGGCCGAGAGACATTTAATAAGAAACAGCACGGCAGAATTTTTGATTTTTCAGTTGGAGAATCAGGAACAGGGTATTGAAGTGATGTATGCCGATGAGACCATTTGGTGTACACAGGAGGCAATTTCAGTACTATTTGACAAAGCGCGCTCGACTATAGCAGAGCATCTTTTGAATGCTTTCAGAACTGGAGAATTGAAGAAAGAATCAGTTTGTCGGAAATTCCGACGAACTGCCTCGGACGGCAAACCATACGATACCCAATACTATAATCTTGACGCAATAATTAGTGTTGGCTATAGGGCAAACAGCATTCGTGCCACCCAGTTCCGTCAGTGGGCTACTAGCGTCCTTCGGGAGTTCGCTATCCGAGGATATGTGCTTGACCGTAAACGCATGGAAAACGGCACATTCCTGGGTGAGGACTATTTCGAACACCTCTTGGCGGAGATTCGTGAGATTCGCCTCTCTGAGCGACGTTTCTACCAGAAACTAACGGACATCTATGCCACAGCCATCGACTACAATCCTGATGCTCCTACAACAAGGCTTTTTTTCAAGATGATGCAGAACAAGATGCATTATGCTGTTCATGGGCATACGGCAGCTGAGCTGATTGTGGAACGTGCAGATTCTGCGCAGGAAAACATGGGACTAACTACGTGGGAGAATGCCCCTGACGGGAAGATTGTCAAGACGGATGTGGTGATTGCCAAGAATTATCTGAAAGAGATGGAACTCGCAGATATGGGTCAACTGGTGAACGGCGTATTGGAATTGGCGGAGAGAATGGCCAAACGTCATATTCCCATGACGATGGAGGACTGGGCCAAGCAGATAGACACTATTCTTGTTGCTGGTGGTAATGAAGTGTTGCAAACCACAGGAACTGTTACGGCAGAAGAGGCAAAGGAACATGCTGAAACGGAGTTTGAGAAATATCGCATCATTCAAGACCGATTGTTCCAAAGTGACTTCGACAAATATTTGGTTGCATTGCCATTTGAAGGGGATGGCCTTGAAACAGAGGAATAGTGTTATGCTGTATGATGAAGATCAAATGCTTATGCTGTCGGGGATTCAGCACTTTGTGTACTGTCCCCGACAATGGGCATTGATTCACATTGAACAAGTTTGGGAAGAAAACCGTTTTACGGCAGAGGGTCAAATTCTTCACAAACAAGCTGATGATCCATTTTATAGGCAGAAAAATGGCGAGTTTGTATCGTTGCGTTCGGTCGCCATTTCTTCTAAGGCCTTGGGACTATATGGATTCACTGATGTGGTCGAATTGCGCCCATCGGACAAGCCCGAGAATTGCATAGTGCATCCGTCATATCCTGGCTATTGGAAGCCTTATCCTGTGGAATACAAACGAGGCCATTCGAAGCCCGATGAAAGGGATGAAGTGCAACTTGCGGCACAAGTCGTTTGTTTGGAGGAGATGCATGGCATAAGGATAGATTGCGGCTACTTGTTTTATTGGGAGACGCGTCGACGGGATGAGGTCGTTGTTGATGAACGGTTGAGGCATTTGACACAAGAATACGCGAATGAAATGCACAAAGTTTATAATACTGGTGTGGTTCCCAAAGCAGTGAAAACCCGCAAATGCTCCAACTGTTCGTTGTTTGACATTTGTCTTCCAGACACGAAGAGTAAACCTTTGGCGAGTAATTACTTGAAAAAGAATCTGTATGAGGAAACTTCTTAATGTTTTGTATGTCACAACTCCTGAGTCTTACTTGAGTAAAGATGGAATGAATGTGGTGGTATCTGTCGACCAGGAAGAGAAATTCCGTATTCCCATTGTAAATATCGAGGGTATTGTGGCTTTCGGCTATAAAGGCGCGAGTCCTGGACTGATGAAGTTGTGTGCCGATAATGGTGTTAGCCTGTCGTTCTTGTCGCCTAACGGCAGGTTTATTGGACGGTTTCAAGGCCCGGTTCGTGGTAATGTGTTGCTCAGAAAAACGCAATATCAAATTTCGGACGACAAGGAAAGCGCCTTGCATTTTGCCCAATTGTTTGTCGCAGGGAAAATACAAAACTATAGAACGATTCTTCAACGCTTTGTGCGGGATAATGGCGGTAATATGGGGGTGGAAACGGCGATCAAGTCATTAGAAGCGAGCAAACACTGGGCATTAAACGCAAAAGAGGTCGGTAGTTTGATAGGAGTGGAAGGAGATGCGGCCAATACCTATTTCGGTGTTTTCCCACATTTATTGCTTCAAAAGAAAGAGGAGTTTCCTTTTCATGGAAGGAATAAGCGTCCGCCGAAAGATGCAGTGAATGCTTTGCTTTCATTCGTATATACCTTGTTGGCCAACGAAACGGCGGCGGCCTTGGAAACGGTAGGGCTGGATCCATACGTTGGGTTTATGCATACGTTGCGCCCTGGACGAACTTCATTGGCATTGGACTTAATGGAAGAGATGAGGGCCTATTTGGGCGACAGGCTTGTGCTTTCGCTTATTAACCGAAAACAAGTCACACCCAATGATTTTGTGATGCAAGGAGAGAGTGGGGTAGTGATGACGGATAATTGTCGCAAAACGGTATTGACGGCATGGCAAAACAGAAAGAAGGAAACGTTTGTTCATCCTTATTTGGAAGAAAAGATTCCTGTTGGATTGTTGCCGTATGCTCAATCGTTATTGTTAGCAAGAGCCATTAGAGGCGATATTGATGATTATCCTGTGTTTCTAATCCATTGAAATCATGATGGTACTGATAACATACGATGTTGAAACCGTCACATCCAGCGGAGAAAGGCGTTTGCGTCGGGTGGCTAAAGAATGTCAGAATTATGGGCAACGTGTTCAAAACTCTGTTTTTGAATGTGTTTTGACAGAGGCGCAGTTTGTGGTTTTGCGAAATAAAATCGTCTCAATAATTGATGGGGAGAAAGACAGTGTCCGCTTTTATTTTCTTGGGAACAATTGGAATAACAGGGTGGAGTATATCGGAAAGAAAACTTCTTTTGATGTCACTTCAGAATTGATTATTTAATGCCGCGAAGTACAAGCATTGCAAAAAAAGTTGTATTTTCGCGACATCTGTTAATCAATGTGTTATTCTTGATTCCATATTCAAAAATACATTTGATTGATCAGAAAAGATTCGGTTCGCGGATTGAGTCATATAAACTATTGATATTCCGTTGAATTGAACTTGAACGGTCGCGCCCCATGCGGGCGTGTGGATTGAAACAAGACAAATTATTGTTGAAGGTGGCGAAACCATTGTCGCGCCCCATGCGGGCGTGTGGATTGAAACTGCCTCTACAGATTTTGATGTGCTTTATTCTGGTGGTCGCGCCCCATGCGGGCGTGTGGATTGAAACTTAATCTGTTCCATAATTAAACCTCCATTTCTTCAGTCGCGCCCCATGCGGGCGTGTGGATTGAAACCACGCTAACCCTGAAGATGATGTTTGGAAGCAATTAAGTCGCGCCCCATGCGGGCGTGTGGATTGAAACATCTTCTGCCGCCAGTCCTTCGGCCTGCACTCGTCGCGCCCCATGCGGGCGTGTGGATTGAAACA